>NZ_BMGT01000003.1:600000-900000 GCF_014640335.1 Edaphobacter dinghuensis | reverse complement strand
CGCCGAAGATTCCTGCGCCTAGCGATTGCTGAAAGCCGACGCCAAGTTCGATCTGCGATGTAGCGCAGAGGAAGCCGTGGCGATGGACCATGTATTCATGCCCTGCTGCGACCTCAACCGGAAGGATATGGCCAGGGACGCGAGTAGCAAAGGCGATCTCACCCGTTGCCCCGATAGCGCGATATTCGGTCATAAAGAGCGAGCCGCCGCCAGCGACACGGCGAATGGCACCGAAGAATCCGCCACCGCCAGCGTGCTGAGTATGGGTCGTCATCTGGATGGAGGCGGACATCCAGGAGAGTTCGCCGGCCTCGGAGATGATGGCGTCGTTGGGGCCTAGTGAAAACTCAAGGACTGGCATGGTGGTGCCGAGGATGCGATTCTGCATGGGGCTCCTGTGCTACGGCGTATCGAGTCTATCGCGTCTCGTGGACTGGCCACGAACACTTTATATGTGTACGAAGACTAAGACGGAGCGGTTCCCTGTTTGGTGAGATGAAGTTCGGTGTACAGAGTTACATCGGGAGCTTCAGCTTTGCTTAAGTTTGCGATGGTGGAATGATGCTCGCATGCGAGTTTTGTTAATAGAGGATGAGAGGCGGCTGGCGGAAAATGTGGCCACCGCACTACGCGATGGGCCGGGGTTCGCGGTCGATTACGCCGAAGACGGCTTAATCGGACTGGATCTTGCGGGCAACCAATGCTATGACCTGATCGTGCTGGACCTGATGCTGCCAAAGCTGGATGGGCTCAGCCTATTGAAGAAGATTCGCACGAAGGGTGACCGGACCTCGGTGTTGATTCTGACGGCAAAGGGGGAGGCCACCTCGATCGTCGAGCTTCTGAATGCGGGCGCCGATGACTATCTAAGCAAGCCGTTCGATCTGGGAGAGTTAATCGCGCGCGCCAAAGCGCTGATCCGGCGCGGCAAAGGAGTCGCCAGCCCAGTGCTTCGACTGGCCGACCTCGAACTGAATACGGTCGAGCAGACGGTGTATCGCTCCGGCAAGGCAGTAGAGCTTTCGCCGATGGAGTACCGCATCCTCGAGTATCTGATTCATCGCCCTCGAGTCATCGTGTCGAAGCGCGAGTTGTTAGAGCATCTGTACGACTACAACTGGGAGCACCACTCCAACGTGATTGAGGCGCATGTGTCGAATTTGCGCCGCAAGCTGGACGCAGCATCACAACAGCCAAGCATCGAGACGCTTCGCGGGCGCGGCTATCGCATGGTAATGGACCGACAGGAGAGCCAATGAGGCCCTATTCGCTGACGCGAAGGCTGGTGATCGCAGTGTTGTTGGTGGAATTGCTGTCTGCAATGGCGATCACCGGACTCGCACTGGCCTACGAGCGACACACGCAGTTCCATGCATTCGACATCATGCTGCGCGGAAGAGCGTACTCTCTGCTTGGCGCGGTGCAGGATGCAGAAGACGCGGGAGACAATGTGATGCTCGATGGGACAGAGCGAAGTCTTCCGAGCAGGGACATCTATGAGGTCACCGATGCGAACGGCCGAGTTCTGGGACGCTCCAGCAATTGGCGAGGTTCGGGAGACGTCGCGCCGAATATGAACGATGACGGCATCTTCAGGGCAAAGATCAACGGAAGACACTATCGCGCCATTCGGGTACATGGTGTACGAATCGTCGATCCCGGCGATAAGGGCGGCGGCATCCCGCGACACGTTACCGTCATCTATGGGTCAGAGACAGAACATGTGTGGGATGTCATCACAGATGCAGTAGAGTTCTACGCAATGGCAAGCCTGTTGCTGCTGGCGATCAGCGGCGTGCTGATGTTCTGGCTGCTCAATCGCGGCCTGGAGCCTCTGCGTCAACTCGCTGCTGCGGCAGCAACAGTATCGGTAGACTCCTGGGAGTTCGCGCCCTCCGAACAGGCAAGAGGAATCAAAGAACTGGCCCCGCTTACGGGCGCGCTGGAGACGGTTCTCCATGGCTTAAAGCGCTCCTTCCAACAGCAGCATCAGTTCGTCAGCGATGCCGCCCATGAGTTGAAGACCGCCGTTGCCGTGGCAAAGTCTTCGGTGCAATTGCTGACCATGCGGCACAGAACAGCGATGGAGTACGAGGCTGGGCTCGAACGCTGCCAGGCTGACTGCGAACGAATGGAGGAGATCGTCGCCAAGATGCTGACGCTCGCGAGAGTTGAGAGCCAGGAGGAGTCAAAGAGTGTCTCCCATGCGACGAAATTGCTCGATTGCGTCTACGCGGCAGGAGAACAGCTCGCAACGGTAGCGCAGGAAAAAGGCATGCACATCTCAATCGACGGCGACGACGCTGTTGTAGTAGACGTGGCTGCGGAGCAATTGCAGCTTCTGTGCTCCAACCTGATCTTGAATGCGTTACAACACAGCACGGAGGGATCGGAAGTACGCGCCGTCGTGCAGACTCGACGCCATAGTGTGGATATTCGCGTAGAAGATGACGGTAGCGGTATTGAACCGGAGATGCTGCCGCATGTTTTCGACCGCTTCTACCGCAGCGATCCCTCGCGTAGCCGCAAAACGGGCGGCACCGGGCTCGGCCTAGCCATCTGCAAAGCCATCACCATCAGGGCGCACGGTAATATCGACATTGTCAGTGAATTGGGCCGTGGTACTACTGTCACTGTTCACTTCCCTGTCAGTACCTTCATCGTTACTTAAGGTAGGGCTGCGATAGTAAACACGCCGGCAGATGATCCTGCCGAGCTCCTGGAGCTTCTATGACATCGAGAAGTGTTAACCGCATCTTTGAAAGTTTAGGAAAGGTTGCGCTGGCCACATCCTTTACCTGCGTCCTTCTGGCACCAATGACCGCAATTGCGCAGAAGCCTTATCGCGTTCAGAGCAAATGGACGATTGGCGGCGAGGGCGGTTGGGACTATCTGGCCACTGATGCCGGCGCGCACCGTCTCTATGTAACGCACGGAACCCGTGTTGAGGTTCTCGATACGCGCACCGGAAAGGTCGTCGGCAGTATCCAGGATTTACAGGGCATTCATGGAGTCGCATTCGACGGCATAGGCAAGTATGGCTATATCAGCGACGGCCGCGCCGGAACGGTGGTCGTCTTCGATCGCGCCAGCCTGCAAAAGGTAACATCCATTCCAGTCGGAACGAATCCTGACGGAATCGTATTCGAACCGGTTACGAAAACGGTATGGGCCTTCAATGGCCGTAGCAGCAACGTCTCCGTCATCGATACGGCAACCCAGAAAGTCGTCGCAACCATTGCGCTTCCCGGCAAGCCCGAGTTTCCTGTAGCCGACGGGAAGGGTGTCGTCTTCGACAACATCGAGAGCAAGAACTCAATTGTGCGGCTCGATGCAAACACAAAGACGCTGACCGCAACGTGGCCCCTGACAAACTGCGAATCCCCATCTGGCCTGGCGATCGACAAGGCCGGGCGGCGGCTCTTCTCCGTTTGCGATGGAAAGACAATGGCCGTGACCGATGCCAATACAGGCAAGACGCTCGCGAACCCTGCCATTGGGGACGGCCCGGACGCCGCAGCATACGACGCGGCACACAAGCTTACCTTCTCATCGAATGGCGACGGCACGCTGACGATCGTCGACGCGAGCAAAGATACCTATCCGGTACTGCAGAATCTCGCCACGCAAAAGGGCGCGCGTACGATGTCCTTTGATTCTGGAACAGGCCGCATCTATCTTGTGACGGCAGAGTTTGGACCACGACCGGCTGCGACTGCGGATAATCCCCGCCCTCGCCCTGCCGTTGTTCCAGGCAGCTTCACAGTACTCGTCGTAGGACGGTAGCGAGGTCTTCTTCTGATTCTTATGCGTATTCGTGCAGTTGAAACAGCTTTGATCTGCATCTGTCTGGCATCTGCACCTGCTACCGCTTCGGCGCAGCAGGTGCAGACCGTTCCACCTGCCAGCTCATCGGCTCCAACGATCACACTGGACGAAGCCATCAGCCGCGCGAAGGCAAACGAGCCTGGCTTTGCCGCGGCTGTGGCCGCAAGTGGAGTCAGCAAGCTTGACCGATCGATCGCACGTTCGGCCTTGCTCCCGAGTGTCACTTATCACAATCAATATCTCTACACCCAAGGAACCGGTACTCTCACAGCCGGCAGCACTCCCGGCACACCGGCATCGCCGCGTTTTATCGCAAACAACGCAGTACACGAGTACACCAGCCAGGGAGTCGTAAGCGAGACCATTGGCGTGCAACAGTTCGTGGCTGCGTCCCAGGCCTCGGCTGCAGCCGCTCTCGCTGCGGCAAACCTCGAGATCGCGCGCCGGGGACTGGTATCCACCGTCGTCGGTCTCTTTTATTCCTCACTTGCTGCCGAGAATAAAGTCACCGTCGCCAAACGCGCTGCAGCCGAAGCTGACAGCTTTGTTACGCTCACCCAGCAGCGAGAGTCCGCTCGCGAGAGCGCCCACGCCGATGTCGTCAAAGCACAACTGCAACAACAACAGCGCAACCGTGATCTGGCCGATGCCATTGTGCTGGCCCAGAAGGCCCGGCTCGATCTCGGCGTCTTGCTTTTTCCCGACCCGCGCTCGCCCTACACGGTGGCAACAGATCCAGCACCACCAGCGTTGCCTGCCCGCTCCGATGTGGAAGCTGCGGCAGCTCATCACAACCCTGAGCTGCAGAGCGCTCTAGCCTCGCTTCACCAGAGCGATTTGGCTGTGACCGCCGCTCGTTCCGCTTATCTGCCCGATCTTGCGCTCAACTATTCCTACGGCATCGACGCGGCACAGTTTGCCGCTAAGAACCCGGAGGGCATTCGCAACCTGGGCTACTCGGCAAGCGCTACTTTCGATATTCCAGTATGGGATTGGTTTTCGACGCAGCATAAGGTCAAGCAGAGCGAGATCATGCGAGACGCCGCTCGCGTTGCATTGACCTCAACCCAGCGCCAGCTAATCGCACAGCTCGACGAGTTCTACTCCGAAGCTGCAACAGCAAGAGATCAGCTCGAATCTCTGGATCTCAGCGTCAAGACCGCGGCCGAGAGCCTGCGACTCACTCGCCTCCGCTACACTGCCGGGGAGTCCAGCGTGCTTGAGGTTGTCGATGCGGAAAACTCGCTCGCCACAGCGGAGCTTGCTCGTGAAGATGGCCTCACCCGTTACCATATGGCGCTTGCCAATCTCCAGCTTCTGACAGGAACGATCTAACACCATGAAGCCCACTCCGCTCACACGATCCGCACTTCCTGCGCTTGCATTCTTCATCGTCGCCATTCTTCTTCCTCTTGGCTGCAACAAGCAGGAGGTGGCACCCACGTCGGAGGTGTACGTCAAGGCGGTCCATCCAACACCGGGGAGCATCTCAGAACAGATCACCGCCGACGCCACGCTGGCACCGCTGGCACAGGCTGCCATCTCGCCCAAAGTTACTGCACCAGTCAAGAAGTTTTACGTCCAGCGCGGGGCTCACGTTAAAGCCGGACAACTTCTGGTTACCCTCGAAAATAACGACCTGCAGGCCGCCGCGCTCGACAACAAGGGAGCCTACACCGCCGCGCAAGGCGCCTATGCAACTGAGACGCGCGCGCAGGTTCCTGCAAATCTCATCAAGGCACAGACCGACCTCGCACAGGCCAAAGCAAATCTCAACCTGAACCAGAGCATCGTCAGTGCGCGTTCGCAGCTCTTCGCGCAAGGCGCCATCCCTGGTCGCGATCTCGATACCGCAAAGGCAGCACTGGTGCAAGCGCAGGCGGCATATGACATCGCAAAGCAGAGTCTCGACGCCATCGAACAGGTAGCCGGCAAAGCCGCCTTGCAAAGCGCGCAGGGACAGCTAGCCTCTGCCAAGGGTAAATATCTCGGTGCTGAAGCGCAGTTAAGCTACACCGAGATCCGTAGCCCCATCAGCGGCGTAGTCACCGATCGTCCTCTATTTGCAGGAGAGACCGCGGCCGCTGGAACTCCAGTGATCACAGTCATGGATACCTCTGCCCTGCTCGCAAAGTTGCACATCTCGCAGATGCAGGCGCAGCAACTCTCGTTGGGCGCAGCAGCTACGGTCACTATCCCCGGTGTCGCAGATCCTGTTCCCGCAAAAGTATCGCTGATCAGTCCCGCGCTCGATCCAGGCAGCACGACAGTTGAAGTCTGGCTGCGGCTCGAAAACCCGAAGGGCTTGTTCAGGGCCGGGACCCCCGTGCATACGACCATTACCGGAAGAACAGCAACGAATGCTCTGATCGTTCCGGCAGATGCAATTCAAACGACGCAGGATAACTCGTCGAAGTTCGTCATGGTCATCGGGCCGGATGGCGTCGCCCATAAGCGAACAGTCACGTTGGGCATTCAGACATCGGAGAGCGCGCAGATACTTGATGGCGTCTCAGCCTCGGGCATGGTGATTACAACCGGAGCCTATGCGCTCGACGATGGCACTAAGGTAAAGATTGGCACTGCGCCCGAGGACAAGCCGAATGCTGGAAAGGATGCAGACGACAAATGAGCGCTTCTGCCTCCCATCTTTCCGATGTTCAGGCCGAGTCATCTTTCTGGCTCTCCCGCTCGGCCAAGGCAATCTTCTTTTCGCTTGTCCTGCTGACCTTCGCCGGAATCTACGCCGCCTTTCAGGTGCCGATTTCGGTATTTCCCGACACGAATTTTCCGCGTGTCGTCATCGGCATCGACAACGGCGTTATGCCGGTCGAACAGATGCAGGTCACCATCACCAAGCCCATTGAAGACGCCATCAACAGCGTCCCCGGCTTACAGACTGTGCGGAGCACCACCAGCCGCGGATCGGCGGAGATCAGTCTCTTCTTCGACTGGAACGTCGATATGTACCGCACGCTCCAACTCACCGATGCCGCGTTGGCCAAAGTGCAGCAGGAGCTTCCCGCAACCGCCCATATCACCACCAACCGTCTCACCTTCGCTACATTCCCAATTCTCGGCTACGCGCTCACCGCCGACGACCGCGGCAAAGACACCGTCTCGCAGACCCGCCTATGGGAGATTGCCACCTACGATCTCAAACCGCCGCTGAACCGCGTCAACGGAGTCAGCACCGTTACGGTTCAGGGAGGACAGGTCCCGGAGTTTCACATCATCCCCAATCTGGCCCGGTTGCAGACTGCCAATGTCACACTGCTGGATCTGGTCAATGCCGTACAGGCGTCGAACATCATCGACTCCCCCGGTCTTTATGAGGCAAACCACCAGCTTGTCCTCGGACTCATTGGTGCACAGGCGCATAGCGCCGCCGAACTAGGAAACCTCGTAGTCAAGACGACCCCTTCAGGCACCCCCGTGCGCGTCGCCGATGTCGCGACGGTCGAGCCTTCCACGATGCCCGTCTATACGATGGTCACGGCGAATGGCCAGCCTTCCGTATTGCTCAACATCGCTCGTCAGCCCCTCAGCAACACTGTAGCCGTAGCCAATGCCGTCGCGGATCAGGTTGCCTCGTTGCGAACAAAGCTGCCACCCGGAGTCAGGCTTGAGCCCTTCTACGACCAGTCTGAGCTTGTTCGCGAGAGCATCGCCAGCGTTCGCGACGCTATTCTCATCGGCCTGTTTCTCGCCTGCGTCGTCCTCTTCCTCTTCCTTCGCGACTGGACCTCTTCGCTGATCGCCGGGCTAGTCATTCCTGTTACCGTAGCGGTTACAATTCTTTTTCTCTGGACAATCGGAGAGAGCTTCAACCTGATGACGCTCGGCGGCCTCGCCGCTGCCATCGGTCTGGTCATCGACGACGCCATCGTAGTCATCGAAGGCATCGTGGTGCATCGTGATTCCGGCGAATCGCGTATCGAGGCAGTCCGAAAGGCACTCCACGAACTCTCAACACCTCTGGTCTTCTCCACCATTACGCCGGTCGTCGTCTTTCTGCCGCTCATCTCCGTCACCGGCGTTACAGGCAGCTTCTTCCGTGCACTCGCTGCGACCATGACCGCTGCTCTGCTAACCTCACTCGCACTTGCATTGACATGGACACCGGCACTCGCACTTGCACTGCTCCACAAATCCAAAAGGACCACGTCCTCAACCGAACTGACAGCATTTTCGGAAGAGTCCGGGGAACCCACCGCTGTGGCAGCAGAGAGCCACGAAGAGAACGGCCGCATCATGCGCCGCGTCTTCCACGTTCACGAACGAACTCTCACCTGGGCGCTGGCCCGTCCGCTTGCACTCGCCGGCATCTGCGTCCTGCTCGTCGTCGGAGCGTACTTCAGCTACAACGCATTGGGCTCCGACCTGCTTCCTGCCATGGATGAGGGTGCCTTCGTCCTCGATTACCTCATGCCCGCGGGCAGCTCGCTCGCAGAGACCAACCGCGTCCTGCTGCACGTCGAGCAGATTCTGCACAACACGCCCGAGGTTGAGATCACCTCTCGACGCACAGGCCTGCAGATGGGCCTTGCCGCTGTGACCGAGGCAAACACAGGAGACTTCACCGTCCGCCTCAAGCCAAACCGCTCTCGCGGCATCGACGAGATCATGGCCGATGTTCGCCAGCAGATCAAGACAGATGTTCCTCAGCTAGACGTAGAGTTCACCCAGGTGCTTCAAGACATGATCGGCGATCTCTCCAACTCGCCCGAGCCGATACAGATTAAGCTATTCTCCCCAGACACGAAGCTTCTTCAAGAGCTGGCGCCGCGCGTGGCCGACGCGATCGGAAAGATTCCCGGTGTGGTCGATATTCAGAACGGCATCGACAATACCATCAGCGGTCCCGCTACCAGCTTTCAGATTGATCCCGTCGTCGCCGGTCGCCTCGGCTTCACCCCAACCGAGGTAGCCGAAGACGCGACTTCCATCCTCGATGGCCTGCCCACCAACGATCCCCTCATCCTTAACGGCCGCCCTTACACCATTCGTGTCCGTCTTCCCGATGCGAATCGGGCCTCGCTCGACGCCATTCAGAACACGGTCTTCAACAGCAGCAGTGGCCACACGGCAACACTCGGCTCCATGGCAAAGGTCGAAGCGTTGCCGCCACAAAATGAAATCCTTCGCGAAAACCTGCAACAGCTCGTCACCGTCAGCGGACGCCTCGAAGGCTCTAACCTCGGCGGCGCTATGGTGCAGGTCAAACAAGCCGTAGCCAATCTCAACATCCCCTCCAGCGTCCGCGTCGAATACGGTGGCACCTATCAGGAGCAGCAGAAGTCCTTCGCCGATCTCGCACGCGTGCTCATCCTCGCGCTTGCCCTCGTCTTCGGTGTGTTGCTGGCAGAGTTCCGCAACTTCTCAGCTCCCATCGCCATCCTCACCAGCTCCATACTGTCCATCACCGGCGTCGTCGTCGCCTTGCTCATCACTGGCACCGACTTCAACGTCGCCAGCTTCATGGGCCTCATCATGGTCATCGGTATCGTCGCGAAGAACGGAATCCTCCTGCTCGACGCCGATGAAAAGGCTCGCTCGGCTGGCGTCGGTGCGCGCGATGCGATGCTGCACGCCGCACAGCGACGACTCCGTCCCATCATCATGACCGCCATCGCCGCTATCTGTGGAATGTTACCGCTGGCCTTCGCTCTCGGCTCCGGCTCGCAGATGCTCCAGCCGCTCGCCATCGCCGTCATCGGCGGCCTTTTGCTATCGATCCTCCTCAGCCTCATCGTTACGCCGGTCGTCTACTACTACCTCACCAGCAGACGAAAGACTGAAGCGCCCGTCGAGGCTTAGGGAAGTTTTATCGGAGGCTCACTGCTCACCGACTCTACGAAGCTCTTCACGATAACGCCTTCCGTCTCGAAGTGCGTCACGCGATGGTCGGTGCTGTGCCCCATAAATACAGCCTTTCGCAACAGCGTAATCAGCGGACGCGAACTTTCGCTGAACCAGCGGTCGGCGGCCTGATCCCAATCGACGACCATGTTGTACGTCACATCGCACTTCGGACAATGCAAGGGACTATCAAGCCAGCGGTGAAACGCGGCCTCAGGCAACTTGCCCACCGGGTCTGTGCCCGAACGAATCGCTGCAATCTTCAACCTCATCGATCTTCAGCTTAACATCCCATCCTCGCCCATGCAGATGCAGACGAAGGCGAACGCGATATCCTGCAAGAGTGATCCCCTTCTCGATCCAGCTCGGCACGTTCGCGCTCTCGCTGGCAACATGGGGACTTCCCTTCGACGCCAGCACCCATGGCCCGGCTGTCGATCGCCATCTGCTGCTCAATCTCTGGATCATCCTCGGCCTGGCAGCACTCGCACACCTCATCCTCCTCGTCGGCCTCATCGCCCGCCGCCGCGCCGAGGCCACAAGCTGGCACGTCGAATATCTTCCTCTCGCTGCACTGGCCATTCTCTTCGCCTTCCTCACCATCCGCGCCGAACGCCTCTGGGCCGCCGCGCGATATACCGGCGCAGACCTCTCTGCGCTGCAGGTACAGGTAGTCGGCGAACAGTTCGCGTGGTACTTCCGCTACCCTGGCACGGACTACACCTTCGGAGTCACCAAACCGCAGCTCGTCGACGCAGGCGCAGGCAATCCATTAGGCATCGACCCAGCCGACAATCACGGCGCAGATGATATCGTCACCTCCGAGCTTGTACTGCCTGCAAACCGCGAGGTCGATCTCCGCATCAACTCGCTCGACGTCATCCACGGCTTCTCCGTTCCCGAGATGCGGCTCAAGCAAAACGCCGTCCCCGGCATGACCATCCACATCCACTTCACGCCCAAGGTACCGGGAACTTACGCCATCCTCTGCACTCAGGTCTGCGGCATGGGACACTACCGCATGAACGCCAACCTGCGCGTGCTGCCCGCTGAGAAGTTCGCCGCGTGGCTCACCGCAAAACAAAAGGCGGTGCAACGGTGAGCTTTCGTCGCTACCTCTTCAGCACCAACCATCGCGTCATCGGCGTTCAATATCTTGTACTCGCACTGGTCTCCGTCACCATCGGCACGCTGCTCTCATTGTTGATGCGCATCCATCTCGTCTGGCCCGATTACATCGTTCCCTTTCACGGCCCCATCCTGCCCGAAGACTATCTCGCGCTGGTCACGATTCACGGCACCATCATGCTCTTCTTCGTGCTCACGACTGCGCCGCAGTCGGGCTTTGGCAATCTCATCCTTCCATCACAGATCGGCGCTCGCCGCATGGCGTTTCCGGTCGCCAACGCCATAAGCTTCTGGCTCACCGCCACCGCCCTCCTCATCCTGCTCAGCTCCACCTTCGTTCCCGGCGGCAGCGCCATCTCCGGCTGGACAGCCTATCCGCCCTTCAGCGCCATAGCCAGCGCGGGGCCCGGGCAAGGCTTCGGCATGGACATGTGGCTGGCCAGCATCGCCGTCTTTGCCATCGCCGGGACCATCGGCGCCATCAACACTCTCGTCACCATCATCAAGCTACGCTGCGAAGGCATGACGTGGGACCGCATCCCGCTGACCGTCTGGGGATGGTTCACCGCCGCCCTGCTTAGCGTCATTGCTTTCTCGGTATTGCTGGCCGCGCTGCTGCTCCTGTTCTGCGATCGCCACGCCGGAACCAGCTTCTTCGTACCCACAGGCGATCTCGTCAACGGAGTGATCCACGCCGCCGGACATCCCGGCAACGGCTCGCCGCTGCTGTGGCTTCATCTCTTCTGGTTCTTCGGACACCCCGAGGTCTACATCGCCATCCTCCCCGGCATGGGTCTGACGTCGATGCTGCTGGCAAACTTCAGCCGCCGCCGCGTCTTTGCCTACCGCATGATGATCTTCACCACGCTGCTCATCGGCTTTCTCGGCATACTGCTCTGGGGACACCACATGTTCGTCGCCGGACTGAATCCCTACGCTGCCTCGGCCTTCGCCGTCTCCACCATGGCCATCGCGATTCCCGCCTCGGCCAAAGTTCTAAGCTGGCTGGTAACCGTCTGGCGCAGCCGCCCGCGCTACACCACGGCGATGCTCTTCTCGCTGGGCTTCGTCTCGCTCTTCATCACCGGAGGCCTTACCGGCCCCGTACTCGCCCAGCCCATCCTCGACGAGTACCTGCACAACACCTTCTTCGTCGTCGCTCACTTCCACCTCATCATGGCCATGGCAGGAATCTTTGGCCTCTTCGCCGCGACCTACTACTGGTTCCCCTTAATGTCCGGCCGCTTCATGTCCGAACGCCTCGGCCGCCTCCACTTCTGGACAACCATCGTCGGAGCCTACGCCACCTTCCTGCCCATGCACCTCACCGGGCTGATGGGCGAGCCCCGCCACTACGCCCAACTCATCGGCGTTCCCAACGCTGCTGGACACCTGCTCGCCGGAACGCTGCCCCTCAATCGCTTCATCACCTGGTCGGCGATCTTCCTGGCCACGGCCCAGCTCCTCTTCTTCGCCAACCTCATTCACAGTCTCTACCGCGGCAAAATAGCCCCGCCAAATCCCTGGCAGGCCACCACCCTCGAATGGCACCCCGCCCTGCATCCCAACGCCCCCTTTGAAACGTCTGATGGACGGATCGTCGTCTATCGCCAACCCTGCGAGTACCTGGCTACGGCTGGCGAAGAATTAATTCTTCCGCAATGGAGAAGTGATGGCATCCCGAACATCAAACCGGAGTAAGCTGTTTCCATAGCGTGCGATGAAAGGCCGTCATGCCAACAACCATCACGCCGACCAGTACCGAACCGAAGCCGAGGCGCCACCTCGAAGACCACGACCACGGTTCAGGCCGCAGACCGCCAACCGACAAGCGCACCGGCGGCGGAGGCGATAACGATAACTGGAATGACCGTCCCAACGGTCGTCGCGGCCCGCGCGAGCGCCTCGTCCGCTACCGCATGGGCATCTTCTTCGCCCTCGCCAGCGACCTGATGTTCTTCGTCGCCATCGTCAGTACCTTTTTCGTCAGCCAAAACACCGGGCACTTCGACGCCTACAACAACTACGTCAACGAGTGGTCTCCGACCCTTATTCCGCCCATCCTCTGGCTCAACACCGTCGTCCTCATCCTCAGCTCCATCACCATGGAGACCGCACGCCGCCGCATGTTCCACGAAGTCGACGTCATGGACGAGTGGCTCGGCCTGGGCAAGCCGATCACCCGCGCCGCAATCCCCTGGGTCGCAGCGACCGTCGTTCTGGGCATCGTCTTTCTCATCGGCCAGTGGATCGCCTGGACGCAGCTCGCCGTGCAACACGTCTTCTTCCTCTCCAACCCCAGCAGCCACTTCTTTTACCTGATCACCGGGGTCCACGGAATCCACCTCATCCTCGGCATCTTCGGCCTCGTCGCCGCACTGATCGGCCTCTACGCCTCGCACTCGCTCGAAACCCGGCAGATCATGGTCGACTGCGCCTCGTGGTACTGGCACTCCATGGGGCTCTTCTGGCTCTTCCTCTTCACTCTGCTGGTCTTCTTCCAATGAAGCGCACAGTATTCGGTGCGATTCTCACCTGCGCGCTTCTAAGCGCCGCTCCTGCTTTCGCGCAGGGCTGCACCCAATGCCGCGACAACACCGCCACCACGCCGCCAGCCACCCAGCGAGCCTATCGCCACGCCATCATCCTCATGGCAGGCGCAGGCTGCGGCCTCTTCATCGCCACGCTCGTTCTACTCAAACGGCAAAACTAATCGACTACGGATCGCACGGATAAACGCAGATAAAATTTGTCTGTCATTCCGCAGCGAAGCGGAGGAATCTGCCGTGCAGATCACCTCTAAATTCACGCCATCTCGACCGAACCCTGAGCGTAGTCGAATCGGGCAGTGGAAAGCCTCCTGTATTTGCCTTTGCTTCTGCCATCGTTGGTTCCATCTATCAAAACCGACACAAGCAGGTGCAATCTTGAGGCAGATCCCGAACCAAATTCAGGCGTAGAAAAAGGGCGACACCAGCCTCGCCGGTGTCGCCCATCTTTCCCATCGAAAGGAAACCTACCGTTTCTTCTTCGCTGGAGGAGCCTTCTTTACCGGCACAGTTTTCTTCGCCGCTGCCTTTGCAACGACCTTTACTGGAGCCTTCTTCGCTACAGCCTTAGCAGGAGCCTTTTTAGGGGCAGCCTTTTTTGCCGCTGGCTTCTTGGCTGCCACCTTCTTCACCGGAGCAGCAGGCTTTTTCGCGACAGACTTTTTGGCAGGAGCCTTGACCACCACCTTCTTTACCGGAGCAGCCTTCTTCACCGGAGCCGCAGTCTTCTTCGCTGGTGCAGCAGCTTTCTTCGCCACTACTTTCACCGGAGCAGCCTTCTTCGCCGGGGCAGCTGCCTTTGCAGCAGCGACCTTTACCGGCTTGGCCGCAGCCACTACCGGAGTCTCCGCCGAAGCCTCCAACTCTGCAACTCCCTCAGCGCCCTCAGCCGCCACAGCCTTCTTGCGGCTCTTCGCGGGCTTGGCTTCTTTCTTCGCCACGCGCGCCCGGCGCAGGTGCACCGGCGGCGGAGGCGCAGGAGGCGAGTAAGGCTCGAGGTAAGCCTTCATCTCTTCCACCGTCCCCAGCTTCTCATCCATCAGCTCGAAGAACAGTTTGTCCAGCAGCTCCTCGTATCGAGGAACGCCCGGAACGATCCTCATCTCCTGCATCAACGTGTGGGGCAGCTTCTGCTTCGCCTGCGGCCACTCTTTATAGAAGCTCTCGAACTTCGCCTTCACCGCTGGGGCCTTGGCAGTATGGGCCGCCCACAGGATCGCCTCTGGCTTGGACGAGTAAAGCAGCTTCCATGCCTGCGAAGGCAGCGCCGCTCCCTTGCCTGAAAACTGCGCGATAAACTCCTTGGCCTCGCCCTCCAGCGCCTCGATCTCACCCACAAAACCCTGCCGAGGGAAGCTCTTCTTCAGCGCAGAAACTTCCTTGGGGGCCATCTTCGCTGTCAACAACGAGAAGTTAGCCACCGAACCCTCAGGATGAATGCCCTGCAGCTGCAACTGCGTGTGGCTCGCCCGCAGCTTTTCCAGCTCCGGTACATTTGCCTTTGCAGCGCTCAACGTCGGGGCGAGATGCTTCATCCATCCCTCGGCCTCCAACCGTTTCAGCACGCGCAGCGGATCTTCCTCATGGAAGATCTCTTCCGTCTCATAGCCGCGATGAAAGGTATCGAGCGCCGAGATATAGCCTTCCTTCTTGCCAGTCTCGTAGCGCTCCTGGGTCTTCTCGTCCATGTGCCAACCCAGACGTGCCGCCAGCCGAACCGCACGAATCATCCGCACCGGTTCTTCAATAAAGCCGTAGTTGCTCACCAATCGCAGTTCACGGTTTTCGATGTCAGCCACTCCGTTCAGCGGATCCATCAGCAAACCATATGAACCATCATTCAGGGAGATCGCCATCGCGTTGGCGGTGAAGTCACGCCTCCGCAAATCTTCGAGAATCGTCGCCGATTTGAACACCGGCTTGCCCGGCTTGGGATAGGTCACCGACAGCGTGCTGCCGATCTCCATCCTTACGCCGTCAGGAAATCTTGCATAGAAGGTGTGCCCTTCTTCATGCTCGCCGGAGATCTTGCCTCCAGCTTTCTCTATATCTTTCTTCAGTTTGAGCGCATTTCCCTGAACCGCTACATCCAGATCGCGCACCGGCGATCCACTGGTCAGGTCACGTACCGCTCCGCCTACCAGAAATACAGTAAGCCCTTTGTTACGCGCAGCTTCGCGCACCGTCCGTAGCGACGCCTGCTGGGCTTGCGAGAGGCGGTTTTCGAGCAGGTAGATGTAGTCGGCCATATCTGCTGCGTACACTCCATGCCGGGTCTTAACCGGTACGCGGCGCTCGCCCTAAAGTGCGACGAATCAATCGCTTAGAAAGATCTGTGCAGCTAAGCACAAAACGTCACTTTACCACAACGATGACAGATTGGCTACCCTTTCTGCACCTTTTTCGTTGCGGTGTTTCCATTCATGCGACAATCCGCCAGACCATGTCTTCGTCTCGCAAAAAGGTCATTGTGCGCCGCATCACCGGAGAAACCGTCCCCGGCTACCTGCCCTTGGCCGCCTTTGTGCGCAATGGAACGGTCGACCTGCTCGACCTCAGCGGCCATGTCATCTCCATCGGCCTCACCGACATCAAATACATCTGCTACGTCCGCGACTTCAACCTGAACGACACCGCGAACCCTGAGCGGCTCACTCGCCGCACCTTCCTCGCCCGTCCCCGCACCGAAGGCCTCTGGCTGCGCCTCACCTTCCGTACCGAGGACCAGCTTGAGGGCCTCGCCCCCATTGACGCCTCCTTGCTCGACGACCTCATCGGCGATGCCGGACTTCAGCTCATCCCGCCGGACATCCGTTCCAACACCCAGCGCGTCTACGTCCCGCGAACCGCCATCACCGATCTCCAGCTTCTCGCCGTCATCACCACCCCCTCGCGCAAGAAGCCGCTGCCGAAGTCGGCCGCCACCAGCTTGCAGAGCGAGCTCTTCAACACACCCCTTCCACCCAACACCCGGACTAACTAGAAATCTCTCCCCGCGCTACAATCCCAACCATGAAGCTCGCCGACCTAGCCCAACGTCTCGGAGCCACCCTGCACGGCGACCCCACTGCGGAGATCACCGGAGTTGCCGCCATCGATACCGCCGCTCTGGGCGACCTCTCCTTCATCGCCAACCCCAAGTACGCCTCGCTGGCACGCACCACCCAGGCCACCGCCGTCCTTGTCGAGCCGTCTTTCTCCGAGATCACCACCGCCACCCTCCGCATCGACAACCCCTATCTCGCCTTTGCCCACGCCATCGAGCTCTTCTATCAGCCTCCCGTCTACGCTCCCGGCATCCATCCCACCGCCGTCATCGCGAACACGGCCAAGATCGGAGCCAACGCGCACATCGGCGCGTACGTCGTCGTCGGAGACCACGTCGTCCTCGGCGATAACGCCACCCTTCTGCCCCACGTCGTCCTCTACCCCCACGTCCGCGCCGGCAATCACCTCTTCGCCCACGCCCACGCCGTCGTCCGCGAACACTGCCAGCTAGGCGACCACGTCATCTTGCAAAACGGAGCTATCATCGGAGCCGACGGCTTCGGCTTCGCCAAGCAGGCGGGCGTCCTCCCCGGCAAAAGCTGGCACAAGATCCAGCAGTCCGGCCCGGCCGTCCTTGAAGATGACGTGGAAGTCCAGGCCAACGCCTGCATCGACCGCGCCAGCATCGGCGAGACCCGCATCCATGCCGGAGCCAAGATCGACAATCTGGTGCAGGTAGGCCACGGCTCTACCGTTGGCAATGACACGTTGCTCTGTGCCCAGGTCGGCCTCGCCGGATCGACCACCATCGGCCGCGGCGTCATCCTCGCCGGTCAGGTCGGCGTCGCCGGACACTGCACCGTAGGTGACGGAGCCATCGCCACCGCGCAATCCGGAATCCCCGGCGACGTCGCTCCCGGCAAAGTCGTTAGCGGTTACCCTGCTATCGACAACCGCCAGTGGCTCCGTTCGGTCGCGCTTATCAACCGGCTGCCCGAGCTTCTACGCAGCCTCAAGTCTCTAAAATAACCGCCGGACAGGATTACCTCCGACGATCGAAGCGCATCAAAATAGTTAGCTGATGGTCAATCCACCTGAGACCCGCAACGACGATAACCCAATGTCGTTAAGTCCTCCCCATGTTCGCGTCCTTCTGCTCGACGACGAGCCCGATAATCTGTTTCTCCGCGCCACCATCCTTCGCCAGCACGGCTACGAATGCATCCCCGCCTCCACCATCGAAGAGGCAGTCGAACTCTTCAACAATATCGACATCGCTGTGCTCGACTACCATCTCGGAGCCGGACAGTTCGGCACCGAAGCTGCACACATGCTGCGCCGTACCCGTCCGCATGTGCCCATCATCATCCTCTCGGCCACGCTCGAGCACTTCTTCGGAGGAGCCGAGGACATGCATCTACTCAAAGGCCACAGCTCCATCGAGGACATCCTCTCCGCCCTCAGCTCGCTCGAAGCCAAGCGCCGCGGCTCCCCCGTCGTCGTCGACGCGCGCGACTTCTTCTACTCGCGCATCGCAATGGCCATCGGCTCCGATGTACTCGTCCAGATCTTCGACAGCCGCAGCACCTGGCTCTACTGCAACGACTCCGCCGCCGAGTACCTCGGTCAGCCCCGCGACTGGTTCCCCGGCCGCAATCCCTCCATCGAGATGCCCACCCTGATGCGCGACTGGAACGAGATCATCCAGACCGTCTCCCACACCCGCGAGACCTACATCGACCGCACCCACCGCGGCCTGCTCAACATCCCCAAACCCGACGAGCAGAACATTACCTGGAGCGTCCTAGCCTTCCCCATCACCCTGCACGACGACCGCAGCGGAGTCGTCCTAACCGCCCGCATCCTCGACCGCTCCCCCGCAGCCTTCGCCTGATTTTTCAGGTACAACCTCTTAGCCACGTCATCTCGACCGAAGCGAAGCGCAGTGGAGAGACCCCTGTATTTCGCTGTTGCTGGTGCTTGCTCAAGACTTCAAGGACGCTCTATAGCTATTTCCTCTGAGGTGTAGCTTTCTTTTCTTTGTCATTCCCGAAGGGAATCTGCGTTTTGCTCGAATCACCAAAACGACATCCGGAGGAGAACCGCTCTAATCACTTCCTCGCCCGCAATACCCGAGGCAAATAAAACCGAAAGAACCCCTCCGAGCTTGACCGCAGACAAACATTGGCATTCGGCGTACCTTCTCCGGGTATAGTCATGCCGCGATCATCGACGCGAATACGCATGGGAGTCGTAGGACATAACGCAGGATCAATCGCATAAGCAACCGCCATCGCATCGAAGAGCGTGGGCGTCTCACTTCCCCACTGCTTGTACAAGATCGCAAGCTGATCCGTCAGCCGTGACCCATGCGAGAAGACCTGTTGACGCTTCGCCGCATCCAGCTTCAGGATCGTCGCATCCAGCGGCATCACAAAAATAGGCACACCCGATGCAAATAACTTCTGCGCCGCGTCGATGTCCATCTTGATGTTCCACTCCGGCTCCGGCGCCGATTTGCCATCGTAGCCGACACGGACCGAGCCGCCCATCAACACAACGCGCTTCAGCTTGCGAAAGGTCGCTGGATCGCGGTCGATCATCGCTCCAATGTTGCTCAGCGGTGCAATCGCAATCAAAGTAATCTCGCCGGGAGATTTGCGGATCAGGTCCAGCGACGTAGCAATCGCATCGGGGTACGGATGCGAAGGCTCAGCCTGCTCCTCCGCATAAGCTCGCTGTGTAAAGACATTGGTCGTATGCGTCGTCACCCCCTGAGCCACCGGCACCTGCGGCAATCCGGCATCGCGCAGAAAATGCTCCAGCAGCTTCGCACGCAGATGCGTATCGCCGTATCCCGCATCGATCTGAAGCACCTGAAGCTCAGGACTACGAAACGCCAGCGCTACTGCAAACGCATCGTCGATGTCATCGCCGATATCGGTGTCGATAATAACCTTCTGCTTCGCAACCGGATGTTGTGCAACTGCGATATGACCGCCAGCCAGCAGCAAGCCCAGCGTGGCTGACAAGAGAATGTGCCTGACATGCATCCAAAGGCCCTCAAAGTTCTGAAGGAATCCTACCAGCGCACAAGCCTGCAACGGCACCGAGTCCAATGAGGAGTTCTCCATGCTGTTACCCTTAAGCCATGCGTCCGTTCCGCATCCCTGCTTTCTTCGCCTGCCTGCTCGCCATCACTGGCTGCCACTCCGCCCACGTACAGGCGACCGTCAGCAACCACACCAGCCAGCCTCTCCTGCTGCTCGAAGTGGATTATCCCAGTGCCAGCTTCGGTACTCAGATGCTCGCTCCCGGCGCGGATTTCCACTACCGTTTCAAAGTTCTTGGCACAGGCAATCTCCACATCACCTACACCGACTCCTCCCACCACGACCACAAGGCCGAAGGCCCCTATCTCAACGAAAAGGCCGACGGTCCGGTTCAAATCACGATAGCTCCCGACGGCGTCCACTGGCAGACCAGCCCCAAGACCACCATGCAGGCACCTCCCGGCTCATAGCAGTCAACCAAGCGCTAGACGTTAGTCGTCATCAGGAGCTCGTCCAACGTGCGGCGTATTGGTCACGTTGACCACCGACTCCGGGTTCTGATGTTTCCGTCTCCGGTTCCTTCCCCCCAGAACTGTAAAGAGAACGATCGCCAGCGCCAGCACAAACAAGAAGACAAGAATCATAAAACCCCCAATCCGCCCCCTCTTCTCCAAACAGGGACTCTTGCGGTCACAGGCAGCACCATGCACGTTGCCTCTCACTCCTTGGATGCCAATCCCGCGCGTTGAGATAACCTGTCTCCATGGCGCGCGGTTATTTCATCACCTTCGAAGGCCTCGACGGCTCCGGCAAGACCACCCAGCTTCGTCTGCTCGCAGCGTCGCTCACGGCCGCAGGACGCAACGTCGTCACCCTGCGCCAACCCGGCGGCACCGCACTCGGCGACCGCATCCGCGGCATCCTGCTCGACTCCCGCTCCGAAGCCTCGCTCGGCCCCATCGCCCCTGCCACCGAGATGGCGCTGATGTTCGCCGACCGCGCCCAGGCCATCGCCGAGATCATCGAGCCCGCGCTCGCCTCCGGCAGCATCGTCCTCTGCGACCGCTACACCGACTCCTCCGAGGCTTACCAGGGCGGAGGCCGCCAGCTCGGCAGCGAGCGCATCCTCGCCATGCACGCCGCCGCCTGCGGCAACCTGCAACCCGACCTCACCCTTCTACTGCTGCCCTCGCTCGAAGGCTCGCTGCGCCGCGCCCGCCGCCGCAACCAGCGCCACACCCGCCAGCAAGGCACCGACGAAAACCGTTTCGAACGCGAGTCCGACGAGTTCTACCGACGCATCTACGACAAATACGAAGAGATCGCCGCACGCGAGCCGCGCCGTGTCCATCCCATCCGCGACGAAGCACCCATCGAAGAGATCCACACCCACATCCTCGAAATCGTATCTACCCGACTAGGCGCACCAACGCCATGACCCCGCGGGCGAACTCCAAATGGAACCTGCCGCCCGGCCTCAAACACTCCCTGCCCTTCTACGCCAACAAGCCGTGGGTCAAGCTCGGCGAGCCCATCCTTCTCTTCGAGCATCTTCACCGCACCTACGGCCCCATCGCCCACTACCGCTTCATGGGCACGCCCATCGTCTTCCTCAACGACCCCGAATACATTCGCGAGATCCTCATCAATCAGGCTCCCGCCTTCGTCAAAGAGCGTACCGTGCGCCGCATGAAGGTGCTTCTGGGCGAAGGCCTCATCACCTCCGACGATCCTATCCACCTGCGCCAGCGCCGTATCGTCGCGCCGGCGTTTCATCGCCAGCGCATCGCCGCATACGCCGACCAGATCGTCTCAAGCGCCGCCGCTCATCGCGACCGTTGGCAGCCCAATGAGACCATCGACATCTCCGCATCCATGATGTCGCTCTCGCTCGAGATCATCGCCCGTACTCTCTTCAACACCGAAGTCACCGACGACGTTCGCCGCATCAACGAAGAGGTCAACACCATCATGGACCTCTACAACTTCCTCGTCGTCTTCCCCCGTCTCGAATCTTTTCTGCATCTGCCTATCCCCGGCGTCATTAAATTCCGTCGCTCGCGCAGCCGCCTCGACGCCGTCGTCAACCGCCTCATCCGCGAACACCGCGCCGCAGGTATCGACAAGGGCGACCTGCTCTCCATGCTCATCGCCTCACGCGACGATCAGGCGTCTCTGACGGAGACTCAGCAAGGCATGTCAGACGAGCAGATCCGCGACGAAGTCCTCACCATCTTTCTCGCCGGTTACGAGACCGTAGCCAATGCCCTCACGTGGACGTGGTATCTCCTCAGCCAGAATCCCGAAGTAGAGGCCAAACTCCACGCCGAAATCGATACCGTCCTCGGCGCCGGCACCGAAGCACGCCTTCCCACCCTCGCCGACTATCCCAACCTCCGCTACACCGAGCAGGTCTTCGCCGAATCCATGCGTCTCTATCCACCAGCCTGGGCGATGGGCCGAATGTCCACCAAGCCAATCACGCTCGGCCCCTATCGCATCCCTCCCGGAGCCCACTTCTTCTTCAGTCAATACATCATGCACCGCACCGCCGAGTACTTTCCCGATCCGCTCCGTTTCGATCCCGATCGCCACACGCCAGCCAACAAGGCAGACCGCCCGCGCTTCGCGTACTTTCCCTTCGGCGGCGGCGGACGACAGTGCATCGGCGAAGGCTTCGCGTGGATGGAAGGCGTTCTCGCCATCGCCACCATCGCCCAGCACTGGCGCTTGAGATATGCGGACACCGCTCCTCCCGGAGTTCAGGCCAAGATCACCCTGCGGCCTGACGGGCCACTGCGGATGCAGATCCTCCCCCGCTGACCGCAACTCTCGATTACGCACAAATCTATGCAACTGAATCGATTAATCGCTATGATGCGAGACGGACAAAGTATCGCCGTTTACAAACCCGCTAAACCAATCACTTGCCTGCGCCACCGAAAGAACGATAAGGAGCACCTCATCATGCAGCAAAATCTGCGTCCGCGAAGAACGTCCATTACCGCCGCCCTGCTGTCCACCGCCTTGCTATGCACCGCCTCCCTCTGGGCACAAGCGCCGCAGCCGGACACCGACGCGATGCGCAGCCGCGTCGACGCCATCATCGCGAAGATGACCCTCCAGCAGAAGCTCGAATACATCGGCGGCACCGGCTTCGCTGTTCGCGCCATGCCCAGCCTCGGCCTTCCCGCCTTCGAGATGTCCGACGGCCCCTACGGCACTCGCAGCAACGCTGGCTTCCCTTCCACCACCTACGCCGCAGGCATCAACCTCGCCGCCTCGTGGGACCGCGACCTCGCCGCACGCGTCGGCGAAGGCATCGGGCGTGACGCTCGCGCACGCGGCGTCCACTACATGCTCGGCCCCGGAGTCGATATCTACCGCTCCCCCCGCAACGGCCGCAACTTCGAGTACTTCGGCGAAGACCCATTCCTCGCCGCCAACATCGCGGTCGGCTACGTCACCGGCATGCAGAGCCAGGGCGTCAGCGCCACCATCAAGCACTACATGGGCAACAACTCCGAATACTTGCGCCACGACTCCGACTCCATCATTGGCGAGCGCGCCATTCGAGAGATCTATCTGCCGACATTTGAAGCAGCCGTCAAAAAAGCGCACGTCGGCGCCATCATGGACTCCTACAACTTCACCAACGGTCTGCACATGACGCAGAACGGATACTTCAACACCGAGATCGCCCGCAAAGAATGGGGCTTCCAGGGCGTCATGATGTCCGACTGGGACGCGACCTACGATGCAGTCGGCGCAGCCAACGGCGGCCTCGATCTCGAGATGCCAACCGGCAAGTTCATGAACCCCAAAAACCTCACCGATGCCGTCAAGAGCGGCAAAGTGACTGAAGCCACCATCGACGAAAAAGTCCGTCACATCCTCATGACCGCCGAGCGCTTCGGCTGGCTCGACCGTCCACAGACCGACACCTCCATCTCCGCCTACGACACGAAGAATAATGCGACCGCACTCGATGCAGCACGCGGCGGCCTCGTGCTGCTGAAGAACGAAGGCAAGCTCCTCCCACTCGATAAATCACAGCTCAAATCCATCCTCGTCGTCGGCCCCGATGCCTACCCCGGCGTTCCCGTCGGCGGCGGTAGCGCGGGCGTCAAACCCTTCCACACCGTCAGCCCGCTCGAAGGCATCACCGCACTCGCCGGTTCGGGCGTCACCGTCTTCTACGACCGTGGCGTACCCGAGCTTACTGACCTCGTTCGTTCCACCAGCTTCGTCACCGAAGCGAAGAACGGCGCGCCCGGTCTCAAGTTCGAGACTGCGCCGAACAGCGCAACCGATGAACCAAACTCGCACGAGAGCTCGATCAAGCGTTGGAGCGGCTACTACATCGCCCCTAAATCCGGCCGCTACATCATAGCGATGGAAGCTGGTGGCGAAGGCGGCAGAAGCCGCGTCTATCTCGACGGCAAGCTCATCATGGACAACTGGAAGATCGTTCGCGCCATGCAGCCACACCTCACGCTTCAGCTCTCCGCAGGCCCCCACAAAATCCTCGCCGAAGCATCCGGCAACTTCCCCAACAGAATCCTCGGCGAACGGCCAAGAGGTTCCGCGCCCGACAAACTTCCATTAGCCATCGTTGCCGAAGACAGCATCGTCAACGCCAAAGCCAAAGAACTCGCAGCCAAAGCCGATGTCGTCATCGTCGCCGCAGGCTTCGACGGCGAAAGCGAGTCGGAGGGCGGCGATCGCACCTTCGATCTTCCCTACGGACAAGACGCGCTCATCCGCGCCATGGCAGCCGCCAACAAGAAGACCATCGTCGATGTCACCTCAGGTGGCAACGTCGATAGCGAAGCCTGGGTCAACCAAATCCCCGGCTACATCGAGAGCTGGTACGCCGGACAAGATGGTGGAACCGCACTCGCAGAAGTCCTCTTCGGCGCTGTCGATCCCTCCGGCCATCTGCCCGCGACCTTCGAGCGCCGCGCACAGGACAACCCAACCTTCGACAACTACTACACCGAACCCAATAGCAATCGCATCAACTACAAGGAAGGCATCTTCGTCGGCTATCGCGGCTACGAGCACAACCACGTCAAGCCGCTCTTCCCCTTCGGATACGGCCTCTCTTACACCACCTTCAAATTCGCCAACCTCTCCGTCACGCCTGAAGACGCAACGTCTTCTCCCAACGTCACCGTCTCCTTTGACGTCACCAACACCGGCGAGCGCGCAGGCGCAGAGGTCGCACAACTCTACATCTCCGACGGCCACGCCAAAGTCGAGCGCCCCGAGAAAGAACTAAAGGGCTTCGACAAAGTGACGTTGCAACCCGGCGAAACGAAGCACGTCACCATCGCGCTCGACGGCCGTTCCTTCGCCTACTACGACACCGAGGCAAAGGGCTGGCACATCGCTCCCGGCAAGTTCGGCATCCTCGTCGGCGACTCGTCAGAATCGCTCGATCTCAAAGGCTCCGTCGAAATCTCGAAGGAGGCCGCCGCCAACGCCACCTTCTAAGCCCGCTCCGCAACGCCGCCTTGCTACGTGTAGGGCGGCGATTTTTCTTAAGCATCAAAATCTTCCTTGACAATACTGAACTATACCGTTCAGTATTGTTTCAGTACCCTGACCGAGGTTATCTATGATTCGCGTTCAGAACCTGGTAAAGACCTTTGGCGACTTCACCGCTGTCAAAGACATCTCCTTCGACGTAGGCCAGGGCGAGATCTTCGCCTTCCTCGGCCCCAACGGCGCAGGCAAGACCACCACCATCAAGATGCTCACCACACTGCTCCGTCCCACCAGCGGCACCATCGAGCTCGACGGCCTCGACCCCACCGTCAAGACCAAAGAGGCCCGCCAGCGCTTCGGCATCGTCTTTCAAGACCCCAGCCTCGACGCCGAGCAAACTGCCTACGAGAACATGGACCTCCACGGCGTGCTCTACCACGTCCCACGCAAGCTGCGCGCCGAGCGCATCGAGCGTCTCCTCAAAACCTTCGAGCTGTGGGAGCGCAAGGACAGCTACGTCAAAACCTTCTCCGGCGGCATGAAGCGCCGTCTCGAGATCGCTCGCGGCTTCCTGCACACGCCCGCCATTCTCTTCCTCGACGAGCCCACGCTCGGCCTCGACCCGCAGAGCCGCAACCAGCTCTGGACGCACGTCAAGGCCCTCAACGAAAGTGAGAAGACCACCGTCTTCCTCACCACGCACTACATGGACGAGGCCGACCGTGTCGCTCATCGCATCGCCATCATGGACCACGGCAGCATCATCGCCGTCGGCACCTCGACGGAGCTCAAACAGCAGACCAACACCGACTCTCTCGAAGCCGCCTTCCTTGCGCTCACCGGCTCGTCCCTGCGCGACGAAGGCGCCAACTCAGCCGATGGCCTGCGCCAGATGGCGAAGATGTGGAGGCGATAGATGGGCGCCATATATATTCTCTGGCTGCGTGAATTAAAGCGTTACGTGCGCTCGCGCGTGCAGATCGTAGTGTCCTTAGGCCAGCCCTGCCTCTACCTGCTGGCGCTCGGCTTCGGCTTCGGCCCGGTCTTCAAACAGGCAGGCCACGGCAGCTATCTGCAATTCATGGCCCCCGGCGTCGTCGGCATGACGGTGCTCTTCAGCTCCGTCTTCTCCGGCATCGCCATGCTCTGGGACCGCCAGTTCGGCTTCTTGAAAGAAACACTCGTTGCTCCCGTCTCGCGCCTGCAGATCATGGTGGGCCGCACCCTCGGCGGCGCAACCGTCGCCATTCTTCAGGGCACGCTCATCCTCATCATCTGCCTCATCGCCGGCTTCCGTCCCCAGTCATGGACGGCGATTCCCTTCGCTTTCCTCTTCGTCATCCTCATCGCCGTCGTCTTCGCCGCACTCGGCACCGGCATCGGCTCCATCCTGCAAGACATGCAGGGCTTCCAGCTCGTCATGAACTTCCTTGTGCTCCCCATCTTCTTTCTTTCAGGAGCGCTCTACCCTCTCACCAACCTGCCCGCAGTCATGGCAGTCATCGTCCGCATCGACCCGCTCACCTATGGCGTCGACGGCCTGCGCGGCGCACTCGTCAACACATGGCAGTTCAGCGCCATGCTCGATCTCACCGTCCTCGCTGCAATCGCCTGTGCCTTCCTCGGCACAGGAGCTTACCTGTTCTCGAAGATCGAAGCATAGACATGGCACGACCCAGAAGCATTCAGGCACACCGCAAAGTTGTGGAAGCAGCCGCTGAATTATTTGCCGAGCATGGCATCGATGCCACCAGCATGGATGCCATCGCCGAATCCTCCGGCGTAAGCAAAGCCACCATCTACAAGCACTGGCCCGACAAGGACGCGCTCTGCCTCGAAGTCCTCGGCTACGTCCACGGCCTCGACGAGAAGCCCCCCATCTTCGACTCCGGCGACTTTCGCACCGACCTCATCGACCAGCTACGCTACCAGCCCGCAGCTAACCGCAAAGCAATGAAGGACAAGATCTGGCCGCACCTGATGGCCTACAGCGCACGCAACCGGGCCTTCGGCGCAGCCTGGCGAGCCAAGGTGCTCGAACCGGCACGCATCGGCCTCGCCACCACCATCAAGCGCGGCGAAAAGCTAGGCGCGCTGAGAACCGGCATCGATCCCGAAGTAGGCATCGCCCTCCTCCTCGGCCCCATGATGTACCGCCACATCTTCGCGCAGCGCCTCGGCCAGAACGCCCCCAAAGACCTCGAAGTCCACGTAGCCGACGCCTTCCTAGCCGCCTTCGCAAAACAGTCACGCAAAGACCAGAAGTCCTCCACCAGAAAACAGAATTGACTCCAGTAATAGCCGCAGCTCTATTCTGAGTCCCGCTCTTTGCCGGTATAACGAGGTTTAAGTGCGGTGCTGAATATACAAGTGATAGGGAAAGTCATACCGACAGGTCTTTGCGTCGTAACCGTAAACCACATCTCGAAAGTGAGATGTGGGACACTCGACAATGTGTTTCAACCTGCAATGGAGCCTAAAAGGAGGATACATACAACAACTCCGCCACCGACACTCCACCACCATAGTCGATTCACTGAAAGAGCAGCCTTTGTCGCTAGACCAATCGCAACGATATCCGCAATAGCGAGACCTAATAACGTGGTGGGCCAGACATCTGAAAACCATAACTTCGGAAATAGCGGGGCGATTAGAAATACCGCCAGAACAATCACCCAAATCAAGCTTGCAAGCCCAACCCATCTGCCCATGCTCATTAGCATAGACCCATTCCATCACACACTGTGTGTTGAACGTCCGGCTAGTACTCTCCAGAATGTCCCTTTCCGTTAACGCTTGGCAGCGTGAAGTTTGGAGATTGCTCCATTGAGAAGTGAGTCGAGTTCCGTCCTTGTGCAGGGAGTCGGTACTCGTCATACCAAGGTCCATGCCGAACCTAAAACAGTTGTACGCAGTTCTTTTCAAAATTGCCGCTGCTAATGCCTGGGTCCCGTCAAAGTCCCAATCGAAGTAGCCCCCACCCAAATCCTGCTATAACTTCCATGCCGACTTTTCACACAATATACCGGTATTGAAATCAGGGAGAGAACATGCCTCATCGTGCGCGCCGCTTCGCCGGGACCATCCTCATCGTCATCGCATCCTGCGCCGCCAGCCCGGCACAAAGTTCCTCCGCTCCCGTACTGGATTGGCACGCCCACTGGATCACCGCTCCCGGCCTTCCTCCCTTCGCCCCCGGAGTCATGCATCTTCAGCGCACCATCGACCTCTCCGCCAAGCCTGACCACTTCATCGTCCGCGTCAGCGCCGACAACGCCTTCCTGCTCCACGTCAACGGCGAGACCGCAGGCCGCGGCTCCGCCAAAGGCGATCTCGCCCACTGGCGCTTCGAAACCATCGATCTCGCACCCTTCCTGCACTCCGGCAGCAACATTCTCGCCGCCACCGTCTGGAACTACGGCGAATACAAGTCCGCCGCACAATTCACCAACCGCACCGCATTCCTGCTCGAAGGCACCACACCCGAAACCGAGTCAGCCAACACCAACCAAAGCTGGCAGACCGAGATCGACCATGGCGTGACCGTCGAGCCGCTCACCAAGCCCATCGCCCACAACTACTACGCCTCCGAACCCATCGAGGTCATCAACGCAAAAGATTTTGACGCCGCATGGGACGCACCCATCACCGATCCCTCCCACTGGGCACCCGCCACTCTGCTAGACCGCGCAGCCTCACGCGGCGCGCGCGACGCCGACAGCAACTGGCAGCTCGTCCCCGACCAGCTCCCGCCAATGGAGTACACCCCGCAGCCCGGCGGCAAGGTCGTCCGCACCACCGGCATCGACTCCGCAGCAAGCTTCCCCGACAACTCCGTCACCATCCCCGCCAACACCACCGCCAGCATCCTCATCGACAACGGCGTCCTCACCACCGGCTATCCTGAGCTGTCGCTCAGCGGAGGCAGCGCCGCCACCATCCGCCTCACCTACGCCGAAGCCCTCTACGACGCCCACGGCCAAAAGGGCAACCGCAACGACATCACCGGCAAGCACATCGACGGCATCTACGACGACTACATCGCCGACGGCGCGGCCCGCCAAACCTTCGCCCCGCTAGTCTGGCGCACTTGGCGCTATCTCCAGATCGACATCCACACCGGCGACCAGCCGCTCCAGCTCAACCGATTCCGCTCCCTCTTCTCGGCCTTCCCCTTCGTCCATCGCGCCCAATTCAGCAGCGATGATCCCTCGCTAGAAAAGATCTGGAACATCGGCTGGCGCACCGCCCGCCTCGACGCCCACGACACCTACATGGACACGCCCTACTGGGAGCGGCTCCAGTACGTCGGCGACACTCGCCTGCAAGCCCTCATCTCCTACTCCAACGCCGGCGACGACCGCCTCGCCCGCCAAGCCATCACCGCCATCAACGACTCGCGCATGCCCGACGGCATCACCCTCAGCCGCTACCCCACCTCTCTCTTCCAAGCCATCCCGCCCTTCTCGCTCCTCTGGATCGGCATGGTGCACGACTACGCCCTCTACCGCGACGACCCCGCCTTCGTCCGCCAGCAACTCGAAGGCACCCGCACCGTCCTCGCATGGTTTCTCCAGCACCAGAACCCCAACGGCCTCATGGGCAAACTTCCCTGGTGGTCCTTCATCGACTGGACCGAAGACTTCAAAGGCGGCGAGCCACCGCAGGACGCCAACGGCGACTCCGCCATCATCACCCTCCACTACATCGAAGCCCTCCGCGAAGCCGCCGAGCTTGAGTCCACCTACGGCGACCCCGTCCTCGCCCAGCGCTATCGCCAGACCGCGGCCAAATCCGTCAGCGCCATCCAAACCCTCTGCTGGAACCCGCAGACTCATCTCTACACCGACACGCCACACGGCAACCACTACAGCCAGCACACCAACGCCATGGCCGTCTGGCTCGACGTCGCACCCGCCGCCACCCAGCGCGGCATCATGACCCACATCCTCGACCCCGCCAACGCCGCAACCATCTCACCCGCGTCCTACTACTACCGCTTCTACCTCAACCGCGCGCTCGAACACGCAGGCATGGGCGATCAATATATCCAGCAGCTACAGCCGTGGCGAAACATGATCTCCCTCGGCCTCACCACATGGGCCGAGCAGCCCGAGCCCACCCGCTCCGACTCCCACGCCTGGAGCGCCCACCCCAACTTCGACCTGCTCAACATCGTCGCCGGAATCCAGCCCGCCAGCCTCGGCTTCAAAACCGTCCTCATCGAACCACACCTCGGCCCGCTGCACACACTCACCGCCAGCTACCCTCACCCCGAAGGCCCCATTCAGGTGCAATACACCCTCCTCAACGGAAGCCTCCACGCTGTCGTCCACCTGCCGCACGGACTCAGCGGCACCTTCCGCTGGCAAGGCCGCTCCTACCCCATCACCGAAGGAGCGCTCGACCTCATCATTCCCTCCGACAGCAAAGGCAAAACACCATAGAGCGATAAACATTCTGATAACGGGACGATGATATCTTTGAGTCCAAATGAGATCATCCCCGCTTCAAGTCGTTTGTCTGTCAGGACTGCTTGCGATGGCTTTCACGGCGAGCGCACAACCTGCATCCGCTACTCAGGCCCCTGGAGCGCAGGCGAAAACCGTCCATTTTGATGGCTCCACGACAGCAACGATGGTCCTTGAGGCTCGCGGAGTAGGCGTACAGATTTATACATGTATGAAAGATGTTGATTGGGTCTGGAAGTTGAAGGCACCAGACGCCACCTTATTCGATCAGCACGGCAAGGCAATTGGGAAGCACATAGCGGGGCCAACCTGGCATCTCGATGATGGAAGTGAAGTGCAGGGCAAAGCGCTGGAGGTACGGCAACAACCCGGGACCATTCCATGGCTCATTCTTGCAGTGCATTCGACTGGCGGCGAGGGTCTTCTTAGCCAGGTGGATGTCGTGCGGCGCACAGAAACAAAGGGCGGTCTAGCTCCATCCACCGGATGCGACTCAGCCCACGCCGATGCCGAGGTGCGCATACCGTACTCGGCGAGCTATACCTTCTTCGACACGAAAAAATAGCTTTCTCGTAAATAGGATTCGCTTGGCAGCCTTTATCCGACAATGTATTTCCCCCTCGGCAACAGCGAGAGCAGCTTGACCCCAAGATAAGTAATCACGAAGGTTACAAGTGCGATCGCAGGGATACGCAGAAACGCATTCCCAATCAGCGGTGCCATCAACGAGTGAACCGCGTTGAGTACGATGATGTGTGCCAGATACATGCCATAGCTCATGCGCGAAAGATCGTCGATAAGCCGCCATACGAGACTGCTCTCGCGGTCTGTACGAATATTTCGGAAGAGCAGAAATAGTCCCGCTGTCATGATCGCAACATTCAACGTGGTGAAGTTCCACGTCAGCTCGAGGCTCTTTACTTCGTGCTCGTAACCGAGTCTGTAGAGAAATCCTCCGGCGGTAGCGGCATAACCCACCGCAACCATGCCGATCGCGAGCCAATCGACACGCAACGAAGGAGCCATCCAGAACCGCTTGATATAAGCAGCGAGTACGGCATAGCCGAGGAAGCCTGAGAAGTAGTAGAGAGTTGGCGTTGCATTCCAATAACACTCGCCCCACACCGATGAGAAGTAGAGGTGAATGAAGGGCAGCAACAATGTCATGCCCCACAGCGCCAGAAACAGCTCCATGCTCTTCCGGCTCGCCGAAACAATCCACGGCGAAAACACAGGTGCGATAAGGTAGATCGCCATCAGCATATACACAAACCAAAGATGGCCAACCTCCGTGCCGTAATTTACAGGGATCTTCGCGATATTGAGCAAAGTGGTGTGAAGAGAGGCCGTTCCCTGCGCGTAGTAATAGAAGGCATAGACCACACACCAGACGACAAACGGAATCAACACACGGGTAAAGCGCTTCCGAAAGAATTTGCGCTCATCCCCAACGGGGAAAAGAAAAAATCCGCTAATCATGACGAAAAGCGGCACGCAGACCCGCATCAGCGAGTTCGTCCATCCCACAGCCCAGGCTCCCGCCGTGTGCAATACGGTCCCATTTGGGGCGATGTACTCGAACTCGCCAGTGTGGATCTGCATCACCATGTAAATCGCGATGACGCGTAGCAAATCTAAGCCTTGATGTCGCTGCCTGTGGGTAGGAGAAGCTGAGATGTTCAAGATGTGCGGTCCTCGGTCATCTGAAGATCATAGCGAAAGCCTTATTTACCGGCTTTTCATCAATCGGTCGATAATGAGGAGAAGCGCGTTTTCACAACGAAGTGCCATTAGCTCTGATAGAAGCGACTCTGCGGCCCTATCTCCTGCAGAGAAAACCATTCGGAAACTATTCCGCTGTGGCCGCCGTCGATTCTATATCTGCATCTGCTAACCGCGATACTCTAAAAGAGATCGAAGTATCACAGCGACAACAACGGCGTAAAAGGTTTAGATGTCGAATCACTCTATCCACCAAGGGAGAACGAGATGAAGCATTTAGCGATCGCGGGGCTAGTCTTAGCCATGGCCGCGAGCGGCGCATCTGCGCAGGTCAATGCAGGGGAACAGAAGCCTGAGGCGACCCTGCCATTCAACGTGGTCCAGGTAACGACTTTGAGCCTTCCCTGGAGGATTGCCTTCCTACCCGACGGTCGAATGCTCATCACCGAAAAGACCGGCGGCCTGCAACTGGTCACCCAGCAAGGAGCAAAGACCCCCGTTACCGGCGCCCCCGCCGTTCTCTGGAGAGGACAGGGCGGAATGCTCGGCGTCTATCTCTCCCCGCACTACAAAAAAGACCACAACGTCTATCTCACCTACTCCGAGCCCGGTGACGGCGGTTCGAGCCTCGCACTCGCCCGAGCCAGGCTGCAGCTCACCAAAGACACCGCCAGCCTCGAAGACCTCAAGGTCATCTGGCACGACGGCGAGCGAGGCGAGGGCGGACAGTTCGGCGCAGCGGTCGCCTTCTCTCCCGACGGCAAGCTCCTCTACCTAACCTCCGGCGATCGCCAGCGCATGACGCCCGCACAAGACCCCAACCAGCCCCTCGGCAAAGTCCTGCGCCTGACGCTCGACGGCAAGCCCGCCCCCGGCAATCCTATGGCCGGCAAGATCGGCGCAGCCACTGTGCCCGTCATCGACCCGCCATCCGACACCGAAACCGCAAAGACCGCTCCAATCATCAGAACCTACACCTTCCCCGGTCCCAACCTCACGCCATCCGAGACCTGGGCCAGCGGAATCCGCACCCCCTATGGCCTCGCCTTCGCCCCCGACGGCAAGTTGTGGGAGCTTGAGCACGGCCCACGCGGCGGCGACGAGCTCAACCTCATCGAGCCCGGTAAAAACTACGGCTGGCCGCTCGTCTCCTACGGACACAACTACAACGGCGTGCCCATCCCCAGCCCCGACACGCGCCCCGACCTCACCAAGCCCGTCATCTACTGGGTGCCCGTCATCGCTCCCGGCAACCTCATGTTCTACAAAGGCTCAACCTTCTCCGGCTGGAACGGCTCGGCCCTCGCCAGCGGCCTCGGTTCGAAGTCGCTCACCCGCATCACCTTCGACGGCAACGGCGGAGCAACCGCAGTCGAGCGCTGGGACATGGACCGCCGCGTCCGCGACATCGAGGAAGCTCCCGACGGCTCGCTCTGGATGATCGAGGACGCCAAGCCGGGCGGCCTCTTCCATCTCACACCAAAGAAATAACGCAATACTCCGGTCCATCGTTTCAGGCAGACGATGGACCGGGAGACATCCATCCCCCGGGAGAGTCAAGGGTCAAACCAGCAAAAAGAACCCGCCCCACTCCCCTCCGTAACCCTCAAAGAGCGATGACAAGATGAACCGGAAATTCAAATTAGTGTTCGGGGCGATGTGCGCCTTACTGTGCGGCCTTTGCCTATCCAATACAGCCTTAGGCCAAAACCTCCCCGACGGCAAAGGCAAGGCAGAGTTCATCCACAACTGCACCGCCTGCCATCGCGCCGACATGGTCACCGTTGCCAAAAAGACCAAGGCCGAGTGGAGAAAATCCGTCGACGACATGGCCGCCCGCGGCGCCGACGGCACCAAGCAGGACATCGACAACGCCTACCTCTACCTCGCCACAAACTTCGCGACCGATCGATCCGCCCCAGCCACGCCAGCCCCCTCTGCAACTCCTTCAACCTCAGGCGCAGCCACCCCGCTCACCGCCTCTGAGATCGAGCAAGCCAAGAGCTTAATTACCCAGAGCGAGTGCCTCTCCTGCCATCGCATCGGCGACCAGGGCGGCTACACCGGCCCAGCCCTGAACGGCGTAGGCTCGCGCCGCACCCCCGACCAGATCCGAGCGGCCATCGTCACGCCAAAGCCAACCCTCGACCCCGCCAACGAACTCGTCCGCCTGAGCACCGCCGATGGCAAAACAGTGACCGGCCGCATTCTCAGCCAGGACGACCAAAACGTGCAGGTCAGGGACACCTCAGGAAAGACCGCCACCTACTCCAAGTCCGACCTCACCCTGTTCACAACCATCGACACCAACCCCATGCCCTCCTACGGCGGAAGAATCGCCGGAGACGACCTGGACACCCTCGTCCGTTACCTCACTTCCCTCCCACCCATAAACGATACCGCCCAGAAATAATGCAGGCACCTCTCACTTTCCGAAAGCACATTGATGAGTCCTGATTCTTATTGGTGAGATCAATTGCAGTTGTGACAAATTGTTACGTTCGGATCTTTCCCAAGCGAATATTCTCGTTCCGTCACCGCGGTTCCGCTTTGCATGTCGTGGAATCGCGAGAACTGGAAGCCTCATTCGCCGGGAGGAAGTCATGTACCTTCGCTACCTGTGTGCCGCTCTGCTCGTCACCAGCGGATTTCTTCGTATCGCCCCTGCTGAAGTACCGCTCGCTCGTCAGGATTCTGCCGCCGAAGCAAGCTCCAAGGCGGCTGCTACGAAGGACATCTCCGGCACCTGGGTAGCAAAGGCCGAGATGCCGATGGGGCAGCTTGAGATCGTCTACGTATTGAAGGTTCATGATGGCCATATCACCGGTCAGCAATCTCTGCCGTTCGGCGATTCGCCGATTGTTGACGGCTCGGTGACCGGCGATACCTTCCACTTCACCGTCGAGTTGGAGTCCTTCGGCACGCTGTCGAAGCGCGAGGTAAGCGGCAGGATTGTTGGTGACAGCCTGATACTGACGCCTGCCATGCCCGGGCCGCCGCCGGATGCCGGAACGTCCGGAGCCGCAGGCGGACCCCCACGCCCAGCGTTTCATATCGGCGAGGTGACCGCAGTGCGCGGCACACCGACACCCTCCTATCGTGCTCCTGCGGTGGACTACGCCACGCTTCCTAAGATCGATCTACCCGCATTGCATCCTGTCCCCTATAACAGCCTGGCCAAGACGCCACCCATGGGCTGGAACAGTTGGAACAAGTTTCGGACAAAGATCGACGACGCTACGGTACGCGGCATTGCCGACGCTATGGTGTCTTCCGGCATGAAAGACGCCGGTTATCAGTACGTCATTATCGACGATGGCTGGCAGGGCAAGCGGGATGCGACCGGGGTTTTGCAGCCGAATCCGAACTTCCCAAACATGAAGGCGCTCGCCGACTATGTGCATAGCAAGGGATTGAAGATCGGAATCTATTCTTCACCCGGCCCGCGCACTTGCGGCGGCTTTGAAGGGAGCTACGGTCACGAGTCTCAGGACGCGCAGATGTACGCCGCGTGGGGCATGGATTACCTGAAGTACGACTGGTGCAGCGCCTCGCGAGTATGGAAAGACGCCGACATGCAGGCCGCATATCAAAAGATGGGGGAAGCGCTGCAAGCCACTGGCCGCCCTATCGTCTATGCCCTGTGCCAGTACGGGCGCGCTCATGTTGAGCAATGGGGGCCGCAGGTCGGAGGCAATTTGTGGCGCACCACAGGCGACATTCGCGATAACTATGAATCGATGACGACCATCGGCTTTGCGCAGAGTGTCCTCGCCTCCTCCGCCGGTCCCGGACACTGGAACGATCCTGACATGCTCGAAGTTGGCAACGGGCGCATGTCGAATGAGGAATATCGCACCCACTTTTCGCTATGGGCGATGATTGCCGCTCCACTAATCGCCGGCAATGATCTGCGTGCGATGAGTCCGGAGATTCACGACATTTTGACCAATCGGGAGGTCATTGCAGTCGATCAGGACTCGCTCGGCGCAGGCGGCAAGGAGCTATACCAGGAGGAAGGCATCCGGGTCTGGAGCAAGCCTCTCCAATCGGGCGATATTGCAATCGCGGTCTTCAACACGGGCAGCAGCTCCGTCTCCGCAACCCTGACCGCGCAGCAACTCGCTTTACAGGGCCGCTATACGGTCCGCGATCTCTGGCTCCACAAAGACCTGGGCGCATTTCCAGACAGCTTCCAAGCAGAGATTCCCGCACACGGTGTCGCAATGTACCGTCTCCATAAGTCCTAAATTTCTATCTGTATCAGTTAGAGGGATGTCAATGAATTCGAAGCGAAGAGATCGTGCTGCTGTGCAGGTCCTTCGACTCCGGTCCACGAGGTGTCTGGCCTGCGGGCTTCGGGTTCACTCCTAATGTCGATGCTGCATTGTTTTGCGAGGTGTAACACCTTGTTCATCAACAGTTACTATACTTCCGCCCAGCAACTAAATCTGGTTGAACCGGGATGGGACTGATGGGGGTGTTCGACGGAGACGTTCGCACAACGACACGAGCCAATGCTCATGCAAAGGATAGCCAGCTTCCATCGTTCGGTGCTCTCAATCTTGGGGCGATGACGAGCCTGTCGGCGCTGAGCGAGACGACCGGGAAGAGTGTGTCGTTGATTCATGGAGACCAGTGGGACCAGATCCATGGCAACTATACGGAAAATATCTTCGACGACTACCGGCTGACGGTGCATGGCAACCGGACTGAGACCGTCCTGCAAAACCACCAGCACACCATTATCGGAACGACGAACGCGAAGCACATCGGCGTGCATAATCATACGAATGTGGCTCCGCGGAACGATACGTTTGTGCATACGCGGACGGAAGACCACCATCAGCCGGAGCAGAAGCACCAGCCGACGACGCAGCACGATGTACAGAGCAGCGTATTGCAGTACTTCGAGAAGCACACGAAGTTCAGCCTGTGGTACTTCACGATGCTGGGCATAAAGATGGAGATTGTTCCGGGGCCTGCGCTTGTGCACGCCACGTTCAAGGGCGAGCTGGGTGTGCTCGCGGCCAAGGCCGTGGTGTTGAAGTCGACTTCAGCCGCGATGGATACGAAGTTTCAGGCTTTTGTTGCCAAGACGACTGCGACGGCGGTTCTTCTTGCAGCAATGTACGCAAAGATCATCATGTTCGATGGCAATGCCGGCATTGCCGCTAACGCCGACAGTCCATTCGCATAAAGGTCCTCGATGCCAGGTTTCCGAATTTTGCAGGTAAGCAGCACGCAACTCGTGATTAAAGATCCGCCTTCGTATCTGTTTGCGGCTTTTTTCATCGTGGTTGCGGTGATTGGTTTGTTCGTACTGGGGGGAAGCCTGGCTGCGCGTACGCGGTCGAACGCGGGGTCAGTGCAGTTTGAAGGCAAGACGTATTCGCAACGCGATCTGTCCCGAGGCTGGGCGGTGCCGGTTGTGGGTCTGCTGCTTCTGCTGGGGGCCGGGTATGCGTCGTGGTTCATCTTGCAGGGGGCAAGTCTGACGCTGGATCGAGGGACCGGCACGTATGTGATGGACCATGGGCGCCCGTTCTTTATGTCTTTTCGAGATACAGGACAGCTCAGCGATATTGAGGACGCGACCATCGAGACCGATACCGGCGGCAACAGGTTTGTGCTTGTACTTCGCGATGGGCAGCGGCTTGGGCTGGGGTCGTTTACCGATCAGGGTGGGCAAAGCGAAGCGGCGGCCGCGGTGAAGCACTTTCTGCGCGGAGAAAACTGATGGCAGAGCAGGAAGAAGTTGCTGAGAAAGAGATCGTTCGACGGGTGCGTCTGGAGTCGATGGAGATCGCGCCGTTTCATAGAGCGAACACGATTGAAGATGTCTCGGTGTACTGGATCGGCGGCTTTCCGCTGCCGATGCCGTTCCGTGTTCGGCAATGGTTCCTTGTGTTTGTGACGAAGCTCAAAGCTGCGATGGCGGAGCGCGGCATGCGCCAGGAGAACTTTCTCGGCTTCAAGACGATTGCCCGGAACGAGACGGAACGCTTTCTGCAGACCAGCCGCGAGTACAAGCCTTTGGCGGGCTTTGCCATTCCGCCCGATGGCGGGCTGGTCGCTCCGCCGACGGCTGAGGATATTGAACAGTCAATCAAAGACGGTGGATTCAAGCTTGAGGATTGGGTTGGCGATTACACGTACTGGTTTCTGAATAAGCAGGACGAGCGGCAGCGGCAGGATTTCTTTGGGCTAGGCGGCATGCTTTTGCTTTGGTTAAAGCCCGATCCGGTGACGGAGCCTCCTGAGTTTGATATGCCCGAAGCGGCGCAGACCTATTTTGCCGAGAGCGGAAACGATATGGCCGCGCTGGCGCAGGAGCTGTACTCGTTGCAGGATGGGTTTCTGGAAAAGAGCAAGACGATATTTGGCGAGGCGCTTCGGCAGGATGCGGCGTATGAAGGCATTCCTTTCGTTCTGCCTTATCTGCAGGCAAAGCACTTTCTCGAAGCGAATGCGGAGACTCGGGCAAAGTGGTTTGAGTTGTTCGAGGGTTACCTGCTTGAGAGTCCGAAAGACGCCGGCGTGTTGATGGCGTTCAAGGATCCGTTCTTCGACGAGGTATTGCGCGGGGTCTTGCTCGCCCTGAAAAACGAGGGACTTGAGTGGCCCTTGTGGGAGAAAGCGCAGTGAAGCATGTTCTGCTGGAGCGTATTTCGATTGAGCCTCCTTTTGAAGCAGCCGTATTGAAGACTGAAAAGCTTCCGCTGGATGCGGAGGCGGGCGAGAGATTGTCCAAGGTGCTGCTGCCCTGGCTACAGGAGCTGGCTGAAGCGATGAGTCTGGAGCATGCGATGTGGCTGCAAGGGGCGGAACTGCATCGGAACGGTGCGGTTGATCTGCTCGTCAGTCACGGAGCAAAGTGGATGCCCGACATCGGCCTGGGAATTCGCCCGGATGGAGAGCCTCCAAGGATGCTGCGTGCAGACGACTTCAGGAAGCGAAGATGGAACGACCCGGTGAAGTTGAAACACGAGACGGCGTTTCATCTGGCAGGCGGAGCTGTGGCGGCGAAGTCTGCGATTCGTCTGTTGTGCGGGAGCGGTACAGTGCTCTATTGCCTGCTCGACGCGCCAATCCAGGTTTATCTTGCCGAACAGCGAGAGCTTTGGCTGCCGACCATTCAGGAACCGGCATTTCGCGCCCATCCCTTCTATATGCCGTTTTTTGATGCAAAGGGCCTGGAGAATAAAGAGTCTTCACGGTTGATGTCGTGGATGGGAAGAGCACGGCTGTACCTGCGCGAGAGTTCGGAAGACGAAGGCATCGTGATCGTAACGTCGATTGCCGGAGCCCTGGACCTGCTGCAGGATCGATATGCAGAGGCTTGTCATTAGCGTCTTTGCACTGCGGATCAGGGAGTGAAGTTGAGGGGGGAGCCGGCATTTGCCGGGACTTTTCATTTAACCCAAGCTAGAATCAAATACAGACTGGATACAGACTAAAGTTTGGACTTAGGTTCTTTCTTTTGAAGACTTTAGTACTTAAGTACAGGGGAGGTTACCGCACCGAAGATGACACAAACCGCAGGCTTCCCCACCACCTTCAACGACTTCCTCGGCAACTCCAGCGCCGTTGAGCATCTGCGCACCGCCATCGCCGCCGGTCGCCTGCCGCACTCGCTCATCCTCGCCGGGCCCAGCGGAGCCGGAAAATACACCCTCGCTCTCATGCTGGCCATGGCGGTCGAGTGCGAGCGCCAGCCGCGAGATTTGTGGTCGAACGGCCAGTCGCTCGCCAGCTTCTGCGGAGTCTGCCATAACTGCACCCGCATCGCCTCCGCCGCTAACCTCGAAGACGAGGTCGACAAGGCCGTGGCCGCCCGCGAAGAGCTGCGCGAGACCGACAAAAAAGACACCCGCGTCCTCGTCCAGCCTCACCCCGACGTTCTCATCATTCCGCCCGACCCGCCGCAGCTTCTCATCAAGCTCGGACAGGTCCGCACCGTCATCCAGCGCTCGCACTACCTTCCCTCCGAAGCGCCCAAAAAAACCTTCATCCTCACCGCCGCCAGCTTCATGAAAGAAGCGGCCAATTCCCTGCTCAAGGTCCTCGAAGAGCCGCCAGCGACAGTCCACATCATCATCCTCGCCGAAAACCCCGGCGAACTTTTGCCCACCATTCGCTCCCGCTGCGCCACCGTTCGTCTCGGCGCGCTACCCGTCGAAGAGATCGAGATGCTGCTCGCCGACCGTCGCCCCGACGTTCCCGCCAAGCAGCGCACGCTCATCGCTCGGCTCGCGCAAGGAGCCGCTGGCAAAGCCCTTGGCTTCGACCTCGCCGCTTACACCGCCGCTCGCGCCGACGCTCTCCTGCTCCTTCGCAACGCCGCCTCCGATCCCGATCACACCGCGCTCTTCAAGATGACGGAAACCTATCGCGCCGGAGCCGAAGGCCAGCAAAAGACCACCGCGCTGCTGCGCTCGCTCTCGCTCCTGCTCGAAGACCTTCTGCTCCTCGGCGCCGGAACGCCCGAGCTGATCCGCAATACCGACCTTCGCCCCGAACTCGACCGCCTCTCGCAGACGCTCTCCTTCCAGTGGATCGAAGGCGCGGCTCGCGGCCTCGATCAGGTCTACAGCGGCCTCCGCCGCAACCTCCTGCGCTCGCTCTCCCTCGACGCCTTCGCCGGACAACTAGCACTCTCAGCAAGATGACACTTCGCCTCCAACCCAGCGAAATAGAACAAGCAGCAAAGATCCTCCGCGAAGGCGGCACCGTCGCTTTTCCGACTGAAACCGTCTACGGACTCGGAGCCAACGCTCTTGACGAAGCCGCCGTAGCCAAAATCTTCGCCGCCAAAGGCCGCCCCTCGTGGGATCCGCTGATCGTTCACGTCAGCGATCAGGCAATGCTTGCAAAACTAGCATTTTCAATAACTCAAGCAGAAAAGTTAATCCAAAACTTCTGGCCTGGACCGCTAACGTTATTGCTTCCACGAACCCCCGAAGTGCCAGACGCAATCACCGCCGGAAGACCGCTCGTCGGCGTCAGAATGCCATCGCATCCGCTCGCGCTCGCCCTCATCCGCGCCGCCGGAGTTCCCATCGCAGCGCCCAGCGCCAACCGCTTCGGTCACACCAGCCCGACGACCGCCGATCACGTCCTCGAAGACCTCGACGGCCGCATCGACGCCGTCCTCGACGGCGGCCCAACAACAGTCGGAGTCGAATCCACCGTCCTCGACCCCAACCAAAACCCGATGCTGATCTATCGCCCCGGAGCCATAACTCCCGCGATGATCGAACAAGTCGCTGGCCCCGTTCGCATCTTCCAACCCATCGCAGCCCCGCAGGAAAATCCAGCCAGCCTTCCCTCGCCCGGCGTCGGCATTCGCCACTACGCTCCTCGCGCAAAGCTGATCCTCGTAGCCAGCGAGAATGAATTGCACCAACAGGAAGAACGGAATGTAGAAGAAAAAATCGGCATCCTGCTCCCTCAAGGCTGGACGGCAAGACCCTCCACCGAAGTCTTCCCCTGGGCCTCATGGAACGACGGCGAAGCGCTGGCACAGCGTCTCTTCGCCGGTCTGCGCGAACTCGACAACCGCGGCGTAACGATCATCCTCTGCCCGCTGCCCGAAGCCAGCGGAGTCGGCCTCGCCATTCGTGACCGCCTCGAAAAAGCAGCGCGAACGAAGTAGCTCGTATACTCAACCAATGCAAAGCGCAGAGATCGAACTCAAATTCCCCATCTCCGATCCCGCCGCACTTCAGGCCCGTCTTCCCCAGCTCGGCTTCCATCTCGATACGCCGCGCACCTTCGAGCACAACACCCTCTACGACACGCCTGCCCGCGATCTCCGCGCAAAAAAACAACTTCTTCGCATCCGCCAGTACGGCGAGCTCTGCACCGTCACTCACAAGCGCCAGCCCGATCAAGCCTCCATCGACACCACCCGCTACAAGATCCGCATCGAGACCGAAACCACTGTCGCCGACGGCCCCGCACTCTCCGAGATCTTCCAGCAGCTCGGCTACGCTCCCGTCTTCACCTACGAAAAGTTCCGCACGGAGTGGTCGCACACTATCGAACACTCCGCCCATCTCGTCATCGACGAGACACCCATCGGCAACTACGTCGAGCTCGAAGGCCCTCCCGACTGGATCGACCAGACCATCGCTGAGCTCGGGATCGACTCCACGACCTGCATCACCGACAGCTATGGCACGCTCTTTCTCACCTGGAAGCAGCGCACGGGCAGCACCGCCGAACACCTCACTTTCAAGGCAATCCCCACCCCTGTTCTGACCTCCCGCTAAAGCTCTCGCCATCTCTGCCGATACAACCTCTGTATCCCGGAGGTTTTACTTGGCAGTCTCATTCCGTTCTTCCCGTCCCCTTCTCGTCGTAGGAAGTCTCTTCCTCTGCGCCGGAGCCGCCTTTGCCGGCAATGTTCATCGAGCCGTCGTCACTCGAGTCTCCCCCAGCTATCCCGAGCTCGCCCGTCGCATGCACGTCGGCGGAACCGTTGTTCTGATGGTCACCGTTCAACCCGACGGCACCGTCGCCAAAACCAAGGTCGAATCCGGCCACCCGCTGCTCGCTGCTGCGGCAGAGGATGCCGTCAAGCGGTGGCGCTTCGAGCCCGGCTCCGACACCTCTGAGTCCGAAGTCGAAGTCAACTTCAAAAGCGATCTTCAGTAGCCAAAAATCACGGGCGACCACCGCATAGGTAAGGACCATCATGAAACTTGAATCCAAGCTCGGCCTCAGCACCGGCTTTCTTATCATCGCCATGCTCCTCAGCGCCTATACGGCGCATGTCCGCATCGAAGAGGCCAACCATCTCTCCGATGTCGTCACCACCAGCCGCCTCCCCATCATCATGGGCAGCCGCGACGTCGACTCGCATCTCACCCGCACGATCAGCAGCCTCGAGTCCTACATGCTCTTTGGACTCGATCCGGCCACCTCGGCCAGCTTCCGCGAGTCCCGGAAGCAGCAGTTTGAGATGGCCGAAGCTGCTGTCGCCAAGCTGAGCCAGGACAGCACCCACTTCGACCTTGGCGCGGACGCATCGCGACTCGCCATGCTTCAATCCGGCCTGGCCAGGCTTAAGCCGCTCGAAGAGAAGGTCGAGGCACTGAACGAGACCAAGACCTCGCAGGGTACCGCACAGGCTTATGACACTTTGCAGAATCAGATTCTGCCGCTCGAGAGATCGCTCTTCACCACCGTCACCGATCTGGCCCAGTCGCAGATGTCGCAGACGAACGAAGAACTCGTCCAACTGCGTCGCGCTAACCGTTCCACGCTGCTGACGCTGTGGCTCGCGACCATCTTCGGCGCTATCGTCGGTGGCGTCATCTCCACCTTCCTCGCTCGCCGCATCACCAAGGGCGTCGATCTTGTTGCAGAACGAGCTAACGCGATTGCTGCAGGCGACCTTACCGGCGAAGCACTCGACTTAAAGAGTCAGGATCAAATCGGCTCGCTTGCCACCGCGATGCAGCAGATGCAGACCAGCCTCAGCGGCATCATCGGCACGGTCGTGCATACCTCCGGCTCGCTCACTGGCAGCGCAGCTTCCATGCGCACCGCCAGCGACCAGATTCACCGCCGCATCGATCAGCAGAGCCAGCAGACCCAACAGGCTGCGACGGCCATGCAGGAGATGTCTGCCTCTATCGCTGAAGTCTCGCGGCATACGCAGTCCGCCGCAGAGACCGCACGCAGCGCTGCCGAGACCGCACGCGACGGCGGCACTATCGTCAAGGAAGTGCTCGGCAACATGCACTCCATCGCGACTGCCGTCAGCGATACCTCATCGACCGTAACCCTGCTCGGCGACGACTCCCGGCGCATCAGCCAGATCGTCACCGTCATCGACGAGATCGCACGCAAGACCAACCTGCTCGCCCTCAACGCAGCCATCGAAGCGGCACGCGCCGGAGACCAGGGTCGTGGCTTCGCCGTCGTCGCCGGAGAGGTTCGTCGCCTCGCCGAGAGCACAGCGCAGGCCACCGGCGAGATTGCCAGCATGATTCAGGGCATTCAGGACCGTACCCGCACCGCGATTGCCAGCATGGAGAGCGGAACGGAGACGGTGCAACAGGGTGTCGTCACCACAACGCAGGCTGGAGAGGCGCTCGAAAAGATCATCGGCATGGCGGAACGCGTCGACCGCATGATCGCGCAGATCGCCATCGCCGCTTCGCAACAGGCTGCCGCGGCGGACCAGTCGAGTGCAAGCCTCGACTCCATCCACTCGCTCAGCCACGACAACCTTACCGAGATGGCCACCACAGCAGCAGGTATCGAATCGCTGCGTAGCACCGCCGTTGCACTCGAGCAGCAGGTAGACCGCTTCCGGTTGCAGTCTCCCGCTGATTCGCGGTTGATCCGCTCGCCCAAAGCGCCGGAGATGCGCACGGCCGCTTCTTTTCAACCCGCATAACCTATCCCAAACGCTTTGGGGTCCGCGCAATGCGGACCCCATTTTTTTTGCTTAAGCGCCTTCAATCAAAAGGCGACAAGCTCTGCCATCGCCCGATACAGATCGTCCGGCTGCGGCAGAATCACATCTTCGAGAATCGGCTGATAGGCTACGAACGTATCCATCGCTGCCACACGGCGCACCGGAGCATCGAGATCGTGGAACAGCTCGTCGCCGATGCGAGCGGCGATCTCAGCACCGTATCCCCAGCTCTGCATGTCTTCATGCGCCACAATCACGCGGTTCGTCTTGCGCACACTTTCGGCAATTGTCTCCCAGTCATAAGGAGAGAGACTGCGCAGGTCGATCAGCTCTACGTCGATTCCCTTTTCGCGATGCAGCTTCTGCGCCGCCTGCAATGCGCGAGGCACAACAGCACCGTAGGTCACGACGGTGAGATCTTTGCCCGGTCGCACGATATTCGCTTTGCCGAACGGGATGCAGTAGTCCGGCCCCGGATAAACGGCGCGCCCGTAGGTCTCGCGGTAGAGCCGCTTGTGTTCCAGAAACAACACGGGGTCGTCGCAACGAATCGCTGTCCGCAGCAGGCCGAGTGCGTCGAGTGCATTCGACGGCATGACCACGCGCACTCCCGGCGTGTGCGTGAAGATGCTTTCGCCGGACTGCGAGTGATAGATCGCGCCCGTGATGTAGCCACCAATCGGAACGCGGATCACAATCGGGCAATTGAACTCGCCGTTCGACCGCCAGCGGATCACTGACAGCTCATTGCGCATCTGGTGCATCGCGGGCCAGATGTAGTCGAAGAACTGAATCTCCACCACAGGCTTTAATCCACGAACCGCCATGCCGATGGCGCGGCCGACGATGTTCGCCTCGGCCAGCGGCGAGTTCCAGCAACGATCGTTGCCGAACTCCTTTTGCAGTCCCGCCGTCAGCTTGAAGACGCCGCCCTTGCCCTTGATCTCTCCTGCGCGCAGAGCCTGATCGCGTGTGGCATCGGCGACGTCTTCGCCGAAGACCACAATTCTTTCATCGCGACGCATCTCGTCCTTGAGGCAGGTATTGATGAGGTCGGCCATCGTGCGTTCGACCTGATCCTTCTGATCGACAGCGGCGACGGGCTTCGATTCAAAGCGCTTGTCGGTGGGCTTCAAATCCTCCGAATAGACATGACGCAGGATCGCCTCGCGCGCGGTGGAAGGTGCAGCGGCTGCAACGGCGCGGTCCGCCGCTCGCAACACTTCTTCATCGACCTCGCGCTCTAACCGGTTGATTCCGTCTGCGTCGAGAATTCCCTCGCGCAGAAGCCACACCTGCATCTTCGAGATGGGATCGCGCAGGGCATCGGCATCGATCTCAGCGCGGGCGCGATAGTCGCGCTCATCCTCGCTCATCGAGTGGGAGTAGGGCCGCACAACGTGCCCATGCACCAGCGCCGGGCCATGTCCGGCGCGGCAATAGGCGACCGCCTCCACCATCGCCTTGTAGCTGGCGATAGGATCGGTGCCGTCAATCTCGGCAAAGTGGAAGTTGGGAAAGTTCGCGATCAGCCGCGAGATATTTCCACCGGGAGTGTTCGCCTCCACCGGAGTCGAGATCGCATAGCCGTTGTCCTCGACCACGTACACGACGGGCAGCTTGCCGTTGCTTGCGGTGTTCAGCGACTCCCAGAACTCGCCCTGGCTCGTCGAGCCTTCGCCGATCGAGACGTACACCACCTCGTCGCCGTGAAACTTCACATCCTTGAACTCGCGGTAGTCGCCCTCGTGCTTCGCCGCGGCCTCAGGATGGCGCGAAAAATATCGACCTGCCTCGGCGCAGCCGATGGCATGCAAGCACTGCGTTGCCGTCGCCGATGACGGCGTCACTACATTGAGCTTTCGGCTCGTCCAATGCGAAGGCATCTGGCGTCCACCGCTGGCCATGTCTTCGCCGGAACCCACCGCCTGCAACAACTGCTCCTCTACGGTATTGCCCAGCGCCAGGCAGATCGCACGGTCGCGATAGTACGGAAAGAACCAGTCGTATCCCGGCTTCATTGCCATCCCGGCGGCAACCAGCAACGCTTCGTGGCCCGCACACGAGATCTGGAAGAAGGTCTTCTGCTGCCGTTTCAGAACAATCTCACGATCGTCCGTCCGCCGCGACAGGTACATCAGTCGATAGAACTGGATCAACTGCTCTGGCGTCAGTTCTCCTTCCGCCACCTTTTTTTCAACCGAGTTGGACACCATATTTCGAGCCATCGTTATTGCCTCTGCCAAGGTGTGATTGTACTGTTTTGAGGCTGCTTTATTCCATCCCCACGCACCAAGGCCGCCTCTCACCAAGGCGGCCTGTGTGTCAAGCGATGCAACCAGTTTTTAAACAAACGCCCACTAAACAAACAGCGGAGCCAGAACCAGCGTAATCGTAGCTAACAGCTTGATCAGCACATGCAGGCTCGGGCCAGCTGTGTCCTTGAACGGATCGCCGACCGTATCCCCCACCACCGAAGCCTTGTGCGCCTCCGACTTCTTGCCGCCATACTGCCCGGTCTCGATAAACTTCTTTGCATTGTCCCAGGCGCCGCCGCCGTTGTTCATCAGCATCGCCAGCAGGATGCCTGCAATCGTGCCAACCATCAGCAGTCCGGCAACCGACTCCGCTCCGGCAAGGTTCACCGGAATGCCTGCAATCGCAGGCACCGGCAGAATCGTTCCCGGCGCATAGATCTCCGACGTCGCCTGATAGCTCGCGCTGAAGTGGCGGAAGATCAACCCCACCGCGACCGGCATGCAGACTACCAGCAGCCCCGGCATCACCATCTCCTTCAACGCCGCTCCGGTCACGATGTGGACGCATCGTCCATAGTCCGGCTTTGAAGTTCCGGCCATGATCCCCGGATTCTCCTTGAACTGGTCGCGAACATCCTTCACGATCATCTGCGCCGTCCGCCCAACCGCCTTGATCGCCATCGAGCTGAAGAGATACGTCAGCATCGCTCCCAACAGCGCGCCGACAAACACCGGCACCTGCGCAAGATTGATGTTAGTGAAGCTCCAGCCCGGCGGCATGTATCCGCCAGCAAGGTGAACCTTGTCCGCCACGATAACCTTGATCTCTTCGAGATAAGCCGAGAACAACAGGAACGCCGCCAGCGAAGCCGAGCCAATCGCATAGCCCTTGGTCAGCGCCTTGGTGGTGTTGCCCGCCGAGTCCAGCTTGTCGGTGCGCTCGCGAATCGACTCCGGCTGGTTCGACATCTCAATAATCCCGCCCGCGTTGTCCGTGATCGGCCCAAACGTATCCATCGCCAGAATGTAAGCCGCGCAGCTCAACATTCCCATGGTGGCGAGGGCCGTTCCATAGATTCCCTTGGCATAGTCGGTGATGCCCGCGACTCCGCTGAGGCCCTGCACGCCGAAGTAGTAGCTCAACAACAGCGCCGCCGAGATCGCAATCACCGGGAGCGCAGGCGTCTCCATGCCGACCGCCAAGCCGCTGATGATATTTGTTGCAGGCCCGGTCAACGAAGCAGCAGCAATCGACTGCACCGGCCTGTAGCGCGACTCGGTATAGTACTCCGTGATCCACACGAAGAGGAACGATGTGATCAAGCCGACCACACCGCAACCCAGCAGCCACAGCGGTTTCACCATCGGCCCGTCGAGCATGGTGTACACCGCCACGGCGAACCCGATCAAAGCCAGTACCGACGTCAGATAAAACCCGCGATTCAACGCCCGCATCGGGTCTTCCGTCTCGTTCGTCTTCACGACGTAGACTCCCGCGATGCTGGCAATCAGATTGATCGCCAGAATAATCAGCGGAAACAGAATTCCCTTCACTCCAAAGACGGGATAGAGCGCTGCGCCCAGAATCATCGCGCCGACATTCTCTGCCGCGGTCGATTCAAAGATGTCTGCGCCACGGCCTGCGCAGTCGCCCACGTTGTCGCCTACAAGGTCTGCGATCACAGCCGGGTTGCGCGGATCGTCCTCCGGGATTCCCGCCTCCACCTTGCCGACAAGATCAGCACCCACATCGGCTGCCTTGGTATAGATTCCGCCGCCAAGCTGCGCGAACAGCGCCACCAGCGAAGCTCCAAATCCAAATCCCACCAGCTCGTACGGCACCGACTGCGGATTCTCCAGCCCGCCAAAGAGCAGGAACAACACGCCAACGCCCACCAGCGAAAGAGCCACCACGACCAGGCCGGTCACAGCGCCGCCGCGCAACGCAATCTGCAACGCCTTGTTCAAGCTCCCGCGCGCCGCCGAGGCCGTTCGAATATTGGCGCGGATCGAAACATACATGCCGGTATAGCCGGCCAATCCGGAGCACACCGCACCCACCAGAAAGCTGATCACCGTCTTCATCGCAAACGGAGCCGTTCGTGCCGACATGTGGTATCCCACAAACAGCAGGATCGCCAGAATGACTGCGATTACACCGATGGTCCTGTACTGCCGCCGCAGAAACGCCTCGGCGCCTTCGCGAATCGCGTTCGAGATCGACTGCATCTCCGGTGTTCCCGATTCGCAGCAAAGCACGTGCCGCGCGAGCATCCAGGCCGCAACTAATGCCAGCACCCCAACGGCTATCGCCATCCAAAGGCAAATCGTACCGCCATCGCCGGAGATGCCAGCAGAGGTAGCTGGAACTTGCACCTGAACGACCATACCCAGAAGGCTTACTACTCCCATGCAAAGATCTCCTTAGAACATGAATCTCCAACCAGCTTCACAAAGGCGGCCATTAGAGCATGTGCAATCCAACAGGGTCAATGCATTACACGGTGAGCAGTACCAGTGCTTCTTCATCCATGCGGTAAACCAAAGTAACAGCCCGCTCCGGTCAAACGCTAGTCCTTGCTGCGCCGCGTGCCGATGCAGAGATCAAGCAAGAGCGAGGTGCATCGGTGTACGGTCTCGGCAATATCCATCTGAAGCATCGAATCTCCCAGAATCCGGAATCGCCGCGCGCCATCCTGCTATTCGCCCTCTTCCTTCTGCTCGTCTCGCCGTGCCTGCATGGGCAAACGGCAGTGACTCCTATCGTTCCCAACCGTTATATCGTTGTCTATCGCAACCGCACCATTCCCATGGATGCTGAGGTGAGCACCCGCATCGCCGGGGCCCGCCTGCTCCATCGCAACGAACGGCTGGGCATCGCCGCCGTCCAATCGCTCCCTGCAACAAGTCCTGTTCGCGCCCGTAACAGCACCGCAAATTTTGCACCCGCGCAAAGCGATGCCGAGACCATGCGCCGCCTGACCGCGCAGCCCAACGTTCAGTACGTCCTGCACGACCGCATCGTGACAGCCGACCGGCTTACGCTTAAACAAGCCGTCCCAGCCACCTTCAGCGTCATTATTGGTTCAACCACCCAACCCGGAAGTTACGATTCCTTTTACACCGCATCTCCCCAGGGCTGGGCCGTTCAACAGGTAGGCGGCTACGGCAACAACGTCGCCGGAGGCCCTGCTCATGGACCGTGGGATACAACCATGGGCAAGGGCGTCCGCATCGCCATCCTCGACAGCGGTGTTGACGAATACCACCCTGACATCGCCCCTAACCTGGCCTTAAACCTAAGCGAAATCGATCAGGCCGACTACCCCAGCCCCTGCGACGATGGCACTCCTCAAGATCAGGACGGTCATGGCACCTGGACCGCGTCGCTCGCAGCCGGAGCCCTCGGGCCGGGTACCGGAGAGGTCATCGGCGTAGCTCCTGCTGCAACCCTGCTCAACATCAAAGTGCTGCAGCGCATGCCCGATACCAGCTCAGGCAGCGCTTCTGTCGCCGACCAGTGTACCTCCGGTCAGGCCAGTGGTTTATTAAGTTGGATTCTTCAGGGCATCGAAGACGCCATCGACAACCATGCCGACATCATCTCCCTCTCGGTCGGCGCCACCGTCGACCTCACCACCGGCGAAGGAGCCGGACTGAAGGCAGCCTTCGACCAGGTCACCAACGACGCCGCTCAGGCAGGCATTGTTGTTGTAGCCGCCGCAGGGAACGATGGTCTCGATCTCTCCAACCCTCGCTACGCCGAGCTTCCCGCCCAATCCAGCGGCGTGCTCGCCATCGAGGCCTCCACCAATCCTGCCTGCGCGCAAAACACAGCCGCCGGAGCCGCCTGCACTCCTGGCCCCATCGCGCTCGCCTACTACAGCAATCACGGAGCATCGCTCAACGCCCTGGCCGCACCCGGAGGCAGCTACCCCGAAGGCGGCGACCTTGCCGTCAGCGGATGGGTGCGCGGAGCCTGCAGCTCGGGTAAACCTTCCACCATCGACGGTCCACCTTCTGACAGTTCACATAGCTTCGGATGCTTCACCCTCGGCCACACGCCCTACGTGCAGGCCATTGGAACGAGTGCCTCTGCGCCTCTCGCTGCAGGGGCCGCTGCCCTGCTGCGCGCCGCCCACCCAGACTGGACCGCCGCCACGATCATCTCCACCCTGCATGCCACCGCAACTCCATCGCCGTCGCTGCCCGTTCCCCAGATCAACGCCGAGGCGGCCCTGACCGCTCACTAGAAGTCGCTCAAGCTGACGAAACATCATCGCGATCAAAGTCGCGCAGTCTCATCGCGCGGCGTAGCGGAGAGACCTCCGCATTTTGTCTTTGTCTTTTAACATTCATAAACCTTTCATGCGCTCTTTCACGCTATGGGCAAGCTTCTCAATCTCATCGGCTTTTTTAATCACATCCACTGAAAGAACATCTTTGTTCGTCTTATCCACATCCTGCTTCAGTTGCGTGGCCAGAACGAGCAGTTTATTGGTATCGTCCACCAATTGCTTCTGACGATCGCTGTTGCGCGACCGCGCCTGCTGCGCCTGCATCTCCGGCGAGATGGAGGGTCCAAGCGGCGGCACATCCACGCCTGGCCGCCCCTGCGTAGGCTGCTGCGACGGAAACGGCTGCGCCAGTTGTCCGCTGCTGTATGTTCCTGAAACCGCAACCAGAAGAACGACTCCCACCACCGCCGCACGAAGAAGTTTCATACTTCCCCCTCATCTCACGTTCCCTGTGGAATTGCATCCTATTATTTCAGGACAATTGCATCCTATCTATCGCTCAAGCATTCTGTTATAGAAGCTCGGATAATTTCGATCGATAGCAGTCAGCACGAAAGCGAGACGCCATAATCATGCTCCTCCAGGCATTGCCCCTGCAAGACGAACGTATCTCAAAAATCCTTGCGCGAGACTGGCACAACGATGTCATCGACTTCGTCAGCAAAGACTTGCCTCGTCTCATCTTCATTCTTGTTCTCGCATTTGTCCTGCAACGAATCGTCATCTTCTTCGTCAACCGGATGCGTCTACGGGCCGACAAACAGGTAGGCAACGCACAACGCGCAGCGCAGATTCGTACAGTCGCTGCCATCATCAGGGCCACCTCCTACAGTCTGATCGGCTTCATTGTCCTCCTGCATGTTCTGTCGATTTTCAACATCAATCTCACGCCTTTGCTGGCCTCCGCAGGCGTCGTCGGTGTCGGCATCGGCCTCGGCGCACAGTCGATCTTCAAAGACATGCTCAACGGCATCTTCATTCTCGTCGAAGACCAGTACAACGTAGGCGAAGTTATCAAAATCGCCGGTCTCCAGGGCACCGTCGAAGATCTTACCCTGCGCCTTACCCGCCTCCGCGATAGCGATGGCACCCTCTACATCATCCCCAATAGCCAGATCACCAGTGTCTCCAACCTCTCCCGCAACTACTCGCTTGCCAATCTGAACGTCAGCGTAGACGCCAGCGCCAACCCCGACAAAGTCATCGACGTTCTTCGCACCCTTGCCAGCGGCGTCCGCAACGACACTGCCTTCCGAGACATCGCCATCGCCGATCCAAACATTCTCGGCATCGACAAGATCGAAGGCCGCGCGGTCACCTATCTCATCCAGATCCGCGTCCGCGCCAACCAGCGCGACCCCGTTCTGCGCGAGCTGCGCCGCCGCATCATCATCACCTTCGAGAAGGAAGGCATCCCGCTCGGCAATGATCCGGCCAACATGCTCATCCTGCGCGCACCCAATCCCCCTGCGCCACCGGCACAGCAGCCGCTGATCGGCGGTTAAGAGCACAGACTGGAGGAATCATGAAGGTAATGCAGACCGTCTCCACCGCAAACGGCCTCTCCCTGCAAGCCTCAGAACGACCCACGCCAACACCCGGACCGGATGAGGTACTCATCCGCGTGCGCGCAGCCGGAGTCATTACAGACGAGCTGAACTGGCAACCGACAACACAGAAAGCCGATGGATCGCCGCGAACCAATGCGGTCCCGACGCATGAATTCTCAGGCGATATCGCAGCGTGCGGCGAAAACATTCAATCGTTCACCAAAGGACAAGCCATCTACGGCATGAACGACTGGTACCAGGAGGGCGCGCTCGCCGAATTTACCGTCGCCCCTGCCACCTCCATCGCTCTGCGTCCAAAGTCTCTGTCTTACGAGCAAGCCGCCACCGTACCCATTGGAGCCCTCACCGCGTGGCAAGCGCTTACAGATCACGGACATCTTCAGCCGCAGCAGCGTGTATTGATCCACGGCGGCGCAGGCGGAGTAGGGTTCTTCGCCGTGCAATTCGCAAAATTGCTTGGCGCATACGTCATCGCAACCGCATCACGCGATACTGTTCCGTTCGTCGAAGGCCTCGGAGCCGACCAGGTGCTCGACTATCGCGCCACCCCATTCGATCAACACCTTCACGACATCGACCTCGTCTTCGATACCGTCGGCGGCGATACGCTCGCCCGTTCCTGGAACGTTCTCCGCTCCGGCGGACGCGTCGTAACAGTCGCAGACGACATCCCCGATGATGCACCACAAAAGATCAAAGATGCCTTCTTCATCGTCCAACCCGATGGGAAAAAACTGGCCGAGATCGCCAGCCTTCTCGATAAAGGAACGCTAAGAACCTTTGTAAAAGCAGTCGTGCCCTTGCAAGATGCAGAGCAGATATACAACCACTCCATTCCATCTGCACAGAGATACGGAAAAATAGTAGTCGCCGTAAATCCCTGAGTGATTCGGACTACTCGCCGCGCATCATGCTCAAAATAAAATCAACTCGCTCTTCCACCGATACGCGAGGAATCTCCACTACCTCATACCCGCAATCTTCATAAGTCTGAGTCATCAGTTCATACGTTCGCTCGGCCTCGCCAAAACTCTGCTTCCGCTCCGCATCTCGCGCATAGATCTCCTTCCATGGTGGAGCGAGAAACACCCGCTGCGCATAGCGGTACTTCCGGCAGGCCTCAACGATCTGGTCCTCCGGTAGCCCCACTAACCGCGCATAACAAAGCGTATCCGGAATTCCCCGATCAAAAAATGTAACCTCCACCGAAGCAAATTCACGGGAAGCATGTTCCTCATACGAAGCAATTGAACGCTTCAGCATCAAAGCGCAATACCGCGCCGTGTCGCTCCACGGAAGCGCATTGCCTCCATCGCGTACCTGCTCCTGAATGATCTGCCGAGCCACCTCGGCCACATGCTTGAACCCTCGACGCTCCAGCTCGCCCAGCACGGTCGTCTTCCCCGCGCCGGGTCCGCCGCCGATCACCACCAGCATCCAATCACATCTCCTATAACGCCTGATTCATCGCTGCAATCAACTCATCTACCGTTCGCACCGGAGGCAGGCAGCCTCTGCCGGTGCAGATCACCGCAACGCTTCCATCCTTGATCCCCGGAAGATGCGGCAACGTCTCAGCAAGTGCAGGAGGCAGAGCACTCAACTGCTCCTTGCGTAACCGGACTACGCTCTTGTTGACGGCATAGCGAGCCAGCGCAACCGCCTCCAGCCGCCGCGCTTCGTCGTCATCACCAATCACGCAGACCTGCACCGTCCCCAACAAGAGTCGCTGCAAAGCTAAACCATAGCTCGCCGCATAGAGCCCAAAGTGCTCCACCACACCTGCGAATGTCTCCAGCGTCTCGAGCGCCATCACCGCATACTCCTCGCGGTCATTCAACGCCGCCAGCCGTAACAGCAATGCCGCCGCCACCGGATTCGCCGCAGGTGTAGGCGAATCCTGCAAAGGCTTGCGCCGCGTCACCAATGCACCCAGCCGCACCTCACCCTCTGCCGGAGCTTCAGTGTCGAAGAACGCCAGTCCTGTCTTGTCATAGAACCGCGCCACCGCGCTTGCTGCAATCTCCTCCGCAGCCTTGTAGTAGCGCATCTCTCCGGTAGCCTCCCACGCATCGAGCGCAGCGTGCCCAACAAATACATAGTCATCGAGCACACCGGCCACACGAGCAGCACTGCCGCCCGTCTCGCCATACGCCACCACATGCGCCATGCCCTTGCTCGCATCCCACGCCTCGCGCAGCACGCGCTCCAGCGACTTCAGCGCGAACGCCTTCACCTCCGGCAGATCGAGCACGTGTCCCGCCTCCAGATAAGCCGAGATCATCATCCCGTTCCACGCCACGTAAACAGTCTTATCCACATACGGAGTAGGCCGCTCCAGCCGCGCCGCATACAGCTTCTTCTTCGCCGAAGCCAACCGTTCCCGCGCCACCTCCACCGTCACGCCATTCGCACGCGCCACATCCTCCAGCGTCACGCGAACGTGCAGCACGTTCTTCAGCGGATTGTGATGCATGTCGCCAATCTCGCCAATGTCGTAATAAGGTCCAGCGACGGCCATCTCCTCCGCAGTCAAAACCGCAGCCGCTTCATCGCGAGTCCAAGTAAAGTAGTCGCCATCATCCTCCAGCGAAAAATCAGCATCCTGCGAAGCATAGAAGCCGCCGCGTTCGCGGTCGCTTAGCCACTCATCAATCCAGCGAATCATCTCTCGCGCCACCCGCGCAGACTCCGGCTGCACATACGTCTGGAAGGTGTGGACATAGTTCTTCAGCAGCTCGCTATTGTCGTAGGACATCTTCTCGAAGTGCGGGACCACCCATCCCTCATCGACCGAGTAGCGATGAAACCCGCCCGCAAGATGGTCATAGATTCCTCCCTGCGACATCTTCTGCAACGTCACCATCGCCGCCGTCTTCGCAGCCTCACTGCCACCGCCGCGCGAAGCCGTATCCAGCAGCAGATCGATCGCACCCGAGTGAGGAAACTTCGGTTGCGACCCAAATCCGCCCGATCGCGGATCGAACTGCTTCACCGCCGATGCCACCAGCTTCTGCACCAGCTCCGGCCCCGGATTCCCAGCCCGTCCCATGAACGACTCGTTATGCTCGATCGCCGCAATCACGCTGGCCGCAGACTCATCCACCTGGCCACGCTGCTTCTCGAAGGCCTCCGCCATCGTCAGCAACACTCGCTGAAAGCCGGGCCGTCCATGCTGGTCCTGCGGCGGAAAATAAGTCCCCCCAAAGTAAGGCTTGCCGTCCGGCGTAAGAAACGCGGTCAACGGCCATCCACCCTGTCCGCTGATCGACGACACCGCCGCCTGATAGCGCGTGTCCACATCGGGCCGCTCGTCGCGGTCAACCTTCACTGCAACGAAATGTTCATTGATGACCTTCGCAGTCTCCGCGTTCTCATACGACTCACGGTCCATCACATGACACCAGTGGCACCACACCGCGCCAATGTCCAGCAGAATCGGCTTGTCCTCGGCCTGCGCCTTTGCGAACGCTGCCTCACCCCACTCCTGCCAGTCCACCGGTTGATGCATCGCCGACCGCAGATACGCCGAAGCCGCCCGCTCCAAAGAGTTCTTCTTTTCGCTCATAGCTTTAAGTCTAGAGCACCCGCATCGTGCTCCATGAACCATCCTTCAATATCGGAATTTATTTCCAGCCCCGGCGCTCTTTCGCGCGAAATAGTGGAAAATCGCTTCTCAAAGTTGTATCGCTTTTGCATATAACTGCGGGCATCTCAACAGATAGCTCCACGCAAGTCAGAACGCCACCAACGAGGCCCTTTCATGCGTTATTCCCCCCTCCTATCCTCCCTAGCTCTTCTCACTGTCCTGGCGATCGCTGCCTCGGCCCATGCAGATACCTTCAACTTCGCCGCTACCGGTTCCTCCGGACCCTTCAGCGGATCGGGAACTTTGACCGCATCCCTTCAAAGCGGTGGAGAGTACCTGATCTCCGGCATCATGGGCACCGGCGTCACCGGCCTGATCGCTCCCGGCAACTTTCATGGAAACGACAACCTGCTCTTCCCGGCAGCAACACCAACGCTCGACTCGCACGGCTTCAGCTTCACCGAGATCAACGGCCCCGATCACTATGATGTGAATATCTTCAACAACGGCGACGGCTACTTCGCCTTTCTCGATGACGAAGATAACTTCACCCAAACCGTCCCCGTAACCTTCTCCCTCGCTACCGCAGCAACACCTGAGCCTTCCACCCTACTTCTTCTCGGCACAGGCATCCTTGGTCTGGCAGGAATAACACGTCGAAAGTTCTTCTCCGCATCCTAAAGAGGTTCTTCCTCGCAGAGGTTGCCTCGCAAATGGCAACCTCTCTTTTTTGTGCAACGATATTCCACAATCAGAACGACAGCCGGGATCAGCGCCACCAATCCGATCGCAACTCGGTCTCCCGCACCACTTCGGTCGGACGCCCCGGCTCCGGCATCCACAACAGAATCTCCTGCTCTGCTGCGATTTCGAGCAATCTCTCCGTCGGCTGTCTCCATCCATGCAGCGCCAGATCGAACAGCCCCCAATGAATCGGCATCATCAAGCCTGTGCCGCCCAGAGCGGCGAAGGCCCGTGCCGCACCATCCGGCCCCATGTGAATGTCTGCCCATAGCTCATGAAACGCACCAATCTCGAGCATCGTCAGATCGAACGGCCCATAGGCAGCGCCGATCTCGGCAAACCCTTCCCACCAGCCCGAGTCAGCGCCAAAGTAAACCTTGTGCGCCGCGCCCTTCAGCACAAACGCAGACCACAGCGTCTCGAACCGGTTGCCCATCTTCCTTCCCGAGAAGTGGCGAGCAGGCACCGCCGTAATCTCCAGCGCACCTTCGGCAACCGTTACGCTCTCCGTCCAGTCCAGCTCCGATATCTGCGCTCGAGCAACGCCGAACCGCTGCAGAATTGCACCCACCCCGAGCGACGTCACCCACCGCGTCTGCCTCATCGAATCCATCCGCGAAAGCTTGCGAATCGTCGCCTCTCCCAGATGGTCATAGTGATCGTGCGACACCAACACAACATCGATCCGGGGAAGATGGTCGAGCGACAGCGGCGCCGGAAAGAATCGTTTTGGCCCAGCCCACTGCACCGGAGACGCCCTCTCGTCCCACACCGGATCGATCAGCACATTCGTTCCGTCTATCTCCACCAGCAGCGACGAGTGCCCCATCCACGTCACGCGCAAACCGCTCGCCGGAGGTTGCCGATAGACCTCCACATCCGTCCTAAACGGCCCCAGAGGTTTCCGCGGCACCTTCTCTTCTTTGCTCTTCAAATAGAGCGGAAGCACCTTCAGAATCGTGCTCCACTCCCCCACACTTGTCAGAACAGGATTCAAAAACTTCTGTCCCGAGCGCCTAGCCTTCCGCAACATCGTCATATCTTGATTCGATGCCTCATCGACCACCGGCCGATTCTATTTCACAGACAACCATCTCTGTCCTCGGACCGGCCTGATTGAGCGTAACAAAAAAGGAGGCACGGAAGGCCCGGGCCTCATCTCTCGCGTAGCGACAGCTTCTTTAACCGTCACTATCTACTTGTCATTCCTACTCATTTATCCTCATGAACCCATCCATCAACCGCGGTTTTACTCATACCCAGCCCAACTGCGGCCGTCTCCAGAAGATTTCTCATGTGCAGCTCGAAGGCCTCCAGCGTGATCGCCTCCCAGAAGTGGTCTTTTGCCGCCTGATCGACGAACTCGGCAACATAATCGGACATCAACACCGGCTGCGCCTTGCTCAGATCCTGAACCAGCACCGGATGAGGATGCTGATTCGAACTCAATGGCTTAAGGACGGACACAAGCACCGGGCCAGTGCCGATCCTCTCCGGAAGGCTTGCCAGCATCACTGCTCCACGAGCGTAGTCGTAATGTGCAAGCACATAATCAACCCTCCCCTGCGTGGTGAGAACATCCCAACTCGTCGGCGCTGCCGTCAGCGGAAAGTAGGTAATGTTGATCCGGGTCTTGCCGACGTAGCCGCCGACCTCCTGCGCGGTGGGCAGTCCCACCAGCGCCATCAGAAAAGCGTGGTATCTGGGCAGCTCACTCTGCTGTGGACGATGAGTCAGCAGAGCATAGCTGTAAAGCCCATATCCCTGGTCCTCCGGCCGCCCTCGCAACAATACAGCCGTTCCCGTAACTCGAGGCAAGGATGGCTCCGCCTCCGCCACAATAGCAGGCGGGGGAGGAGGTGGCGGTGGTGGTGGTTCAGCAGATTCAGTGGGTTCAGGCGTGGCCGAAGCAGCAGGCTCGGAAGGAGCAGCGGTAGCTGCTGGCGCCGAATCGCTCGGAGACGCAGTAGCAGGAGCAGCGTCATTGATAGCTCCGCCGGAAGTAGTATCCCTTGCAGAACCGGCGGACGCTTCGATAGCACGAACAGAGGTGACCGTTCCCGAGTTGCCCGCTCCATCGTTGCATGGATCTCCCACAGCAATCCCAGGCGACGTCAGAAAAGCCTCGGTTGTGCCTGCATGAGGACCGGTGTCGAACTTGCAAACCACATACGCTCGCGTCTGTGCGTGAGCCGGATGGCAGCAAAGCAACGCCAGCGAGACAGCAACCCACAGCAACACCGGATGGTTGTTATCTTTTGAGCCCCTCTTTCGAAAGAGCCACTGCAAGGCCCACACCAAAACGATCGCAATCGCTGCGAAGAGCGCGACCAGCGCAGGTGAGGGTGGAGGTGGAGGCAAAAAATAGTAGGCAAGCAGATAGAGGACGAGCGTAGCAAATACAACGGACCCGATGACAAGACCAGACTTTTTCATCGAACACCTCTTTATAAAGCTGGGCCGGGGTAGGCAAAAGCTTACACCGGCACAACCGCTAAGAGAACTGTCTCTGCATCTTTTTTTGTAGTCAGGCTCGCCTTCGCGCATCCTCTCGCCCAAACTTCAATGGAGCAATAAAAAAAGGCCCGAGCCTAAGCCCGGGCCTTTTTCAAACTCCACCCGCTTACTGAGCAGGCGGAGCAGGATTCTCCGTAATCGGCTTTGCCGTAGCCGGAGGCTTTGGAGCCGTCAGCCCCGGAATCACCGGAGCCTGCGCCACATCGCCCTTCGCCACGTCGGTAATGCTGATGCCGTACTTATCCAGCGTGTTCGAGAGCAGTTGCGACAACGCCGCACGGTCCTTCGCATAGACTGCCGTGTCTGAGATCAGCGTGTTCTCCGCAGCCGCAAGGTTACGTTCCTGCTGCAACACATTGGCCGAGGTCGACGCGCCCAGCTTGTACTTCTTCTGCTCGGCATCGAGGCTCTGGAGCGCATAATCGCGTCCCGCCTCAGCCGCCTTCACCTGGGCCCGGTCATTGGTCAACGCATACTGTCCGTTGATGACATTGATCCGAATCTGCGTATAGAGCTGCTGCAACCGCATCTGCGACTGCCGGTACTCCATCTGCGACCGCGCCTGATCGGCCTGTGCCGCTCGGTTCCGCAGCGTAATCGTGATGTTCACGCCAACGCCCTTATCGGGGCTCGAGCTGTCAAACAGGCTACCGAACGTATTTCTATAGCTGGTCGAGGGATATTGTCCCGGAGGGCACTTTGCAAACGTTGTAAAGTCGCAGATCACGGCTGGATTCTGCGCGCCACCCAGACCGCTGCCGCCGTAGAAAGCATACGCGTCCACCGTCGGCAGCAAGCCATTCTTCTCTGCCTTGATGGTGATCTCGTTGTTCTTCATGTTCAACACGGCCTGCTCGATCTGAGGATTGTCCGTGTAAGCCTGCTTCACCAGGTCCTCCACTGACATATCTTCCTCAGGCAGACGGTCCAGGCTCACGCGATCCGTAGGAATGACCGGCGCGCTCGAAAGCTGCGGATCGTTCAGGTTCCGCGTAATGGCCTGCTTCATAATCAACTGCTGATACTCCAGGTTCGATTGCGAAGCCACCAGCGCCTGCCTGTCCGTCGCCACAGCAGCATCGGAGTTCACCACATCCAGCGGTGCCAGCGTTCCGATCTCCAACTGCTTCCGGTTGTCCGAAGTCAGTTGCGTGCTCTGTGCCAGCGCTCGCTCCTTGGCCTGCTCGTCCTCATACGCGCTCACCAGGCCCCAGTAGATGTTCTCAACCTGATTGACCGTATAGAGCAGCTGCTGCCTGAAGGCCGAGTCAGTGATCCTGCGATCGTTCTTCGCCTGGATGACAAAACGGTTGTTGATGCCCCAGCCGAAACCCTGCAAAAGATGCTGAGTCACCTCTGCCCGGAAGCTGGAATTCAGTTGTGGGCTGTAGGTCGTGAAAGGATTGTCCGTCGTAACGCGGGTGTTGTTGAACGTCACGTTCAGCGCGGTTCCGGTAACGAAGCCCTGCTGATAGCCGAAGTTGAAGGTTCCCGTATCCGTCGTCAACTGGGGCAGACCGCCGCTGAACAGCGTATTGCTCTGCTGCTGCTTTGTGTCCTCATACTCCAGTTGTCCGGTCAACACCGGATCGCGCAGTTCGGGTGCCGGGCCGCCGCCGTTCGTGCTCAACACCAGGCCCGAAGCACCGGCCCCAGCCCCGCCCGCCGCCGCCGACGTTCCACCCGGACCGCCGCCCGACGTCACCGTCGTACCCGATCCACCGATCGTGTTCGTGACTACGCCCGCCGGAGCACCGCGCAGCGATGTTCCTGCCTTGGCACGCAGAATATCCGTGTCCGCAATGTCGAGGTTAAGCCGCGCAATGGCGATATCGTAGTTGTTCTCAAGTGCCAGCGTTACTGCGTCCGACAGGCTCAGATAGATCTTCCCGTCCCGCATCAGCCCATCCAGGTTCGGCGTATTATCGAGCCGCGGCGCAGGAACATCGGTCGACGTATAAGGAGCAATCGGGTTCCAGAGATGGCTCTTCGGCTGCGCATAATCATGGCTCGTGCTCCGCATGTAGAGCGGCTCGGTCAGCTTTGGCTGCGGCGCCTGCGGTAATCCACGCTGTCCGGTCGTGTCGTTCACCACCGTCTGCGGCGTCGCCGGCGCGGTCGGATTCGTCTGTTGCGCCAGTCCCAGTTGCGTATTCACGCTCATCAGCAACAGTCCGATACTCGCTGCTGCCTGCATGTCCCTTAATCTCACGATGGCTCTCCAACTCTTCCCTGGCTTGTTCGCCAGCATCTTCCCCGGTGCGGCCCTTTTGCACAGGCAACCTCTCCGGAGTCCTTCAACTCTCAGCAACCCGGCAAAAGATCGGCCAGGCTGCCGCTTCCATCCAACTTTTCCAATTCACTTAAGACGCGCCGCCGGTTCCGCACGATTCTTAAAGAAAATCTAAAGCCTTGATTCGGCAAACCAACATGGGCAGTAATACGCACCCATCCGCCGCTTCGTTCCCGGCCCTGAGCCAAATCTTTACCCTGATTTTCAACTCGCCAAGTATACCAACCCCCATCCGCGCTCCCGAACATAAACCTTTACTCCAGAACCAGAAGTAAAGGCCGGGGGTAGAATCATCCCAGCCAAAATGACCGCCGCCCCCTCTCTGTCGGACATCTACCTCCACATCCGGGTCATCATCTCCATCATCGTTGGCCTGTGCATCACCACCCTGCTCTCCGGATTTGCCCGTTTCGTCCAGCATCCCCGCCGCGAACGACCTTCGATCCTGCACCTCGGCTGGGCAGCTTCTCTGCTGCTCTGGGTCACCCACTTCTGGTGGTGGGAGTTCCGGCTCGCCTCCATCCGCTCCTGGAACTTCGAGACCTACCTCTTCGTCATCTTCTACGCCATTCTCTACTTTTTGCTCTCAAAACTTCTCTTCCCCGACGACATCTCCGAATACGGCGGTTACGAGCAGTACTTCCTCTCCCGTCGCCGCTGGTTCTTCGCCCTGCTCGCAGGCACCCTTGTCTTCGACTACATCGACACCGCCCTCAAAGGCACCGCCTACCTCCACTCCTTCGGTATCGAATACCCCATCCGCCTGGCGATTAATCTGGCCTTCTGCATCATCGGCCTGATCTCCCCCAACCGCCGCATCCAACTCACCGTCCTGACTCTCACCATCGCCTATCAGATCACCTTCATCATCCTCTATTACAACGTCCAGTAACCACCCACAACCGCACGTCATCTCGACCGAAGTAAAGCCACCCCTACGACACGTCATCTCGACCGGAGCGAAGCGGAGTGGAGAGACCCCTGTATTTGCCTTTGCTTCTGTGGCCCTCGCCGCCTCGCCAGGAACAATTCCTAAAGCCCCAGCTCACTCAACCCCGGATGCTCATCCGGCCTCCGCCCCAACGGCCAGTGAAACAACCGCTCCGACTCCTTAATAGGAACGTCGTTGATGCTCGCATGACGAACCTTCATCAACCCCTTCTCATCGAACTCCCAGTTCTCGTTGCCGTACGATCGAAACCAGTCCCCCTCCACATCATGAGACTCGTAGGCAAACCGCACCGCAATCCGATTGACATCAAATGCCCACAGTTCCTTAATCAGTCGATACTCCAGCTCTCTGCTCCACTTCCGTGTCAGAAACTCGACGATCTCCTCCCGTCCGTTCACGAACTCCGACCGGTTCCGCCACCGGCTGTCGACGCTATAAGCCAGTGAGACCCGCGCGGGGTCCCTGGAGTTCCATCCATCCTCTGCCAGCCGAACTTTCTGAATCGCAATCTCACGTGTAAACGGTGGTACAAGCGCGACATTCGCTGCCATAACAACCCTCCTGAAGGAACTCTTCCTTCCTCCATCCTAGAACCTGTCCCCATCCAGATCCGTCATCTCTCATCTAGGCCAAACTTTGTTGGCTGCCTGAAAACCCTGATTCAGCGGATGCAACTACAGGTGATATCCTCAATCGCACTACCATCCCGGTAGAATTCATTCGCTGTTGCAGTAAGGAGAGTCAGTCATGGGCTTTTTAGAAGATGCAGAAAAAATCGCAGGAGCTGTCGTCGCAGTCGAAGGGGCCGAGAAATTGGATCCCAATGCATCGATCCTCACCGAAGGCGCGGCAGCCGTCGCCGGCTTCGAAGGCGCCGGAGCCATCGCTGATCACTTTGAAAAAAAGGACGACAATAACGGCTAACCGAGCAGCTGTCTCTCATCCATATCCTGCATCGTTGCGCTCGTCCACAGTGGCTTGAAATAGTGCGGAATATGTCGAGAGAGCAGCCTCAATCTGTTCTGAAAAAGATAAGCGGCAACAACGGATGCGTTGTTGCCGCTTATCTTTCTATGCCAATGGCAATCACGCCAGAAAGAGCAACTAAATGGTTGCGCTTTCGGCTGGAGCCACGCTAATATGCAACCAGGAGGTTGCCCAAAGATGAGCAATCAAATCGAAAAGAAGATCGAGCTGAAAGCCCCCATCTCGCGAGTATGGCGTGCTGTAACTGACTACCGCGAGTTCGGAGAATGGTTTCGGGTCAAGCTGGAAGCTCCCTTCCTGCCCGGAAAACCTGTACATGGAAACATCACGTATCCCGGATACGAACATCTCCGGTTCGAAGCGGTCGTGCAGGCGCTTGTACCAGAGCATCTGTTTTCCTTCACGTGGCACCCTTATGCCATCGACCCCAGCAAGGACTACTCGCACGAGCCTTCGACCCTGGTCGAATTCAGGCTGGAGCCCGCTTCCGGCGGCACTCTGCTCACCGTCACCGAGTCCGGTTTCGACAAGCTCCCCAGCGAGCGCCGCCTCGAGGCCTTCCGCATGAACGACGGCGGCTGGACCGAGCAGATGAAGAACATCGAAAGCCATGTCACCCAGAAGCCGTAACCGCGCCACAACCCGAAGACACCCACCCGCTGTCGTCTTTGCCGCGCTTGGCGACGAGACGCGGCTGTCGCTCGTCGTCAGGCTCAGCGACCGGCAGCCGCACTCGATCTCGCAGCTCACGCACGGCTCCCGGCTCACCCGGCAGGCAATCACCAAGCACCTTCGCGTCCTCGAAGACGCGGGCATCGTACAAAGCAATCGCGAGGGCCGCGAGAGCCTCTTCGAGCTTCATCCGGAGCCCATCGACGAGATCAGGCAGTACCTCGACCTCGTCTCCGAGCAATGGAACCAGGCGCTCGCCAGGCTAAAATCTTTCGTCGAAGACTGATCTCTCCCCCGCCATCATCTCGACCACGCGCAGCCAACTATGGCGCACCCGGATCAACCTTTAAAACACACGCGAATGTTATGCTGATTCGTCCCTCGGAGTCCTGCAACCTCTGCATCAGACTCACTCTCATCGCCGAAAGGACCGATCATGGCCGAGCCGCAAAACTACAAGAACCACAAGCGCCGCTTCCCGCCCTTTCACTTTGTCCTGATGCCGATCCTTGTCATCAATCTCTTCTTCTCCATCTACGACACCGTCCACCGCTACCCCGCGCACAAATACCTCTTCCACTGGTGGGTCGTCATGTCCATCGCCTTCATCCTGATGGCGCTGCTGGGCAGAATGCAGGCGGTCAAAGCGCAGGACCGCATCATCCGCCTCGAAGAACGCCTCCGGCTGGCCACACTGCTGCCGCCCGACGAGCGCGCTCACATCGGCGAGTTCACCACGGCCCAGCTCATCGCTCTTCGCTTCGCCTCCGATGCCGAGCTGCCCGCGCTCGCCCGCCGCACCCTCACCCAGAACCTCGAACCCAAAGCAATCAAACAAGCCATCGAGAACTGGCGAGCCGACGACCTCCGCATCTGAGCCGCACCTTCTACTCGAGCGACTCATCTCAAAATGCACGCACGAGCGTGGATCAAATCTTCCGGCAATTCGGGCCCTTGACTAAACCCACCCGGGGTATAGTATAAAACCCATAGGGGGTACAACCCCTTTGCGAAAGGATCTATGGAAAGCTCAAGCAAACACGAGCCTCCGAGTCGCTCGGAGGCGATCTCTTCCTGCGTACTTCCGGTTTGCGACTAGTTTTTCCTAGCCTCTCACTTGCTGCGCGGGTCGATCTAACCAGAACCCGGCGAGTGGGAGTTTTTTCCTCCTGCCCTCCAAGAATCAATTGATCTGCATGGCCCGGCGTGCCTCCTCGCACCTGGACGTTGCCATGCGTGAAGGAGGAATCATGCTGCAGACAACAAACAGAATCCATCAACATATCGCCACACTCCGGTGTGTCTGGGTGCCATCCCATACAGGCCCGAACGCTCCCCTCACCGCCGTCTGGATCGAGAGCCTTCGAGGCACGCCATTCAAGCAAGAGAAGCAGGCTTCTCCCGTCATGGAGGAAGATTCGTGGCTCTGCGCCGCATGAAGCGGTGCGCGAAAAGGATGTCAAGCCCTCAATCGGCTAAATCCTCATGGCAATTCGCAATAAACTAAACAAAATAAAAAGCTTATCGCTAACCAAATAGACTTGGAAAAGCTGCAAAACAGTTTCACCCGATTTGCTAAACTGGAACAATACAGAAACAATAAGGCCCAGCCAAAAGCTGGGCCTAACTTGTTCAATAAGAATAGTTTAAAAATAAGTCTCATAGAATCAATACTTTGAAAAATAAAGTCTATCGAATCAAGACTTTGCAGACTAAAGTACCCAGTGGGGGTACTTCAAACCGCCCGTGCAGCCGCCTGACGCAACACCTCAGCCGCGCTCTCCGCAGTAATGTCCCGCTGCGGAGATCCCAGAAGCTCATAGCCGACCATGAACTTCCGAATCGTGGCCGACCGCAGCAGCGGCGGATAGAAGTGCGCATGGAAGTGCCACTCCGGATGCTCCTCCCCATCGGAGGGCCGGGGATGCAGACCCATCGAGTAAGGAAACGGTGTATCGAAGACGCGGTCGTAGGTCGAGGTCACCGATTGCAGGATCGCGGCAAAGTCATCGCGCTCTGCATCGGTCATCGCCTCTACATCCGCGATATGCCGCAGCGGCAGAATCATCACCTCAAACGGCCAGACCGCCCAGTAAGGAACCACGGCAACGAAGCTGTCGTTTTTAGCAATCACCCGCTCGCCGAGCCGAAGTTCCAGCTCGCGATAAGCGCAAAGCAGGCAGCAGCCATGCTCGCGCAGATACTCGCCCTGCCCACGCAGCTCCAGCACGACCTCATTCGGGATCGACCGGCTCGCCCAGATCTGTCCATGCGGATGAGGATTGCTCGCGCCCATCATCGCACCGCGGTTTTCGAAGACCTGAACGTAAGAGATATCGTCCCGCGAGCCGAGTTCACGATACTGCTCCGCCCAAACATCAACCACCTTCCGAATCTCCGGCACCGACATCTTCGCCAGCGTCAGATCATGCCGCGGCGAAAAACAGATCACGCGGCACACACCACTCTCGCCCTCGGCGACCAGGATTCCCTTGCCTTCCTCATCGCTTGAAAAGCGAGGGGCGTCGAGCTTCAACGCCGCATAGTCATTCTCGAAGACATACGTGCTCGTATACTTGTCCGTCCGCGCACCACCCGCGCGAACATTGCCCGGGCAAAGATAGCAATCGGGATCATACTGCAGGGCCGCCGCAACGACGGGCTTCTCCATCTGCCCCTGCCAAGGCCGCTGTGTGCGGTTCGGCGAAACCAGCACCCATTCCTGCTTCAATGGGTTGAACCGGCGATGAGGATTCTTTTGCGCTAATGGATTCATCGTGCACCGCCTTTCGCCGCCATCGCCAACGCGCCGTCCACCGGAGCGCTGACAAAACAATTCGCCGAGATACCGGAAGCAGCCTTGTACTCGTTGCGTACCGCCTCGACAAACGATTCGACCTTGTCCGCTTCAACCAGGTTCACCGTGCATCCGCCAAATCCGCCGCCCGTAATTCGAGCGCCAAAACAACCCGGCTGCCGCACCGCAATCTCCACCAGCGTATCCACCTCCGGCGCACTGGCCCCGAAGTCGTCACGCATACTTGCATGTGCCTCGACCATCAGCTCGCCAAACCGCTTGACATCACTATGTAGCAAAGCCTCACGCGCCTCCATCACCCGCGCATTTTCGCTGATGATGTGTTTGCAACGCGCAAAACTCGTCGCGCTCATCTTGTCCTTGCAGGCTTCAAGGTCTGCCAGCGTAGCGTCGCGCAACAACTCGATCCCCGGACGCAACTGCCGCAAAACTGCCTGTCCAGCCTCGACCTCATCGCGCCGGTCGCCATACTCGCCGCCCGCATGCGCATGCTGCACCATCGAGTTGCAGATCACGACTCGCACCTCAGACGGCAAAGGCAGCAGCTCGAACTCGAGCGAACGGCAATCGAGCAGCATCACGCGTCCAGCAACGCCGCCAGCTACGATGAACTGGTCCATGATGCCGCTCTTCGCACCGACAAACTCGTTCTCTGTCCGGCGGCATAGCGTCGCCACCGTCTTCAGCGGAAGCTCCCTGCCCGCGTGCGCCATCAGAGCCATCGCGGTGGCAACCTCCAACGAAGCCGAAGAGCTCAGACCAGCACCTACGGGCACGTTACCGGCGAGGCTCATGCTAAAGCCGCTTACGGCAACGCCTTCCTGGGCCAGGCTCCAAACCACCCCCAGCGGATAGTCGCTCCAGTGCCCTCGCGGAGTCCGGCCGAGAGAGGCGAGTTCAAAGGAAACCTCTTCGTCAAAGTTCAGCGAATAAAAGACGGCACGTCCATCGTCGCGTGGACTGATAGTGGCAACCGTACTGAAGTCGATTGCCATGGGCATCACAAAGCCGCCCGTATAGTCCGTGTGCTCTCCGATTAAATTGACGCGTGCAGGCGCTCCAAACGCCTGCCCATCCTGCCCAAACCGCTGCCGATGCACACGCAGCACACCTACTTCATCCAGCTTCATCTACAGCACCCGAACTTTAAATTGCAAGACATATTCATCCTACAACCTAAATGGACTTCAATGTACGCGTTTACCCGCCGAAGAATGGCTGTCCATGCGCCGAATCTCACTTCCTGCCAACAGGAAGGCTCCGACGCCGTAGGTATAGCTCGAACTGGCCTTGAACGGAGCAGGCTCGGCTCCCGTCTGCTGGATGCAGCCTAAACGACCATCGGCGTAGACATGGTGCAACATCCCAGCCCAGGCCTTTTCAATCACCGGACGATAGACCTTCCTGTCGAGAATTCCCTCGTTGACTCCCCACGCCATCGCGTAGGTCATCAGGGCCGAACCGGACATCTCCGGTAACGCGTAGTTGCTCTGGTCAAGCAGCCCCGAGCGCCACATCCCGTCCTTGCCCTGCAACGAAGCGATGCGCGCCGACATCTCCTGCAACTGCTTCACGTACTTCGGGCGCGCCGGATCGTCCTTCGGCAGATACTCGAGCGTCCGAGCGATGCCGCCCATTACCCAGCCATTTCCACGTCCCCAAAACATCCTCTGCCCATTGGCCTCGGTCTTGGTCAGGTAGCTGGCATCGCGGGCGTAGAGGTGCTCTTTGGTGTCATACAGCAGGTCCGAGGTCTTCCACCACTCTTCGTCGAGATAAGAGATATATTTCTGGTCGCCAGTTGCCGCGTACATCCGCGCCCAAACCGGCGGAGCCATGAACAGAGCATCGCACCACCACCACGGCAACTCCTTGCCCGGAATCTTCGACATCCGCGGCGCGGCCAGAACAGCATCCAGCTCATCGCGAGTGGGCTGCATCATCGCAGGGTCCTTCTTCAACAGATAAAGCTCAAGATAGGTCTGCGCCACGCTCTGATCGTCCGCATTCGGAAGGTGCGAGCGCAGCTTCCAGTCGAACTTCGTTCCCATCGCCATCATGGCATCGCGATACTTCGGATCGTTCAGCGACTCCGAGGTCGCCATAAATCCGCTATACAAGATGCTCCACGTCCAGATGCGATCAAAATATGGCTGAGACCGCGCGAGCTGCCAGTCGGCAACCTTGCGCATGGCCTTGCCTACGGCTTCAGGCGAGATTTTGTAAGAGAGATCGGTAGCCAACGGCCCCGGATCGTCCGGATCGTCGCCAAAGTGCCGCGAGTTGTCCTTGGCAATTCCCGCCAGTTGCTTCGCGGTCGCATGCTCATAAGACACCTGCTGCGCCACGCTCTCGCCGAAGCCAACGCTCAACAGCAGCACCGGAACAACCACGCCATACTTCCAGCTAAAACGACCCATTTTTCTCTCTCCTAAGTCAGACTGCAAAAAAAATGCGGGCAGACGCAAACAGCGCGACTACCCGCCTGGAGGGTATTACATAAAACATTAGAAGTTGACGTGACCGGCAAACTGAAAGTCTCGCTTTCCGCTTGCGGAACCGACTGAGCCAAAGTTGGAGTTGGCTGCAGCCGTGGGACTCGCGTTTGGATCGACCCATGCCGTCGAGATTCCGCCAAACGTGTTCTTGTTGGGCACGTTCAAGCAATCAACCTCGAAGATGAACTTCACACGCTCGGGCGTGAGATTGAAGCTGCGCCGAACGCTTGCATCAAGCTCGTAGGTGCTTGGGTTCCACAACTGGTACGGTGCGGAGCGTGGGGCATCGCCGATCTTAGTGATAGCAGTCTGACCCGATGCAGTCGTTCCATAGTTGGTCGGAACCGAGAAGGCGTTGATATCGATGTACTGAGTACCACCCTTGCTTGGCGCCGCACCCAATGTGGCTGCGGTAATTCCTTTGCCCCAGCTACCGTTCTTACGAGCCGATCCGCTGAAGTTGGGGTTCAGGTCCGGCATACACTGACCCTGTCCAGGTGCGGTGCAACCCGCATAGGTAACCGCCAGAGGAACGCCGGAGCCGTAAGTAAAGATACTCGAGAACGACCATCCGCCCGCGAGCGTCCGTACCAGGAAGTTGTCTCCGCCTATACCACCCTTGCCGAACGGCAGCTTGTAGACGCCGTACGCTGCAAGATTCTGCGGAACGGCTACTGTCGTGTAGGAGCGATCAGCACGGCCCTGGTGATAGGCAACGCCATTCGACATCGCCGCTGCCGGGATATTGAAACCGCTGCGGAAGGTGTTGTCATCGCCAAGGTTCTTCGAGTACGTGTAGTTGAGTGTGTAGCTGAGGCCCTTCCACTCTCGCTGGTTCAACGAGATCTGAAGCGCGTTATAACTAACGTTTCCTACGTTACCCCAGGTATCCGTGGTTCCGGAGTATTGAGGGAATGCAGTAAGCATGTGGGCAACCGTAGCGGCCGAACTCTTGGCCGCAGCAGCCGTGTAGGCAGCATAGGGTACAGCAATTCCCGGCATCGCTGTCTGCGCGATGGCGACGTTTGCAGCCGTTGCAGGAGCGTTCAGGATTGGAGTCTTTCCATCCGAAGCGCGCACCGCGCCCAGTCCGGCCAGATACGCCGGATCAAGCTGACCCGCCCAGTAACCACGAGCATTCGATCCGGTCGCAAGGAAGTGTGCGTTGCTGCCGGCATAGTTCACCGACAACGTCAGGTCATTAGTTACGGAGCGCTCGATGCCGAAGTTATAGAAATTTACCTCGGGAGCACGGCCGGACAGATAAGGATCGGCATAGCCAGGAGCGCCGCCTGCCGTCTGCACGCTGCCTGAACCATTGATGTAGTTACCCGTTCCGATGATCAGACTTGCGGCGCTGGGCGCTGCAGGCGAGGTCAACTGATATCCAGCTCCTCCGAAGTCCGTATTTTGGCTGTTCAGGTAATACGAAGGTCCCGCGTTGGCTCCCGTCGTCTGTGCCGCAGGCAAAACCAGGTTGGCGGTAAAGCCGGCCTGACTAGTTCCGCTGCCGGCTCCGCCACGTCCACCCACGCCGCCTGCCCGCGAGAACACCAGAGCATAGCCGCCACGGACAACCGTTTTGTCATTGACAGAGTAGGAGAACCCAACACGCGGCCCCCAGTTTTTCATATAGGTGTGCACAGGAGTGCTGCACTCGCAGCTAATGTCCGCTCCGCGATGACCTGCGAACTCGAGCACACCCGGCGTTCCGGTAGCAGGGTTGATCTTGGTTGGGTTGAGATAGCTCCAGCGGTCCTGCACCTCGCGGTATGGCGGGAAGAAGTCATACCGCAGACCAAGGTTCAGCGTGAGCTTGTTGTTTACCTTCCAATCGTCCTGGAAGTAAGGAGAGATCGGACGGTAGCGTCCGCCTTCTTCAGAGAATGCCTGAATCGTCGTAGCAGAACTATTGATAGCACCTAACAAATAGCTGGCATAGGAGTAGCCGGACTTAGTGCTGTCGAGCGTAGTACCGGTGTAGTTCGCCGTGTCGTTCGGGCTAAACGTCGTGGTAAAGATGCCTGAAGGCCCAAGCTGTGCAGCAACGTTGTCCTGCAGCCACTGCATCTGGACGCCGAACGTCATCGAGTGCTTGCCCTTGATCCACTGTAGGTTATCCACAAGAGTAAAGGCATTGGGAACGGTCGTCTGGGTCGCGCCCGATGCACCATTCGAAGTCCAGTTACTCTGAACCGTTGGATAAGCCGTGCTTGCATTGAATGTCACACCGGGAAACTCGTCCGATGCCTGTCCCGCTGGCAGATTGGTGATTCCGATATCAGCGGCCGCACGATAAGGTGCAATGCCATCGGTCAGCGACTCAACCGGCTGCGAGAACCGGGTGAAGCCGAACTTGAGCTGGTTGACCAGGTTCGGCTTGATGACGATGGAGTGCTCCAGGTCGATGATGGTCGGCTTGATGGTTGCATAACCGCCAGCCGTGTAGGGCAGCGGAAGAACAACGCCTGCCGGTGTTCCGCCAACGGTGAACGGAACATTCTTGCGGCTGCCAAGCGTCAGCACAACCGAGAGACGCTGTGAAGGGGTGAGATCGTAGTCAACCTTGCTCAAAAACTCCCAGTTGTCGTATCCCGAAGGAACGCCACCGAGGTAGTTACCTACGATGCCGCCGTTGGTTGGAGCAGGCAAAAACTTCTGCATGTACTGGGTAATGGGAGAGAGGCGGCTGGCAGGAATGACATTGAGCGTGGGAATACCGTTCTTCATGCCCATGAACGGCTGACGCGTGCAACCACTTGCAGTACAGGAGTTGGTAGAGGGATCATAGATGACCGGCACAGTCGAGGACAGCTCGGTAAAGTCGCCGGTACGCATCAAAGCAGTAGGAACGGTAAGCGTATTTGGGTTGATTCCATTGCGCCCGTGATACTTGTCATAGGTCACAAAGAAGAAGCCCTTCTTATGAGTCAACGGAATAGGACCACCTACGGCTCCGACAAGCTCATTCTGATGCTCAACCGGCTTCTGAGCCTGAACGGTACTTCCGCTAGCAGTTTTCTGCGTCAGGGCAGGGGCGCTGAAGCCCCAGGTGTCGAAGATCGTATTGCGAACATAGGCCGCGGCAGTACCGTGATACTGATTGCCGCCCGACTTGATGGTGAAGTTCAACGCGCCCGCGCCCTGATATTCTGCTCCGGGAACGCTGGTCAGTACCTGGAACTGGTCGACAGCTTCGACCGGGATCGAGTTCGAGACAACGCGATTATCACCCTGCTGATTGGCTGTGGTGGTCGGAAGACCGTCGACATAAACTTCGGCAATGTAGTTTCCAGTTCCACCAATGATCGGAGCGCGCGCGCTGCCCTGCGACTGTGCTCCCGGCAACAAGGTGGCGAACGCCGTCGGATCGCGCTGCTGACCGTTCATCTGAAGCGGAAGATTCGTATAAGTTGAATTCTCGATGACGCCGCCAAGGGTAGCGTTGGTAGTATCCAGCGCAGGCGGGGCTTCTGTTACCGTAACCGTCTCGCTGGCGTTGCCGATGGTGAGCGTTACGTTGAGGCCGGTGACCTTCAAGGCGTCTACAACCAGGTTTTGCTGCTTGAACGACTGAAATCCTTGAGCGGTCACACTCACGCTGTAGGTTCCGGGGATGATCGGATTGATATTGTAGACACCGGCCGAGGTAGATACGCGTGTCGTGACGACGCCACTGTCCTGGTTCTTCGCCGTAATCGTCGCATTGGGCACAACAGCCCCGGTTGCGTCTGTAACAGTACCTTGAATCGCACCCTGACCGCCTGTCTGGGCCATCGCAGGTTCAACCAACAACAGGCAACCAACGAATGCAGCCAGAAGCACTCCTGCTCCCATCCATCTGGCCAAACTTGCTTGGACTAAGTCCTGTATGCGCAACATGCCTTTAAATCGCATCCCCGGGGATCTCCTTGAAAATGATGTAGCTCGTCCTCTGTTTTTGGTCTGATCAATTTGGGAATTGTCGAGCCGCATTGAAATCTACGGGAGCGAAGAAATGAATGTCAATAGAAAAATTATTCCAACTTATAGAAACACGCACATCACGACTTAATGGAATTCAGCACAGACAACCTAAACTATTCTTCTCGAAGAACTTCCAGAGGCTTCTGGCCTAGGATTCGATGGCTGGCCATCCACCCTGTCGCCACCGTCAGCGCCGCCGTTCCCACCAGAGCCACGGCCGACCATCCCCACTGCCAATGGAACACAATCTGCATTCGATGCAACAAAACTCGCGCGATCAGGTTGGCACAGGTAATACCAACTATCCCAGCAACCAGGCCCAGCACCGCGAACTCGATCGAGAAGATCGTCGCGATCCGGCCCCGTGTCGCTCCCAGCGTCTTCAGCACCACTACTTCCCTGATCCTGCGATACCGTGTCCCGGCGATGCTGCTGGCAAGGATGACGATGCCCGCAAAGATGGAGAACGCCGCCAGAAACTGGATCACATACGTGATCTGGATCACCACCGATCGCACTGTCTCCAACGCCTGGGCAACATTGATCACCGTCACCGTCGGATAGCTCTTGTAAAGGGCCCGCTGCAACTCCCCGACTCGCGCCGGATCGGCGTGGACACCTCCGTACCAAACCGCCGGTAGCCCTGCCAGCACAGGCGGCGGCAGAAAAAACGACGCCCGCGAATAAGCGTGTTGCCCGTCCGCCTTGGTCAACGCCACAACGGTTGCGACAAATCGCGAGTCCTGCGCGGCAAAGGTGAGGTGCGACCCGACCTTCACTCCCAGACGCTCTGCATCCCGCTCATTCACCGCCACTACCGGAGATCTTTCTGCCGCCTGCCACCACTTGCCTGCAGTAACACTGGTTCCCGGCGGCGGGGCCGTCGCCCAGGTCAGCGAGATCGATTGCAGCATCCGCTTGGGAAAGTTCTTCAGCTTCGCCTGGCTCACTGCCACGCCGTCGATCTCGATGATGCGTGACGACACTACCGGCATCATCTCCGCCGGAGCGGTCACGCTCGGCTGCGCCTTCAGCAGGGAGCGCACGCCGTCAATCTCGCTCGGCGTAATATCCACCAGAAAGACGTTGGGCAGATTCGGCGCGCTGCTGATATGCAGCTCGCGCACTACGGCCTGCTGCACAAAGTAGACCGTCATGATCTGCATCACGCCCAGACCCAGCGCAGCCAGCAGAGCCGCCGAAGGATTACCCGGACGATAGAGGTTCGCCAGCCCGTGCCGTACCGCCGAAGGCAGCCTCAGCCGTGTCCCTTTCAGCAAGCGCTTCAGCCCGGCAAGCACCAGCGCCGAAGCCGCCAGCAGAACCGCCAGCACGGAGACCAGCCCCAGCGAAAAGACTCCGCCCACCATCGCAGAATCGGTCAGCGTCGCTGCAATCGCCGCCAGCCCTGCCAGAATTAAAATGGCAGCTCCCACCTGTACGCCGTTCTTGCGCAGCTTGCGAAAGACCGCCGTCACAAACGGATCGTCGCTCTCCTCGACCGCTCTTCGCAGAATCAGGACCGGACGCACGCCGCGAATATCGAGCAAGGGAGGCAGCGTAAATAGCAGCGTCGTCAGCATACCTACTCCAAGCCCGGTCAGCACCGTGCGGCCCTGCACATGAATCTCGGTCTGCATGTGCAGCAAGCCCGCGAGCAGATGTGGAAATGCCATCTGCACCCCAACGCCTAACGCGACACCGATCACGCCTCCCAGCAGCCCCAGCAACAGCGTCTGCAACAGGTAAATCTTCATGATCTGTCCGGAGCTTGCGCCCAGCGACTTCATAATCGCAATCGTGTCCAGCCGTTGCTGCAGATGGGTCCGCATCGCCATGCCGACACCGATCGCACCCAGAATCAGCGCCACCAGGCTCATCAACGAAAGCAGGTTCGTTGCCCGGTCCAGCCCCTGCGTCAGCGCAGGATTGGTCTCGCGGTAGTCGATCACCCGCGACTCCGGCAGCAGTTTCTCCAGGCGATCCCGCAACGCTGCCACCTTAGCATCCGGCATCGCGCTGCCGTCGCGCGGAGCAGGCAGCTTGAACAAGAATCGCTGCCCTGCATGGCTTCCCGGAGCGAGCAGACCGCTCGCATCCAGCCCCTCCCGTGAGATCAACACCCGAGGCCCCGCGGCAAAGTTTCCCGACAACCGATCAGGCTCATTTACGACGACCGAAGCGATGCGGAATAGCTTGTTGCCGATCTTCAGATCGTCGCCAACCTTCATATGCAGCCGCACCAGCAGATCGTCCGCAACCACGACGCTGTTGGCCGTCAGCACGCTCTTCAACGCAGCCGCAGGAGCAAGCTCAACCGTCCCATAAAAGGGATACATCGCCGGATCGACCGCCTTCAGCGAGACCAACAGAGGATCGAGCGTCTTCGGCGAGCTCGCCATCGACAGCAGCTCCGTCACCGGCGTCGTCTCCACACCCTCGGCGGCAATCGCGTCCAACCCCTTTTGCTGCTCCGGCGTCGACTGCTCAAACATCCTTGCGGAGACGTCAGCCGCCATAATGCTGCGCGCCCGCGTCAGCAGCGTCGCGCGAAACGAAGAAGAAAATCCGCGAACACCAGTCAGCGCGGCAACACCAATTGCAACCGAGAGAATGACAAAGAAAAACTTGCCCCGCGACGAACGCATCTCGCGTGCGGCAATCCGTATAGCCGAGCGGTACGAGAGCCCCGCCATCGCTACTTGCTCTCCACAGACGCGGTCGCGCTGCGACCAGTCTCGTCGGAGACAATCAAGCCATCCCGCAGCGTAATCCTGCGGTCGGCATAGGCGGCCAGCGCAGCATCGTGTGTCACCAGCACCAGCGTCGTGCCTTCCTTCCGATTCAGGTTCAACAACAGTTCCAGCACATGCTGTCCATTGGTGCTGTCCAAATTTCCCGTAGGCTCATCGGCCAGCACAATCGGAGGCCGCAGAATAAACGCCCGCGCCAGCGCCACTCTCTGCTGCTCACCGCCCGAGAGCTGCACCGGATAGTGCCCCAGCCGGTCGCCCAGCCCAACACTAGTCAGCAGCTCACGTGCCCGCGCCAGGCCGTCCTGCGTCTCGCCCGCATTCAGCTCATAAGGCAGCAGAACATTCTCAAGCGCCGTCAGCGTAGGAATCAGCTGATACGACTGAAAGACAAATCCAATCGTCTTTCCCCGCACCTGCGCCAGCTTGTCCTCCGGCAGATAGCTGATCGCGATTCCATTCAGCCGCACATCGCCGGAGCTAGGCGTATCGAGCCCTGCCAGCAGCCCCAACAGCGTCGACTTGCCGCTGCCCGACGCCCCCATGATCGCCGCAAACTGGCCCTGCGGAATGGAGAAGTCCACACCCTTCAAAATATCTACCGTTCGCGATCCATTGCGGATCGACTTGTGCAACCCGTCCACCTGGACCATCGAAGCCGTCCTGCCTTCCATAGCATTCACCGGCGTCGCTCCTCCTGATAATTTGATACGTATGCGGCAGATTGAAGTTCTCTTTATCTTAGCGGCTGTCACCACAGGCATGTGCGGATGCAAGTCAGACCAACCCGCGCCACAACCTTCGCCCACCAGCGCAGTCTCCACTGTACAGCCGCAACCCGCCACGCCACCTCCAGCAGTAGCTCCCGACAACCGTCCCCTGCTCGTCTGCTTCGGCGACAGCCTCACCGCGGGCTACGGAACCGACCCCGGCAACAGCTACCCGGACTTTCTGCAAGCTGACCTCGACGCGCGTGGCTATCACTACCGCGTCGTCAACGAGGGCATCAGTGGCAACACCACCAAAGACGCCGTCGACCGCCTCGACCACATTCTCTCGCTCAAGCCTTCCGTCGTCGTTGTCGAACTCGGCGGCAACGATGGCCTGCGCGGCCTGCCCATCGCAGACTCCCGCGCCAATCTTGACAAGATCGTTACCACGCTACAGGCCAGCGGCGCAAAGGTCGTGCTCGCCGGAATCACTTTGCCGCCCGACTACGGCCCCGACTACATCAAGCAGTTCGACGCAACCTACACACTGCTGGCAAAGAAGCATCGAGTTCCCATGCTTCCCTTTCTGCTCAAAGGCGTCTACGGCACGCCCGGCATGATGCAGGCCGACCAGACCCACGCCACCGCAGAGGGAAACAAGATCGTAGCCAAAAACGTCTTGCCTCTGGTATTGCCTCTTTTGAAGAAGAAGTAGCCAGAAGAAACGATCAGCCCATCACAACAATCGGCTGCATCAGCGTCCCTGCCACACGCCGCACAATCGCCAGCAGGTCCGTCGGACTGGTGAACACCTTCACCAGCGGAGCCTGCGAGAACTCCGGCAGGTTCACCTGCATTCCATTCCGCAGCCGCCCTGCCATCTGCTCATCGACAGTCACCGACGGCATCTCCGGCAGCAGCGTCCGGGGATGCGGCAACAATGCCGCAATCTCCTCCGGCCCACTCGCCTGCTTCAACTGCTCCACCGTCACCGCTTCCTTCAGCGTGAACAAACCGGCCCGCGTCCGCCGCAACGAAGCCAGATGCGCGCCGCATCCTGCAAGCTGCCCCAACTCGTGCGCCACCGAGCGAACATAGCCACCGGCCGACACATGCATCTCGAACGTCGCAACATCGCCTTGCAACGCGAGCAGCCTGAAGTCGTGGATCGTAATCCGCGCAGGCTTCACCGCAACCTCAACCCCAGCACGAGCCAGCTTATGCGCCGCAACTCCATTGATCTTTTTCGCAGAGTAAACAGGAGGCACTTGATCGATCTCGCCACGAAAGCGCTTGCTCAACTCGCGAAGCTCCTCAAGCGAGCGCGTCGGCGGCTGCGGATCGCCTACCGCAGTTCCCTCAGCATCAAAGGTGTCCGTCGCAAATCCAAAGCGAATCGAACCCTCATAATACTTTTCCGCCTGCCCGAAGAACTGCGCCAGCCGCGTGTACTTGCCCAGCAGCAGCGGTAAAACCCCGGTTGCCATAGGGTCCAGCGTGCCGAGATGTCCGATAGATTTTTCGCCCGTAGCCCGGCGAACAATAGCTACAACGTCATGCGACGTAAGCCCCGAAGGCTTATCCAATACCAGAAGACCGTTCATTCATCTCCCAGTCTAGTTGCTAAACGTCGATTCGCTAAATTCCGTTTCCCTGCCGCCGCACCAACGACAAAAACTCATTGCGCGTCTGCATCTGTTCCTTGAACACACCCAGCATCGCCGAGGTCACCGTCGACGAGTGCTGCTTCTCCACACCACGCATCATCATGCACAAGTGCTGCGCCTCCAGAATCACCGCAACGCCCTGCGGATTGATGGCATCCTGAATCGCCTCGCTCACCTGCTTCGTCAGCCGCTCCTGCACTTGCAGCCGACGTGAGAAGACGTCGACCAGCCGAGGAATCTTGCTCAACCCGATCACCTTGCCATTCGGCACATAAGCAATGTGCGCCTTGCCGAAGAACGGCAGCAGATGATGCTCGCACTGCGAGAAAAACTCGATGTCCTTGACGATCACCATCTCGTCGTAGTCCACATCGAACAGCGCATCGTGCAGGACCTCGGTTACATCCATCGCATAGCCCTTCGTCAAAAAGGCCATCGACTTCTCCATACGCTCCGGTGTACGCACCAGGCCGTCGCGATCGGGGTCTTCGCCCATGCGGCGCAGCAACTCGCGGTACAGCTCCTGCGTCGAAGCAGCTTCAAGCGAAACGGAATCAAGTGTGGCCGACGTGCCTGCCATAAGAAACCTTCCTTTAGATAAAACCGGGATCTATACCACCCGCATAATCGAAGGAGTTATTGCTCGTCTCTTCGACATGCACCCGCTCCAGATGAGCGGCAGTAAAGCTACTAAAAATACGGTAGACCTCAATACTTAGATTCTCCGTAGTCGAAACCGATTCGCGAAAGCAATCGAGCGTGTTCAGATTCACGTGGTCAAAACGCTCAATGAAATTCGCCTGCGCAAACGCATCCAGATCAGCAAGATTGCAAACCATCCCCGTCTCCGGATCGACCTCTCCGCTCACCGTAACCTGCACGGTGTAGTTATGCCCGTGCCCGTGCGGATTGTTGCACTTGCCGAACACAGCCCGGTTCCCTTCTGCGTCATACGCATCGCTGTTCAAACGGTGCGAGGCCGGAAAATGATATCGCCGTGAAAGATAGGCTTTCATCGCTCACCATAAAAATCGGCAAACAGATCAGGCATCTCATACACCCGAACCCTGTGCAGCTTCGCGTTCGGAATCTTGCCATCGAGCCGCTGCCAGATCGCAATGGCGATGTTCTCCGTCGTCGGAATCTTCTTCGCGAACTCCGGCACTTCAAGATTCAGATGTCGATGGTCATATACGCTGACCACCTCGCGTTCCAGAATGTCCTTCAACTGCTTCAGATCGACCACAAATCCCGATACCGGATCGACCTCACCGGCAACCGTAACCTCAAGCGTGTAGTTATGCCCATGCCCGTTGCGGTTGGCGCACTTGCCAAAGACCCGCTGGTTCTCCTCAGCGGACCACGCATCATTCCAATAAAAATGCGCGGAAGAAAACTCGGCCTTGCGAGTAAGTAAGATCATCGTTGTTCTTTCTATTAGACGCTCCGCGCAGCCGCACGGATACATCCTTCAATCATATCCGCCGCAAAGAGCGGATACGAAACCTATCCGCCGCTATATGTGCGCCCCTTCCACGCAACCGACTTCTTCACCTTGTGGTCCACCACGCTCTTTACCAACAGATACACAAACAGCGGAACCCCAAGAATCGAGATCACCACATCAGATGCAGGAAAGTTCGACCGCGCCACCCGCGAATAAAACCGCCACAGCGTTCGCACCCAAAGCAGCCACAGCACGCCCCGCTGCCACGGCTGCAGCCAGTACATTCCCACCGCCAGCCCCGGCAGGCCAAAGAAGAGCAGCACATCGAGCACCCGCCACGCCGCCAGATAGATCGCCCGCGGAAACAGCAGCGCAAGGTTCTTCGTCCACCCTTCCATCATCTCCGCTGTGCTGCGATACATCCGCGTCGACAACGCATCGGGCGCATAGCGAAAACGTATCGTTCTCTCTTCGCTCTTAATGTTGTGCGCCAGTGCCACATCCTCAAGCACCGTCGAACCCAGCGCCCGATGCCCGCCCACCAGAAAATAAGCGTCGCGCTCCACCATCAAAAACTGCCCATTCGCCGCCGCCAGACCAGACTCGGGATTGTTGACCTGCTTCATGGGATAGACACTCGCCAACTCCGAAAACACCAGCGGCATCACCGCCCGTTGCCAAAAGCCGGTCACAATCTGTCGCGGCGAATACGACAGTAGCGTCGCCTTATACTTTTCCATCTCATGCAGCGCTCGTGAAAGATCGCCCGTCTCGTGCAGCGTATCCGCATCGGTAAACAGCAACCGCTTTCCCCGCGCTCGCTGCGCGCCAGCCCAGCACGCATTCGATTTGCCCGATAACACACCGGCTCCATTCAAATTCAGCGGCGGCGCGTCCATCACCACCACGCCCTCATATCCCTCCGCAATCGCTCGCGTTCTATCGGTGGAGTCATCATTGACTACAATCAACTCCCACTGCGACCCGAGCGCAAAACCCGGCTCCGACTGTCGCACCAGCGACGCCAGGCACGCACCCAGTACGCTCTCTTCGTTACGCGCAGGAATAATCACAGACAGCAAAAGTTCCGCAGCCGCAGGCTTCAATTCAAGATCAAGCTCACTTGAGTTCACGACTTTGTATTATAGGAAGTGGAGCGTAATGTGCGTAAAGTCTGGGCAGGCGTAGTCCTTGGATTGTTGCTGGTCGCCGGATGCGACCGTGGAAGTCATCCCCACGAGATCGGCATACCCGCGCCCCAGTTCACCGTCAGCGACGGCGTCCAGACCATCGACCTCAGCAAGTACCGCGGCCACGTCGTCGTCCTCAACCTATGGGCCACATGGTGCCCGCCATGCCTCGACGAGCTTCCCAGCCTCATCAAGCTCCAGCAGCAGATGCCCAACATCACCGTCCTCGCGGTCAGCCAGGACGAGGACGACGCGGTCTATCGCCGCTTTCTCGTCCAGCATCACATCGACTTCACCACCGTCCGCGACCCCTCCACCCGCATCAACCATCTCTACGGCACGCTGCAGATCCCCGAGAGCTACGTCATCGACAAGAACGGCATGATCCGCCGCAAGTTCGTCTCCGCTCAGGACTGGACCAGCCCCGAGATCATGAACTACCTGAAGGATCTGGCCTCTTAGAGCACCACGTCTTCACGAAGAAAACTACGTCATCTCGACCGGAGGCGTGCAGTTTCATCGCACGCTGTAGTGGAGAGACCCCTGTATTTTGCCGTTATCGCAGCCACAAACCTCACAACCTCACCGCACCGGCATGAAGTACTCGCGAATATCAATCCCGCGCATCCCCGCCCTGCGGGCACCCTCAAGCCCCTCATCAGTATCTTCGAACACAATGCAATCCGCAGCGGCAACCCCCATCCGGCGCGCAGCCTCCAGAAACACATCCGGCTCGGGCTTCCCCCGCGCCACATCCTCAGCCGTCACGACATAGTCGAACAGCGGCAGCAGCTTCGTCACTGTCAAACTAGCTTCGACATTCTGCCTGCGCCCGTTTGAGGCCACCGCCATCGGCACCCGGCCATGCCACTCACGCGCAATCTCTGCAACCACCCTGACCTCCTGCAAACCCTGTAATCCCGCCTGAAACGCCGCCCGATGTCGCGCAAGGATGTCCTCACGCGGCACCGGCCTGCCCAACAGAACCTCATAGTCATCCATCAGCGCATCGGGAGTAAGGCCGCCCCTCGGGTAATACCACTCCTTTGCCACTGTCAGCCCATACGCATCAAGCCCCACCTGCAAAGCCGCCCAATGTGCCGGAGCTGTATCCACCAGGGTCCCGTCACAATCAAAGATCAGCCCCGCAAACGTGCCCTCAACCAGAGAAATCCCCATATCTTCAATTCTACGTAGCCCGGCCCGCTGCTATCATCAATGCATGACCCAGCTTGATGTTCTGTACCGCTACGGAGTGCCGCCCACCGAGGCCGCTACCCTTGCCATCGCTAAAATCCGCGAAGTCTACGGCGTTCGTCGCATCGCATTGAACGAAGCCGAAAGGACCGTCCGCATCGAGTACGACGCCACCCGCCTCACCGAGCCGGTCATCCACCAGCTCCTGCGCCGCGCTGGCCTCGACATCGTCGAGACCATGCCCATGTTCGCGCCTCCGCTCCCCGAGCCGGAGCCCACGGCAGCACAATAGCTTCGCAGCAATTATTATTTTTAGTTTTCAATGTGCGCCCGTAGCTCAGCTGGATAGAGCATTTGGCTTCGAACCAAAGGGTCGGGAGTTCGAATCTCTCCGGGCGCACCACAAGAATCAATAAGTTAGCCCCTCAGGAATGAGGGGCTTTCGTTTGTTATGTACGAAATTAGGACTACTTCACAAACTTCAGCGAGCGCAAGAAAGATAATTCACTCTCTCCTACGCTCGTGAGAGAAACCTGCGTCGAGCAACTCCCGCAAGGCCAAGCAGACCGGTGCCGAGCAAAACTACGCTGGATGGTTCAGGAACGGGTGCGGGTGTATACGTGACATCCAGTTGGACGGTGTATGGAATATCCACCTGTCCGGAGCCTCCAATATAACCAGCCCAGTTAGTTCCTCCGCTATAGCCATTCGGGAAGATAACACCACTGAGATCGAGGTCAACATCTTGGACATTCGTTGAAACCTCATTGCCATTGATAATTAACTCATGATTATAGAAGGCGTCGTCTACGATGGCGTCCACATTCGCCGAAGAAAAGACAGGTGCTACGGATGGAATGGAAGGATCGATAACCCATCCAAACGCTCCTTTAGCCACCAGTATCCCGGTGCCAGCTTGGAATGTATTCGTTTGTACAGCAATACTCATAACGGCTGAGGTAATCAAACTGCCATCCGGCACAAGCACTGAGATATTTGAAAACGGTATCGAAGCCGCGGAATTAATTTCTGGATGACCCAACATGTACGGTTCTGAAGAGACATTAACAAATTGACCCCAGAAATTATCATCTGGACTCGATACATTAACCAATAAGCTCGAATTAACCGTAAGTTGAATACTGTCCGCCAAGGCTGCGGGGGTAAGCACAAGAGTCAAGGCTGCTGCGGCAAGGAAACTGACGGCTAAACGCATCGAAGGAACCTCAGTTGGATTTTTATGCCAACCGAGGCTATGCGCTTCATATATGCAATTGATAGGTAGTTATTAGGAACAAATCTTCCCACAAGGTCGATACGGGTCATGGCATGCCGCTTGAGCCCGAACGATCACCGATGGGACTGCAAGCCTGCTCCAGCCGGGGAAGAAAAGGCGCCAATCGCCGGTGGCGTAGAGTGCGGCGCACCGGTAAAGTCGGCAGTGATTCCTGTAATCGCCGCACCCGCCTTCAGCGCAGGGCTGTTTGCCCGGGGAAACGGAGTAAGGCCGTCCTGCTCCTTCCCCGTCTGCACCTCACCCATCAGCAAAGGATCTTTGCACACTGCATTTTTCTCGTGGATATCCTGAGGGCAGGCTCTGAACGGCCCGGTTCCGCGCACTCCGAACCACAGATTATGATCGATCGCGCTGCCCGGATTCGCGAATGGGTTTGTAATCGCAAACTGGTCTTCGCCAAAATAGAGCCCGGCCGGTGTCGCAATGTCGCCCGAGTTAGGGTCCTGCGTTCCATAGTTCAGATTGTTCTGGAAGACGACCTTCGTTCCTCTTCCGCACTTCTGCCCTTCGACACATAGAAAGGCCCACATCGTATGGCTATAACCCAGCGTAGTGTTGTTCTGAATGATGGCATAGCGCCCGTCGAGCAATTGGATGGCATTTCCAATCGGGCCGGCACGGCAGAAATCGCCTAAGACCTTGTTGTAGTCTGCCGGATTATCTGCGAACGGATAAGCCAGCCTGCGGCAGTTCGTATTGACCCAACTATTGCGAAGCGTAATGTCTCCACCCGTTTTGATCTGCTGCCCCATATTCCCCTGGGCGCTCAGTCGCGAGATGTTGACGAGGGGAGTCGTAGTCGGATCATCCCCCATGTGCAGTCCATCGAATCCGTCCTGCGTATTCCAATTCACAGAGATGTCGGAGATGTTCCATGTGCTGTTGCCTTCAGCAATCATGGTAAAGCCATCGCCATACCCTGAATGAGACTGGTCGGTGCAATCGGTATAGCCCTTCCCGCCGATGGTTCCGCCGTTGGGCTTCACCTCGACACATCCGTTCCAGTTCACCACCCAGTGCGCGATGTTGACGGTGCCGACCGATTCGCAGGAGTTTCCGCACCCACCGGCATCTGAGTCGAACCCAGCTCCGCCATTGCCATACAGATAGATGTCCGTGAGGTTCATCACATCTCCGGCTGCTTTGTTCATCTTGCCGCCACTGATGGCCTCGCCTCCAAGCCCATGGATCGAGAGGTCTGCGACCTTCGCGTTCGACGGCCCTTGCCCGGTCAGATAACTCAGCATCAGACCGTGCTTCACAAAATTATTGGCACCGTTAGAACAGATCTGGTCGTGAGGTAAGAACCCCGTTCCTCCCATCGAGCACTGATCAGGTTGTGTAAAGTCGAAGCACTCCACATCCACGTTGGACGTATCCATGATGCTCAACATCCAGAAATCGGCATTGAGCCCGATCCATTGGGTAGGATTCAACGTTCCCGTATGCCCGGCGGTGTGACAGCTTCCCGCATTCTTTCCTAAAAATCTGGTGGGCTTTGCTGCGGTTCCAGCAGGAAGAGCAGGAAGCACGCAATCCAGATTGTCCCCCACGCAGGCCAGCCACGATTGTCCAACGCCTTTCAATGCCTGCCCGATGTAGTACGGGCCTACGTCCTCAAACTGGACGGTATCGCCTCCGGCAATCTTCCAGGCAAACTTAGAGCCGTCCGTATTGTTGGTGACCAGATAAAAAGGATGGTTGTAGGCGCATGCCTTTCCTTTACCCGACCCCGGATAGGGAGCGTTCGTCTTCCCTGTACACTCGGTGGCCGTGCCGCCATCAGTACGCACGTACCAGGTAGTCGCATGAGCAGCGCTAGCAAAACAGAGCGAGAGAAAGAGAATTGAGAAAATGCGTTTCATTGCTGCTCCTTGGAGACCTTAGCAATCCTTGGAATCTTTCGGCGATCTTCGTCGCTCTTTTTCATCTCCCTTGCCGTCCTGCCGCACACGCCTAGCGTACAGAACGCGTAGAGAGCTCCAACAATGTGACCCATCATACTTGCAGGCACAAAGGTTCTGGTATGTGATGCATTCCGCACATCCAACTGGCTACGAACCAGGTCGGAGGTTTGCTCCTTCTCTCCATCTGCAAATACAGCATCAGGAAAAAGCAGCAGCGATGTGGGGTTGCTCTAACTGCAAATTTCCGTTATTCTTTGAAAGTTGCATTCACGCAATGTGCGCCCGTAGCTCAGTTGGATAGAGCAACTGGCTACGAACCAGTAGGTCGGAGGTTCGACTCCTTCCGGGCGCACCATCTCTCCCCCTCAAATTTCTCTAACCGCTAAAAATACGTCATCTCGACCGTAGCCATGCAGGCTCATCGCGAAGCGCAGTGGAGAGGTCCCTGTATTTTTTGTCTCTCCACTGCGCTATCTCTCTTCTCAAAAAACTACTTCGAATCTCCCGGCAGCAACGACTGCGGCAGATCCGTCAATATAGCCTTCCCATCCTTGTAGTCGATCCGCCAAACCCGGTCGAACTGCTCGGCAGGCCACGGCGTGTAGGGCGGCTGCGCTCCCAGAGCGGCAGCAAGCTGCGGAATCTTTCCATGATGCCACGCCACCAGCACCACCTTCCCCGCATACTTTCCACTCAAAAGCTCCTTCGCCAGCGCATCATAATCGTCATCCATAATCGTGCTGTCGATGGGCAGCTTCAAAGCCGCCGCCAGCGGTGTAATCGTCTCCACCGGACGGTTCGAGTGCTTGCTCACATGCGTCGCAAACAGAACCTGCGGCACGGGCAGATCAGACCGCGAGCCATCGAACAACTTAGGCAACGCAGCAGCCCGCTGATATCCCACAGGCGAAAGGTCCTGTCGCCCATCGGTCAGCTTCTCTGCATGACGAATGATCAAAATCGTAGCCGGCGGCTGCAGTGCAACCTCATTCTGACCCCAGGCAACCCCAGCAGCAGCCAACAGCGCCACCACAAATAGCAACAGACCGCACTTCATTCTTGACATATCCAAACAGCATCTCCCAAGCCACCCTCAGTATTGTGAACACACCAAAAATTCGTCATCGCCAATTGACGACCAATTTAGTCCGCATTAGACTAGAACCTGGAACGCTGGCCAATCCAGCACAGCATCGGGACCAGCCTTCAAGCGCTCAGAAAGCCTTGCGGAAAGTCTTGCAGAAACCTCCTCGGGGGAAGAGAAACACCTTATGTTGCAGGCATTTATCATTACCCTCCGCGAGGGGGTCGAAGCAGCACTGATCGTGGGCATCGTCTTCGCCTACCTCTCCAAGATCGGCCGCAACGAGCTGAAGCGCACCGTTTTCTGGGCACTCGGAGCAGCAGTCGCCGCCAGCGTCGGCGTCGCCATCGTCGTCGCCCACCTCAACTTCAACTCCGACATCATCGAAGGCTGGGTGATGCTCGCGGCGGCCGTCTTCGTCATCAGCATGATCTGGTTCATGCACAAGACCGCACGCTCCATGAAGGGCGAGATCGAATCCAAGGTCGCCAAGTTCACCGGCGGCAAAGACGGCCCATCCCACATCGGCCTCTTCCTCTTCGTCTTCCTGCTCGTCCTGCGCGAAGGCGTCGAAACCGTCCTCATCCTCTCCGCCGTAACCCTCAACTCGACCGAGCTTCTCAGCTTCACCGGCACCCTCCTCGGCATCGCCGTCGCCGTTGTCTTTGGAGTCCTCTTCATTCGCGGCAGCGTCAAGATCAACCTGCAGCGCTTCTTCCGTGTCACCACCGTCATCCTCTACTTCGTAGCCTTCCAGCTCATCGTCAGCGGTCTGCACGAGCTCAGCGAAAACGGCGTCCTCCCCTCCAGCACCACCGAGATGCGCCTCATCGGCCCCATCGTCCGCAACGACCTCTTCTTCTTCGTCACCATGCTCGCCCTCGCCGGCCTCATGATGCTGCTCGAATACAAACGCCGCACCCCCATCGAGCTTCCGTCAAACGCCACTCCCGCCGACAAGCGCCGCGCCGAGTGGACCCAGCGCCGCGAAAAGATGTGGATGACCGCCGTCGTCGTCACCAGCTTCGTCTTCATCTTCCTCTCCACCGCCGAGTTCATCTACGCCAAGAGCACCACCGCGCTCTCCCCGACAACGGCGGTCACCCTCGTCGGCAGCCAGGCCATCGTCCCCACCTCGCAGATCACCGACGACCAGCTCCACCGTTACGGCGTCCACGTCGACGACGGCAAGGGCGGCAGCGTCGAAGTCCGCTTTCTCCTCTACAAAAAGCCCGACGGCAACATCGTCTCCGTCGCCGACGCCTGCCACATCTGCGGCCCGGTCGGCTTCTACATCAGCAGCCAGGGAATCACCTGCAAGATGTGCGCCTCCCCCCTCGTGCCTCAGTCGATGGGCCAGCCCGGCGGCTGCAATCCCATTCCGCTCCAATCCACCATCGGCGGCGGCGAAGTAGTCATCCAGGCCGCAGACCTCCGCGCCCTCGCCCCGGTCTTCGAGCGCTAGTCATGACTACCCCACTCCATCTGGGTGCCCCACGTCCGGACCTTCGGACGTGGGTTCCGCTGCTCTCTTCCCACCCCAAACCTGTCATCCTGAGCGTAGCGCGTAGCGCGAAGTCGAAGGACCCGCGGTTGCAGTCGCAGTTCCCGTCGGAGGCCAACTAATGTTCTTCCGGCTCCTAGGGGAAAGCTTCCGCCGCCAGCGTCGCCGCAAGGCCCTCGCCGGAGTCGCCATCCTGCTCGGAACAACAGCCGTCACCGCGATGCTCGCCCTCGCCACCACCATCGGCGACCGCATCCACAAAGAGCTGGCCGTCTACGGAGCCAACATCATTGTTACCCCCAAGGCCGACCTGCTCGACGTCAAGATCGGCGGCGTAGACATCAAGCCTTCCACCGGCGGCGCATACCTTAAAGCCAGCGATCTACCCAAGCTTAAAGCCATCTTCTGGGCCAACAACATCACGGGCGTCTCGCCCGAACTTCCCATCACGCTCACCCTCGCCAATGGCCAGCAACTCCCCGCTACCGGCCTCTGGTTCAATCACAATCTCGCTAATGGCGGCAGCAGCATGATCACCGGAGCGCCGCCATTGCACCCATGGTGGAAGCTCACAGGCGCATGGCCGTCCGCATCAAACGAAGCCGTCGCCGGAGCAGCAACCGGCCTGCACATCGGCGACACCGTTCAGGCCGACAACACTCCTCTCCGCATCACTGGCCTCGTCTCCACCGGAGACGCCACCGACAAGCGTCTTCTTCTTCCTATTGAAACCGCGCAGAAGTTAGCCAACCTTCCCGACGCCGTCTCCCGCGTAGACGTCTCTGCCCGCACCAAACCCGAAGACGCCTTCGCCCGCAAAGACCCCGACACGCTCTCCCCCCAGCAGCACGAGATTTGGTACTGCCGCCCCTACGCCAACTCCATCGCCTATCAGATCCGCGAAGCCATCCCCGGCGCACAGGCCGAACAGGTCCGTCGCGTCGAGCAAAATGAAGGCAACGTCCTCGAACGCATCAGCGGACTCATGTGGCTCATCAGCGCCGCCGCCCTGCTTGCCGCCGGATTCGCCGTCTCCGCGGCGATGGCCACCGCCATCCTCGAGCGCCGCGCCGAGATCGGCCTCATGCGCTCCCTCGGAGCCAGCAAAGGCGCCATCGCCTTCCTCTTCTACTCCGAGACAGGCCTGCTCGCCGTCTTCGCCGGAACCATCGGCTACCTCTTCGGCTCCGGCCTCGCCGCATGGCTGGGAGCGCGCATCTTCGCGGGCGACGGAGCAGCCGCAGCCGGCTCCATTCTCAACCCCGTTCTGCTCCCTGTCGTCGTTGCTCTCGCCCTCGTCGTAGCGATCGCCGGAAGCACCCCCTCCATCCGCACCTCACTCAAGATAGACCCCTCCACCATCCTCAGGGCGGACGCATGACAAATCTTCTCAAGCAACAATCCGGGTGCCCCATGTCCCGACTCTGGGACATGGGTTTTGCGCCACACCAGTCCGCGCAGGTGACAGCATGAAACAACTCAGCTTCGTCGGTATGTTGCGCCGCTCGCTGACTCATCGCCGCGCACGCAGCTTCTCCGCACTGGTAGCACTCACCGTCTCCGCCGCCGTCGCCACTGCCCTGCTTACGCTCTACGCCGACCTCAACGCCAAACTCCACAAAGAGTTTCGTAACTTCGGAGCCAACGTAGTCGTCACCGCCTCGGCATCTTCTCCGCTGCCACCCAACGCATTAGCAGAGATTCAAAAGGCCGCAGGCCCAGACGCACTCGTTGCTCCCTTCGCCTATGCCGTAGCCACCACCGATCGCGGGACTTCCGTCGTCGTAGCCGGAACCGACTTCCCTGCCGTCCAGCATCTCGACGCCTGGTGGGACCTCACACAATGGCCCACGGCTTCTGACGCCGCTCTGCTAGGTGACCGCGCCGCCAACTTCATCGCCGATGAGCACGCCGTCAAGCTCACCTACGCCAACAAAGCCATTACCCTTACCGGAGCAGGCCGCATCAAGACCGGAGGCGACGAGGACAGCCGCGTCTACATCCCGCTCAAAGCCTTCACAGAATGGACAGGCATCGCGCCTACCGTCATAGAAATCCAAATCCCCGGCGGAGCCGCCGCCGTAGAGGCTGCACTCAACCGCCTCCGCGCCCAGTTCCCAACTTTACAAATCCAACCTGTTCGCCAACTCGTCGAAGGCGAGTCCCGCATCGTCGACCGCACCCACTCGCTCATGTACGGCTCGGTACTGCTCATCGCCCTCACCGTAGCCGTCAGCGTCCTGGCTACCCTCTCCGCCTCTGTGCTCGAACGCCGCCGCGACTTCGCATTGATGAAGGCCCTCGGCGGATCGCAGACGCAGCTCATGGCCATGTTTCTGCTCGAAGCCCTTGTTCTCGCGCTCGCAGGAGTTGTCCTCGGATACATCGTTGGCTCTGCCGCCGCATGGGCCATCAGCCAGGTGAACTTCCACACGGCCACGCTGCCACGCCTCTCCGTGCTTCCTCTGGTGCTGCTGCTCAACATCGCTATCGCAGCCTTCGCCGCCCTCTTCCCCGTCCGCGTTCTGCGCGGCCTTCAACCAGCCGCGTTACTGAAGGGCGAATGATGAAGAGCTTTTCAAACCAGAGGCTAAACTAGAAGAGAACCCATGCCCGAAAGCCTAAGCCCCATCGAAAGCGAAACCCGCCCCGACTGCGCCGTCATCTCCCTCAGCGGAGTCACTCGCGAGTACGCCGGTCGCGCCGGAGCCGTCCGTGCGCTCGATCACGCGGCGTTCAGTATTGTGGCGGGTGAGTGGGTCGCCATCACCGGTCCCTCAGGCTCGGGAAAATCCACGCTGGTCAATCTCATCGGCTGCCTCGACCGCCCCACCTCGGGCGAGTTGCGCATCGACGGCGTCAACGTAGCTACGATGTCCGCGACGGAACTCGACCGCTTTCGCGCCGACAAGATCGGCTTCATCTTTCAACAGTTCCACCTGATTCCGTATCTGTCTGCATTGGAAAATGTGATGCTGGCGCAGTACTTCCACTCTATGACCGACGAGACCGAAGCCCGCGCTGCGCTTGCTCGGGTTGGGCTTGCTGCACGCGCTGAACATCTTCCCAGTGAGCTTTCGGGAGGCGAGCAGCAGCGTGTTTGTATTGCACGGGCGCTGATTAATAACCCGCCGATTCTGCTAGCGGATGAGCCTACGGGAAATCTGGATGCGGCTAATCAGACGATTGTTGCTGAGCTTTTGCAGGATTTGCATCGCAATGGCCATACGATTGTCATGGTCACGCATGACCCTGAAATGGCAGCACTTGCGCAGCGCAAGATTGCCCTGAGTCATGGAAAAGTCTTCTGCCATCCTATCGGCGGGCAGGTCGTCACTTTGAAGCGCTAAGCTCAATGTAACCGGTTAAAGATTGATTTACCGGTTACATTTAAATTCTGTAACCTCTAAAACAGCATTTCACCGGTTACATGCTCAGTTGAGCTATCGCTCGCCCCACTTCAGCTTCGAGCGCAGTACATTGAAGACTCCGTTCGGCGTGTGACGCAGCAGGCGTACGCTGTAATGCGAGCGGCAACAATGGACAATGTCACCGAGCATCAACTCGACTGCCTCCTGGCCGTCGACGGTCAAATACGTCTGATTTGGAACTCCTTCAATATGAATACTTACAGAGGAATCTCCAGGTACTACTATAGGTCTTAGAGTAAGTAGATGCGGGCAGATCGGGGTCACCAACATCGCGTTGACGTTAGGCATCACAATCGGCCCGTTGGCGGCGAGGTTGTAGGCGGTCGATCCTGTCGGCGTAGCGACGATAATTCCGTCCGCTCTAAATTTAGCTACTAGCTGCTCGTCGATCTCGACCATGAAGTCGGCCATGCGGGCGATGGTTCCCTTGGCGACGACGACATCGTTCAGGGCGTCCCACTGGTGCAGCAGCTTGCCGTCGCGTCGCAGTTCGGCGTGCATCATGCTGCGAACCTCGACGTCGGCGCGGTGATCGCACCAGTCCTGAAGGGTGACATAGAGATCGCCCAATGGGATTTCGGTCAGGAAGCCCAGCGAGCCAAGGTTCACCGAGAGGATTGGCGTCACGGTGCGGGCGAAGGCGCGCGCCGCTGCCAGCAGGGTGCCATCGCCACCGAGAACGATGACCAGATCAGGCTTGTGTTTCGGCAAGTCAGGCCGCTCAATGCCTACGGCGCCAGCGAGATATGCTGCACTATCCGGATCGAAGATGTACTGATACCCATGGCTTTCGAGCCAGCTTACAAGCTCGCGCAAAATTCCTGCGAGCTCCGGCTTCTGAGGCTTGGAGATAATTGCAGCAAGAGGCATATCGCTAGTGTAACGGCACTTCGGTTTCTGCTTCTATGGGTTGGCGGGAAGGATAACAGCAAAGGCAAAAGCGAAATACAGGGGTCTCTCCGCTGCGCCGCGCGATAAAACTGCGCGGCTTCGGTCGAGATGACGTGCTTTTAGTTGGGTCGAGATGATGCGTGCATTGGGGTGATTCAACCCATGTCCCAAAAGCGGGACATGGGGCACCCGACACCCGGTCGAGATGACGTGCTTTGGTTGGGGCAGGGGTTTGTGATTTATTTTTTGCCGAAATGGGCGTGAAGCAAGTACTCGTGATTGCCTTCCATGCCGAGGATCGGGGAGTCGATAACCTCGATGCCGCTGCCTCCCTGTTCGATCACGCACTCGCGAACGCGCTCTACCGCCTGACGGCGGGCATCGGGATCGCGGACGATGCCTCCCTTGCCGACGTGACCGCGGCCTGCTTCGAACTGCGGCTTTACGAGAATCACAGCCTCGCCCGTCCACGGCTCGGATGCCGTTGAGAGCGCGGACAGTACAGCGGGGAGGACCAGCGTGACCGAGATAAAGGAGACGTCCATGGAGACGAATGCCGGCACTGAGCCGCTGCCCAACAACTCGCCCTCGGTCAGCAGGCGAGCGTTGGTGCGCTCGCGCAGCGTCACTCGCGGGTCGTAGCGCAGCTTCTGTGCGATCTGACCGTAGCCAGTATCGATGGCAAGCACGCTGACCGCGCCGCTTTGCAACATGCAGTCGGTAAAGCCGCCCGTTGAGGCACCGATGTCGACACAAGCGAGTCCGGTCAATGCGATCTGCCAATGCGCCAGCGCCTGTTCGAGCTTGAGGCCGCCGCGGCTGACGTACTTCAGGTCCGAGCCCAGCAGACGGATTGGAGCGTCCGCGCGGACCGCTGTTCCCGGCTTATCGACGCGCTGCTCGTCGACGAGTACGCGACCGGCGAGGATCATGGCCTGTGCGCGCTCGCGGGATGCGGCGTGGCCTTGATCGACGAGGAGTTTGTCCAGACGTATCTTCTCGGTGCGTGTTTTGGCTGGGTCCGTCATTCGTTTTGCGTCTCTCTATTAGAACCTGAAAGTAGGAAAAACGAGCAACGGCGAAATACAGGGGTCTCTCCGCTGCGGCGGCAAAAGCGCCGCCTTCGGTCGAGATGACGTGTGTTTGGGGTGTGAGTGAGGTTGAGATGAATAACAAATGCGGTGCTGTTTCAGGTAAAGTTGCATTTGTAATGAAGCTAACTACGATGCAAGCGGCAAGTGATCGAACGGACCCCGAATCGTTCCTTCTTCTGAAATCCAGTACAGGCGCGGGTGCGTTTTATGTATAGAGAGACGGGCATCACCAACACGTCTTCGTCGTCGGCGCAGGATGATGCCGCCTTACTTGCGCTGATACAGCGGGGCGACGAATACGCGATGGCATCGCTGTTCGACCGCTACTCGAAGGTGGTGTATTCAGTGGCGTTGCGCGTGCTTCGCGATCCCGCGGCAGCGGAAGATGTCTTACAGGAAGTATTCATGCAGATCTGGCGAAGTCCCGATGGTTTTGTCGCAACCCGCGGAAGTCTCGGCGGCTGGCTCGCGGTGGTATCCCGCAACCGGTCGATCGATGCGCTGCGACGGAAGCGGCCCACGGAATGCGTCGATGATATTGCGCTCGCGTCTAACTACAATCTAGCCAATGAGGCAGAACGCGAAATGATGGTCGAGAGAGCACGTGGCGTCATCCAGTTGCTGCCGATGGAGCAGCGCAAGACGCTGGAGATGGCATTTTTCGATGGCCTGACTCACACTGAGATCGCCGAGATGACGGGCGATCCGCTCGGCACGGTAAAAACGAGAATCCGCAGCGCGCTCCTGACGTTGAGAAAGGCATTCACGGCATGAACACAACCGGACACATTGAACGCGACAATCTGGTGTTATTTGCCATGCAGCTTCTCTCGGCGGAGGAGAATGCCATTGCCGTAGCGCATATCGCTGGCTGCCCGGAGTGCCGCCGCGAACTGGCCGAGGTGCAGGGCGACCTGGCCGTCTACGCGCACAGCGTCGAGATGCAGGCCGCGCCGGAGAGCGCCAGAGAGCGCCTGCTGAAGCAGGTGGCGCACGAGAAGAAGGTTATCCCTGTCGAGACTGCTGCCGAACCCGAGCCGGAGCTTCCTATCCGCGGGTTCAGTGGGCGCGGCTCGCTTACCGAAGACGATCTGCCACCGCGAGGATTTGCAGGCAGGGTCTTTCCCTGGCTGGGATGGGCGCTGGCTGCGGGGTTGGCGGTGACGGCGGGCAACTTCTACATGCAGCGTACTGCCCTGCAAGGTTCGATCGCAGAGCAGAAGGACCAGATCGCCCAACTGACCACCGATGCTGCTACCGCGCGCGAGGTCATGGAGACGATGACCGATCGCAATGCCCTGCGCGTGACGCTGACCAAGGCGCAGACCGCACCGGTGCCGCAGGCGCGGGCCACCTACATTGCGGACAAAGGCTTGCTGATCTTTCAGGCCAACAATATGGAGCCGCTCGAACCGGCCAAGGTCTATGAGCTGTGGCTGATTCCGGCCAATGGCAGCAATCCGATTCCTGCGGGCACGTTCCATCCTGACGAGCACGGCTATGCCAGCGTGATGATGCCGCCGCTGCCTAAGGGAGTTGAGGCGAAGGCCTTTGGTGTAACTATCGAGAACGAGGGTGGGTCGCAGACTCCGACACTGCCGATCATTATGGTTGGGGCCTGAGCGTATTTGGTTAACGCGGCAAAAGGCTAATTACAGGGGTCTCTCTACTGCGGCCTTCGGCCGAGATGACGCGCGGTTTGGGGGCTTAATGGAATTGGCTGCCTCCGCTTAGCGAAGGCAGCCAATGGAACTGCTTAGAACAATCAGACAACTATGGAGCGGTGACGCGAACTGAGACGCCCTTGCCCTGCAGGGGGATGGTCGTGTCGATCGCGTCGACATCGGTGCGGATGATCGACATGTTGCTCGAATCGAGCGAGGTCACGTAGACCTTTCCAGCAGGCGTTCCGGTTGTGGCAGCGATCCAGGCCGGATGGCCGCAGACGGTCTTTGTAGTGGCCGTCGCGCAGGTCGAGCCGGTGGTTCCGGTATCGGGCAGGCTGGGGATGGTTGCGGTGACGGTGTTCGAGGTGAGATTGATCACCGAGACCGAGCAGGTTGTGCTTACGCCCGGAACTGCTGTCGCCGCACAGGGAAGGCTGGGATCGCCGGCGTTGGCAACATAGGCGCGGGTGCCATCCTGCAGAACGGCGACCATGACCGGGTTGATGCCGACAGGGACCGTCGCAAGGACTGTTCCGAACTGAGTCGAGTCGACCGGGTTGTTGGGGTCGCAGTTTGGATTGGTGGGCAGCGCGGTGGCCGAGCAGAGCGGGATGCTGATGATGCTGACCGTTCCCGGTGTGGTGCCGTTGCCGGCGTTGGCGACGACCAGCTCGTTGCGGGTAGGCGCAAAGTCAGCCCAGACTGGATTGGTGCCGACAGGGATGTACGTGTTGCCGGTGCCGGGGATGGTATCGAGCAGGTTGGTCTGCGCGTTGATGACGCTGACGGTGCCGTCACCCTTGTTCATGACGAAGACGCGCTTTGCATCTGCCGTCATGACGCCGTAAACCGGGTTTTTGCCGATCGCAATCGGCGTGGGCTCAAAGGTGTTGGTCGCGGTCTCGATGGTGTAGGCCTGACCGTTGCCGGAGCTGTCCGCACCAAGCGCATAGACACGAGGTGCGCCATTGATGCCGACCATATAGGTCCCGTTGGCAACCGGGCCAAACTCCTGGTTCAACTTCGGCGGCACTCCCGTAAGGTCCGCAACCGCAGATCTTCCCGGTTCGACAGCATAGGTGTGAGTGCTGAGAGGAAGGATGCTGACGGGGTTAGCGCCCGAGAGCAGCGTCGTCTGGTTGACGTTGGTGCTCAGCAACGAGGTCGAGATATCGAAGCTGTTGACGGTCGTGTCCCGATTGAGGGTATAGCCGGTGGTTCCGTCGCTGCTCAGCGCCAGGTAGTACGGATCGACCCCGATGGTGGCAGTGATCAGAACGGTGTCGCCCGAGAAGTCGACAAACGTTACCAGGCCCGGCGTGCTCGCTCCCGTTGTGGAGATAGCAACCGCATATTTGGTTGGCTGGGCACCGGGGCCGACGGGGTTGATCGCTGTGACCACCGGCCGATAGGTGTTGCCGCATCCGATAAGAGATGCCGATACGGCCGCTACCAGAGCGAACCTCAATGCGAACCGCGCTACAGACCGGGTAGGGTTCTGTCCGTGTGGCTGTGTGTTTGCTTCTGACTCAATTCTTGCTGAATGCAAAACTACTCCCGCCGTGATGCTGGTGTTGGCTATGCTCAAGGTCTGATTGTAAATCACCGGGGAGCATGTGGTTGTTGCCGGAGGAGGAAATGCAGAGAATGGAACCGCAAAAGGTGACCGTCGCAGGACGGGATCGACGGCAGAGCACGACGCTGGTGTGGGTGGCCGCTCCCCTGCTGGCGCTGGGCGCGGCGTGGCTGCCGCTGGAGGCTGCGGCGCGGGGACTCTCGCTGGGCCCGTGGATTGTGCCGCTACTGGTGAGCGTGGGCTTTGCTGTGCTGGTCTGGCTGCTGCGGGCGGCGACCGCTCCGGCGGCGGCGATTGGGCTGGTGATCTGCCTGGCGCTGGCCGAGCCGCGGCAGGCCGGGGCAAAGATCAACGCAGCAGCATTGACGGCGCTGGTTACGCTGTTTGTGCTGACATTTGCTGCCACGCGGTTTGGCCGGGCAAATAAGGAGTTGAAAAAGCTGGCCGAACGGCGCGGGGGCAGGCGCGCTTCGCAGATTGTGGCCAATCTTGGCGTGGCGGCGCTGTGCGCTGCGATGGGGTGGCATGGAGGCTGCATTGCCGCGTTGGCTGAGGCTGCGGCCGATACAGTGTCGTCTGAGATCGGGCAGGCGATTGGCGGGCGGGCGTGGATGATTACGACCGGACGCAGGGTTCAAACCGGCACCGACGGCGGCATCAGCGTGGCAGGAACAGTGGCAGGAGTGATAGCTGCCTCAGTGGTGGTGGGTGCGGGCGGGATAGGCGGTGCACTTGCCGCTCCGCAAGCGTTGCTGGTATTTGTCGCAGCTTGCGCGGGGTTGGCCTTCGACAGCGTGCTGGGGGCGACGGTGGAGCGCCGCGGCTGGCTGGGGAACGATCTGGTGAACTTCAGCTCGACGCTGTTTGCTGCTTTGATTGTGGTGGTGTGGGTGCTGATTTGAGGTTTTAGTGGAGGGGAAAAGCGAAATACAGGGGTCTCTCCACTGCGCTTCGCTCCGGTCGAGATGAAGTGGGTTCGAGGTTGGTAAGAAGAGTGCGTGAGCGCGGAGGTTATAGTTCGGATTTGCCTTCCAACCAGCTATGCAGCCATGCCGGGTCTGCGTGCATGCGCCAGGCGGTATAGCTGAGCATCTCGTGGAAGTAGCGCGTGGCCAGATCGAAGTTGCTGATGTGTCCGAGCATAGGGCGCGGCGAGGTATAGACGTGCAGCCCGGCGTCCTGACAGAGAGCGCGGATGCGGAAGAGATGAGTGCCGTCACTGACGACGACGATGTACTTGAGATTATTTTCGCGAGCGATGGAGGCGAGTCGATGCACCTGCTGCTCGGTGTCGGTGGAGCGGGTTTCGGCGATGATGTTGCCGAAGGGAATGCCGTTGGCGAGAAGATAGTCGCGGCCCACGCCGCCTTCGGTGTGGCCGGAGTCTTTGTCGCCGCCTCCCCCAAGCGTGATGACCAGAGGCGCAATCTGCTTGCGATAGAGCTCGACGGCGTGATCGAGGCGAGCGTGAAAGACCGGCGAAGGACGGCCGGAGTACTCTGCCGCGCCGAAGACGGCGATGGCATCCGCGGGCTGCGCCTGGTCTTCGGCTGCGACCTGCGAGATTTGTTGATAGACCCAGGCGAACCAGATGAGACCTACCAGCAGAAGAACGCCGAGGAGGCGGCGAAAAAAACTGCCGCCAGCAGAAGAGCGGCGCGATCGGCGTGAGTTGGAGGGGGAAGCCGTCATCGTGAGTGAAAGATGAGTCTACGGTAGATGGGGCTGGATGGGAAGATGTTTGGGTTGTAGTGTATTTGTTGGCTGCTTGTTAAGGATAAGAACAGGCAACGGCAACAGCGAAATACAGGGGTCTCTCCGCTGCGGCGGCAGAAGCGCCGCCTTCGGTCGAGATGACGTGCTTTTGTGGGCGATAAAGATCTGGCGACAAATATCTATCGGGTAGCTACCAGTAGCTGATGTGTATTAAGTGGTGGCTTAAATATTTTTTATGTTCTTAACGTTGCAGCGTCAGGGCGATCTCGTGAGTGGGGATTGCGCCTTCGCGAAGGATCATCCACGAGTTGCCGCCGCCGGAGAGATCGACGATGGTAGTGGGGATGGAGCGAGCGGTGGGGCCGCCGTCGACGATCAGCGGGATCTTGTCGCCGAGCTGTTCGAGCACGCAGTTGGCGTAGGTGCACTCGGGATAGCCGTGGAGGTTGGCCGAGGTTGCGGTGATGGGCAGGCCGAGACGGGCGACGACGGCGCGGGAGATGGCCGCTTCGGGAACGCGCAGCGCAACGTTTCCGGTGTTGGCAGTGACGCGGAGCGGAAGCTTGGAGCCTGCCTTGACGACGATGGTCAGCGGCCCGGGCCAGAATCTTTCTGCGAGGCGGTCGAAGGCGGAGTCGAGTTGGCGAGCGATCTCGTATGCCTGCGCGACCTCGGCGATGAGCAATGAGAGGGGCTTGTGGCGAGCGCGAGTTTTGAGCTCGTAGATACGGTCGACCGCTTTGAGGTTTACCGGATCGACGGCGAGGCCGTAAAAGGTGTCGGTGGGCAGAGCGACGACGTTGCCACGATAGAGGCTGGAGACGACCTGGCTGACCAGCTCCGGTTCAGGCTCGTCGGGGTGAATGCGAAGTGTCTGCGCCGTCAAATCTTGCTCCTGTGCCGTGGTTCAACTGCCTGGGGATGGTGAGACAACATAAAAAGCGGCAAACCTGCATCAGAATATCAGCATTGTCTTCTTCATTATGTAAGGACAGCTGTTTCATTCTGGGAGGACGGTCGCACTTCTCTGTGGATGCGAACAGCGTAAGATTTGCCTGATGCCCTTCTTCGAAAAAAACGCTACGGTCTCCGTCGTCTCCAGCCGCGCTAATGGCCGCGTCAAGCAGCTGCGTGCGGCGTTTGCCGGGCAGGCGCGACTGAGCGAAGGCATGGTGGCCATTGAGGGCGACCATCTGCTGGACGAGGCTCTACGTAGCGGCATGGTGTTGAAGACGGTATTTGTGAGCGAGCGCCGCGAGGTGCCGAAGAGTGTTCCGCGCGGCGTCGAGGTGTTGCGGTTGACGGACGAGGTCTTCGCGAGTGCGGTGGAGACGCGGTCTCCGCAGGGAGTGGCTGCGCTGATGGTGCCGCCGGTTGCGGCGATGGATGATGTGCTGCGAGGGACGCCGCTGATTCTGATTGCGGCAGGATTGCAGGACCCGGGAAATCTGGGGACGCTGGTTCGTTCGGCGGAGGCTTTTGGAGCGACGGGTGTGGTGGTGACTCCGGGGACAGTGAGCGCGTGGAACCAGAAGGCGTTGCGGGCGAGCGTGGGCAGCGTGTTTCGGATGCCGGTGGTTTCGGCGACGGCGGAAGAGATTGCCGGGTTGAAGGCGCGGGGTGTGAGGCTGCTGGCGACGGTGGGCTTCGAGGACGGCGAGACGGTTGCGGCACAGGAGATGGATTTTTCTACGGCGTGTGCGTTGATGATTGGTAACGAGGGCGCGGGGTTGGCGGCGGAGTGGATGGAGATGGCCGATGCGCGGGTAACGATTCCCTGCCCCGGGCCGGTAGAGAGTTTGAATGCGGCGATTGCGGGATCGCTGCTGCTGTATGAGGCTTCGCGGCAGAGGAGCGGACGATGAGTTTGTTCGATGCTTCGCCTATCTCCGCTGCGGCATCGCATGGACGACAGGCTCCGCTGGCGGAGAGGATGCGTCCGCAGACGCTGGATGAGTATGTCGGGCAGGAGCATCTGCTGGGACCGGGCAAGCCGTTGCGGCTGGCGATTGAAGCCGACGATGCTACGTCGATGATCTTCTGGGGGCCTCCGGGGACGGGCAAGACCACGCTGGCGAAGATCATTGCGCATATGACTTCGGCTAGCTTCATTGAGTTTTCGGCGGTGCTGTCGGGGATCAAAGAGATTAAGCAGGTGATGGCAGAGGCGGAGAAGGCTGCGGGTTATGGGTCGCGCACTATTTTGTTCGTCGATGAGATTCATCGCTTCAATAAGGCGCAGCAGGATGCTTTTCTGCCTTATGTGGAGCGCGGAACGATTCGACTGATCGGCGCGACAACGGAGAATCCTTCGTTTGAGATTATTGCCGCGCTGCTGTCGAGGTGCCGCGTCTACACGCTGCAGGCGCTGACCGAAGCGCAGATCGTCGCTCTGCTTCAGCGGGCACTGAGCGATGACAAGCGTGGGCTTGGTGGCTCTGGACTGACGGCGGATGAAGATGCGCTGGCGACGATTGCCTCTTATTCGAGCGGCGATGCGCGCAATGCGCTGAATGCGCTGGACGTGGCGGCAAAACTTGCAGAGGGGCGCAAGCAGCACGCGATCACGAAGGCGATTGCTTCGGAGGCGATGCAGCGGCGGGTGCTGCTGTATGACAAGAAGGGCGAGCAGCACTATGACATCATCTCGGCACTGCACAAGAGCGTGCGTAACTCCGATCCGGACGCCGCGCTTTACTGGCTGGGACGAATGCTCGAAGCGGGCGAAGACCCGATGTACTGTGCACGACGCATTGTGCGCATGGCGGTTGAAGACATTGGGCTGGCCGCTCCCGAGGCGCTGAACCTTTGCCTCTCTGCGAAAGATGCCATGCACTTTTTAGGACAGCCGGAGGGCGGGCTGGCGCTCGCGCAGGCTGTGGTGTACCTGGCGCTGGCTCCTAAGTCGAATGCAGTGTATGTAGCCTATGGCGCAGTGAAGGCCGACATCGAAGCGACTGCGGCAGAGCCGGTGCCGCTGCACCTGAGAAATGCTCCTACGAAACTGATGAAGGAACTCGACTATGGCAGGGACTATCAGTATGCGCACGATGTTGAGGGGCGCGTTGCTGATATGGAGTGCCTGCCTCCAAGCCTTACCGGACGACGATACTACCAGCCGACGAATGAAGGTCGAGAGAAGCTGCTGGCGCAGCGCATGGACGAGATTGCGCGGATCAAAGCGGCGAAGAGAAAATAGTTCGGCGCAGGTCTTCCGGGTTTTTACAAAGATTTTTTACCGCCCGCGAAACTGGCCTGGGGTATTGCCGGTCTGACGCTTGAAGATGCGGCAGAAGTATTGCTCGTCTTCGAAACCGCAGCGATAGCTGATCTCCTTGACGGTGAGGGTCGTGCTGCGCAGAAGCTCGCGGGCAGAGCTGACCTTGAGATGCAGGCGATATTGGTGCGGGCTCATGCCCGTATGCTCGCGGAACGTTCGGCGAAAGGTGGAGTAACTGATCTTCAGATCTTTCGCGAAGCCTTCGAGCGGCTTGTCTCGCGTCTCTTCCGCTGTCATCATCGCGCGCACGCGTTCGACCATCTGGCTGGTGCCCTGCGTGGCAGCAGAGAGTGGCTGCCCTGAGGAGCAGACGAGCGAAAGAAGAACGCTGGTGCGGCCAGCATGACCTGCTGCAATGCCGGAGTATTTTCCTTCGCGTTCTGGAAGAGATGGCCAAAGGTCGTCAGCATGATCTTTTCTTCACGAATGTGGGTGACAGGACTTTTTCTTGAAAAGAAACCCGCGCTGAAGATTCGCTTGATCGATTCACCGGAAAATCCAACCCAGTACTCGTGCCATCCTGTTGCGTCGTCGGGCTTGTAGCGGTGCCATTGATTGGGCGAGAGCAGCATGGCATCGCCAGCATGGACACGGATGGTCAGTTTGTCCGTCTCGAGCGTGCCAGCACCTTCAAAGATATAGACGATTTGGCACTCCGCCAGCTTGTTGGTTATTTTGTCCAATACTTTGGTCAGTATATGCACTTCCTTTTTGCTATTGCTTATCTATATCTTTGTGTTCGCAAGTTCGACAGAAGTGCAAATCGTGGAGGTTCTATGGATTTAAGAATGCGTATTCTTAGAAATAGTCTCTAGATTACTCTGACGCAGATCACGGCCCATATTAACTTTTAGTGCTGTTCAGCTTATGCGCTGCAGGTCAGTGATTGCTGTCCTGCAGCGCATAGTTTTTTCACACATTGCCTGACGATCCACAGGCATTATCACTTCAGAGAAAGACTCCGCATGACAGGTTCCCGGCATACCGTAACGCGACAGCTTGCACTTGCACTTGCACTTGCTTTTACCTCGCTGCCTCTCGCAGCGGCATACAGCCAGCCTGCGAAGAGTACCCGTAGTGTGCCGGAGAGACTCGGCAGTGTCTCAAGCGATTCATTGGTTCGCGGCTTTCAGAGCCCTCCCGCACCGGCGCGACTGCGCTGCTACTGGTGGTGGCTCAACGGCCACACGACGAAGGCAACCATCACACGCGATCTGACCGAGATGAAGAAAAAAGGTTATGGCGGAGTTTTGCTGGTCGATGCCAATGGAGCCAATCAAGGTGGCAATGACAATGTGCCTCCTGGTCCGGAGTTTGGCTCGCCCGCATGGAAGGAGTTGTATGTTCATGCTCTGCGCGTTGCGAACCAGCTTGGGCTGGAGGTAACGCTCAATATCACCAGCGGCTGGAACCTCGGAGGGCCGCAGGTGAAGCCGGAGGATGCATCAAAGCTTCTGACCTGGTCGCGAACGACGGTTCGCCCGGACGCAGCTGGAATTATTCGGCTAGATCAGCCTAAAGAGAAGAATGGCTTTTATCGTCAGATATCTGTACTTGCATATCCTCTGCACAAGGGAGCTGCGCTGGCCAGTGCGCCCGGAGATAGCCGCAAGCCGATGACTCGTCTTGCGCTGAAGTCAGCGGCTGCCGAAGATGGGTTTTCGATGCCTGATCTAAGCTCGCTGCTAACCGAGACTGCACCAACCAGCTCGGATCAGGATGCTGACTTCGCGAAAGTTGAGGTGCAGGATATCTCTGATAAGGTCGACGCCGACGGCACTCTGCACTGGGCTCCGCCTTCCGATAGCCCTTATAGCTGGGAGGTTCTACGCATTGGCTATACGGATTCGGACGCGCGTGTCTCCACATCGAGCGGCGCATGGCAGGGCCTTGCCATCGACTACCTCGATACCACGGCACTCGACCATTACTGGGACAGGGCTGTTCTTCCGCTGCTTACCGGTGCTGCTGCTCCCTATGTCGGGAAGAGTTTGAAATATGTGGCGACCGATAGCTGGGAGCTTGGCGGCACAAATTGGACAGGGCGGTTTCGCGAAGAGTTTCGCCGCCGCCGTGGGTATGATCCTGTGCCTTATCTTCCCATCGTTGCTGGACGCATCATCGGCAGCCGTGAGTTGAGCAACCGCTTTCTCGCCGACCTTCGCCGCACCGTAGCCGATCTGGTGAACACGCATTATGACCATATGGCTGAACGTGCCAAACAGTTTGGCCTCGGCATTCAATGCGAGTCCGGCGGACCGCACAGCGCGCCCATTGATGCGCTCGAGACCTTTCAGCGAAGCGCCGTTCCGCAGACGGAGTACTGGGCGATGTCGCCCCAGCACCGGTCGGCTGATACGGACCGCTACTTCGTCAAGGAGGCGGCCAGCGCCGCGCATATCTATGGGCGACCCTTTTCTGCCGCCGAAGGAATGACCTCGATCGGCAACCAGTGGAACGAGTCGATCGGGATGAACCTGAAGCCTTCGTTCGATCAGGCGCTAACCGAAGGGCTGAATCGCCTGGTGTGGCATGCATTCACCTCGTCGCCTCCTGAACTTGGACTGCCCGGGCAGGAGTACTTTGCCGGAACGCACCTCAATCCTAACGTTACCTGGTGGCGCGACGCCGGGCCATTCTTCCTTTATCTCAATCGCTCGCAGTTCCTGATGCAACAGGGTAATCCCGTCAATGATGTCCTCTACTATTACGGCGACAATGTTCCCAACTTTGTTCGCTTGAAGCGTGATGATCCAGCCAGAGTGCTGCCGGGTTATGACTACGACGTCACCAGCACGGATGCGCTGCTTGGACGCATGCTGACCGGCTCGGGCGATCTGCACACGCCGGAGGGCATCCACTATCGCGCACTAGTTCTGCCACACTCGCGCATCCTTCCACTGGCAGTGCTCGAACTGGCACAGCACTACGTTGAAGGTGGAGGGACTTTGATTGGCCTGCGCCCTCTGCACAGCCAGGGCATCGTCTCAGAGTCGGACGCAGCACGGTTCTCTGCAATTGCCGATACGCTCTGGACGCCGTGCGAGCAGAGTGCAGAGCATCGCAGCAAAACCGGTAAGGGACAGCTCTTTTGTACCGACAATGCTCATGCGGCCATGCAGCAACTTGGCGTGCTGCCCGACTTTGATGCAGCTACTCCAGAGCAGACCGCGTCGCTCGATTATGTGCATCGCGCTACTGCCGGTGCCGACATCTACTTCATCCGCAACCGTCAGCCCAAGCCGTTACAGGCAACCGTTACTTTGCGCGTAGGCAGGAAGCAGCCGGAGTTGTTCGATGCAGTCACCGGCGAGACGCATCCTAGTCTGCTCTTCGCGTCGACGACCGATGGCAGAACGGCTATACCGCTCTCGTTGCGAGCCTACGGCTCCATCTTCATCGTCTTCCGCCATTCGGCTCGAGACAGCATCATTCGCATTCAACATAACGGCACTACGGTTTACGATGCGGCCCATGCCAGCGAGACTGCGCTTCCCTTCCACCTCGCGGCACAAGAGGATGGAGGCGGCGAGCTTCTTACAACGGCTGATCCCGGCAGCTACGAGATTGCCTTTGCCGATGGTAAGACGAAACGGCTCGCCACGGATGCAGCAGCAGCGATCGCTGTGCGTGGACCATGGACGCTGAGTTTTCCGCCTGACTGGGGTGCGCCACCGCAGGTGAAGGTCGACCGCCTTCAGTCTTGGACTGAGTTCAAGGATCCCGGCATTCGCTATTTTTCGGGCACAGCCACTTATCGCACGACGCTTCATCTGAGCGCCGCTCAGCTCGCCGCCACCCACACTACATGGCTTAATCTGGGCGAGGTACATGAAGTCGCTTCGATCCGCATTAACGGCAAGCCTGCGGGAATACTCTGGAAACAGCCGTTTGCGATACGCGTCGATACCCTGCTGCACGCAGGAGACAACGTCATCGAAGTTGATGTCACTAATCTCTGGCCCAACCGGTTGATCGGCGATGCACAATCCAGCACGGGCAAGCATTACACATGGACGAATATCCGCAAGTACACCAGCGACTCGCCGCTGCTACCCTCCGGTCTTATTGGGCCAGTCACTCTGGAGCCGGTGTATCGGCTCTCGCTCAGGTAGAACCTGCTCTATGGAACAGGTTCTACGAATCTATTGAAGAACGTTGTACCTTTATCGGAGAGGCTTAAATCACGATGAAGGCTTTGCTGCTCTCCGAGTACAAAAATCTTGAACTTCAGGACCTGCCGGCACCTGTTCCCGGCCCCGACGATGTTCTTGTGCAGGTAGCTGCATGCGGCATCTGCGGCAGCGATGTGCATGGATACGACGGCTCTACCGGGCGACGGATTCCGCCGATCGTCATGGGCCACGAGGCAGCGGGCATCGTGTCTGCTGTGGGCTCTGCCGTCAGCAAGTTTGCCAAGGGCGACCGCGTCACCTTTGACTCGACCGTCTATTGCGGAGCGTGCGACTTCTGCCAGCGAGGCGAGGTAAATCTCTGCGATAACCGTCAGGTGGTGGGTGTCTCCTGCGGCGAGTTTCGTCGGCATGGCGCATTCGCGGAGTATGTCACGGTGCCTGAGCGGATTCTGTATCCGTTGCCCTCTGAGTTGTCGTTTGCTGAGGCGGCTATGCTTGAGGCTGTTTCCGTGGCGCTTCACGGAGTGCATGTCTCGGAGATGAAGGGCGGAGAGACGGCGCTGGTTATTGGGGCGGGAATGATTGGGCTGCTGCTGTTGCAGGCGGCTCGCGCGGCTGGTTGCTCTCGCGTCCTGATTGCGGATGTCGACGCCACTCGCCTGAAGCTTGCAGCCGATCTTGGCGCGGACAAGACGCTTCTGCTCTCCGGGCCTGAGTTGCTTGACGAGATTATGCGGCTAACCGATGGGCGCGGAGTTGATGTTGTGCTGGAGGCAGTGGGCCGCAATGAGACCGTCAGCTCCGCAATTGACTGTGTTCGCAAGGGTGGTACGGTGACACTCGTAGGAAATATCACGCCACAGGTCACTATCCACTTGCAGAAGGTTGTCTCGCGGCAGATACGCCTGCAAGGCTCGTGCGCGTCGTCGGGTGAATACCCGGAGGCGATGCAGTTAATTGCTGAAGGAAAGATCAAAGTTGGCCCACTGATTACTGCTGTTGCTCCCTTGACCGATGGCCCTGAATGGTTCAAACGCCTGTATGCGCGTGAACCGAACCTGATGAAGATTGTTCTTGATCCACGTGAAGGTGCAGCGAAATAATGACCAACCCTCTCTTCGATTTAAGCGGGCAAACCGCTCTTGTTACCGGGGCCAGCCGTGGCCTTGGACAGATCTTCGCACGTGCGCTCGCACATGCCGGAGCAGACCTGATTCTCACCAGCAGGAGTCGTGACGACCTCTCAGATTTTGTAACTGAGATAGAAGCAATTGGGCGGAAGGCTACACCGATTGCTCTGGATGTACGCGATCAGGGCAGCATCGAGCGTATGGCGGCGGAGGCGGAGGCAGTGTGCGGCCAGATTCATATTCTGGTCAACAATGCCGGATGCAATGTGCGCAAACCGGCCCTGGACGTAACGTGGGATGACTGGAACCTGATCCTCGATACGAACCTTCGCGGCAGTTTTTTTGTAGCGCAGCAGATGGCGCGCAGGATGGTGCCGCATGGATACGGGCGCATCATCAATATTGGTTCTGTCACCAGCGTTTTTGGGTACGCGGGGCTGGCTCCCTATGGCGCGAGTCGCGGCGGTATCAAACAACTTACGATGAGCCTTGCGGATGACTGGGGCAAATATGGCATTACAGTAAATTGCCTGGCACCGGGCTGGTTTCATACCAAGCAGAACACGGTGCTCTACCAGAGTGAGAAGTGGGTCGAATATCTGAAGGACCGCATTCCGGTGAAACGGCCGGGCGAGCCGCGCGATCTTGAGAGCGCCGTAGTATTTTTGGCCGCGGAATCGAGCCGCTATATCACCGGACAGACGCTTCTGATTGATGGTGGCATCTCAACTGGAGCTATGCGCGCAACCGTGTAGCTGCGGGTTATGCGGCAGGTTGGGTCTCTGGCGGCATGGGCTCGATTTTGCCCAGCATAAAGATGTATGCCGCTATGCCAATGAGCAGATATACCGCCGACACGCCGAAGGCCCAGGCAAACGATCGCGTTGCCGCCACAACATAGCCGGTGATGATCGGCGCACAAATGCCGGATATCTGATTCGAGAAATTCATGATGCCGCCCACCTTGCCGACACTGTGGCGTGGCGCGATGAGCGATGGAATCGACCAGCCGACCGGAGCCGCAGCCGAGAGGCCTCCGATGGAGATGCTGATCCAGAGCAACGCTCGCGCAGGTGTGTGGGCATGGGCAGCGCCGATGATGCCGAGACCGAGAGCGGTGCCGCCGATCAGAACGATCTTGCGAACAAGGTTCGCGTTCACCCCTCGTTGAATTAGCCCATCGACCAGCCAGCCGCCTACGATCAGATCGGCGGCAGTTGCTACTAGCCATGGCACCCCGGTATAGAGGAAGGAGTGCAGGAGATCGATGTGCAGGGCGGAGGAGAGATAGCTGGGCAACCAGGTCAGCAGCAGATAAAAGACATAGTTGTAGGAGCCGAAGCCCAGTACCATTGCAAGAACTTTTCGTTGTCGCAGCAGAAAGCCGAGGGATGCGTTGCCACGCAGACGGTCATCGACAACTTCGGGCTCTGCGTCATCGGCGATGTGTCGCCGTTCAGCATCGGTTAGCTTCGGATCGTCGTTTGGGTCACGATAGATCTTCCAAAAGAAGAGGAAATAAATAAGGCTGACGATTCCGGTGATGGCAAAGCTCCATCGCCAGCCCACCTTTAACAGCAGGATGCCGATGATAGGCACGCCGATAGCGGAAGAAAATTTTGCGGCAGAGTCGAAGATGGCTGTGGCAAAGCAGCGCTCTTTCGCTGGAAACCAATAGCCGATGGCCTTTGCGTTCGCAGGAAAGGTAGGGGCTTCGCCAACGCCCAACAGTAGCCGGGCTGCGAAGAAGCCTCCTAAATTTGGCGTAATTGCTGCGCCGAAGGAGGCGATGCCCCACAGAAATGTTCCGATAAGACCGACACGGCGAATGCCGAATTTGTCGAGCAAGACACCGATGGGCAACTGGAACATGGCGTAGGTCCAGTTATAGGCACCGGAGAGATAGCCGAAGGTGACTGCCGAGATGCCGAAGGTTGTGATGAGAGCCTGGTGCGAGACTGACAGGTTTACGCGGTCAAAGTAGTTGACCAGAACGCCTATCCCTAACAACCAGGCGATGCGCCAGCGGCGACGCTGTACGTGGGTTTCTTCGCTCGATGTGGCTGTGTGTTGCAGTTGAGCAGTCCGATCGTAGTTGAATGACAGCCTGCCCAGATTACACGAAATGTACGATCCTGCTCTTTTGAGGAGATGCAGGACCGACTAAATTTAAAACTCCCCGAGGCATAACAGTCCTGCATCGGGGAGTTCGATAGTCCAGACTATCTGGGGGCCGCTGACGACGCGTGTAATGGCGTTGGATCGACGGGGTTGAACTTCTTTGCCAGTCGCGGCGTGGAGTGAATCTCCGATGCCAGTGGATTGACAGCTTTAGCAACCTCAACACCGAACACGTAGCTGTCGCCAAACATGTTGCTGGTAAAGATCACCATCTTCTTGTCCGGAGAGAAGCGAACATTCGGCTCGAGACGATAGTTGTGATGGGACATGTTCACGAGATGCTCGGCATGAAAGACGCCGGGCTGCCAGAAGTCCGGCTCGTTGATGCCGTCGACCTTCAACATCTGAGGATGGAACAGCTCAATCCATTCTCCGTCCGGGGCTTTGGCCACTTGGCCTGGATCGCCACCGTCGCCGGTGAAGAGGTCGAGATCCTTGGTAAGGTTGAAGTGAATCGACCACTCGTTGCGCTGCATATGGAAGGCAGTCCGCTTATGTGTCTCAAGGTTGTAGCCGGCGAGAAAGAAGTCCTCACCTTTGGGATACTGCCAGTCGTACCAGATCGTCTGACCATCAAGTCCCCAGAACTCGTGACCGGCGATCTCCATTGCCATGGTGCGTTTGTGGATCAGCGTATTGTGCGTGCCGTCGGTGTGGATCATCCAGATGCGGTCGACCTTTTGCCACGGGCCTTCGTGGCAATACATCAGCAGGGTCGGGTCGCTGGGCGAAAAGAGCAGATGGTTGATCCAGTCGGTGCTGTGCAGCAGCGTGGTCATCTTTCCTGTCTGGAGGTTGATGGTGAATAGCACCAGTGGCAGATGCGCAGCGAGTCGTCTCTCCATCATCTCGCCCTTGTTCTGCGGCTGAACGAGAAAGCCGGGCTTCACTCCCGAAGGGTTCACGCGATGTTCTCCGTAGTCTTCGCCTTTGCCTTCAATATAGGTGCCTGCGGCCAGGGTCTCATCGGCGTTGACTGTGACCACACTTGCACGAGGCGGCAGCGCTACGAGCTTCTTGATTGCGCCGGTGTATACATTCGCGGAGTAGACCGAGCTGGTTTTGGTCGCGGGATCAAACTTCGAGAAGAAGACGCTTGGCGTCTTTTTGCCAACGACGATGGCATGTACTCCGGAGCGAAATGCGCTGGCTCCATCTGCATTTGCGGGACGCGGCGGATTAGGAACCAGCAGCTTGGACGTGCGTGTGGCCAGGTCGAATACGTGGATTCCATCGGGAGCGTTGTAGACCATCTCCTTACCATCGGGGGTATAGGCGTTGACGTTGAAGTAGAAGCCCGACGAGCCGGGTTCATTGGTTAGACGGAAGACGCGATGGCCGGTGTCCTTATCGACCCACGTAGTGGGAAGATTTTCTGCCAGTACGAATGGGGCTATAACCGCGGTGAGTGTGAAGGCAGCCAGAAGATTACGGGCAAAACGATACATCAGGAATGCTCCTTTTTTGCGATCGAACACTCAAGGGCGCTCGATGTGACGAGACGGACAGCCGGAAGATTTACGCGAGAGATTTATACACCCCGCAATATGCAATTGGGAAATAGTTCCTTACTGGAATTCATTGACGTGAGCCTAGCGCTGAAAGTTTCGCGATCCCGTTCGATTTACCGCCAGTTCACTCCTCTGTCGCAACGGCCATACAATGAAGTTATGGGTAACGCAGTAGCGATTGACAACAGCCTTGCAGCGATTGCCGCCAAGGTAGACAAAGGCATTCGCATTGATGCCGAAGATGCTCGCTGGCTGTGGAAGAATGCCTCCGACTCCGATCTGTGCTCACTGGCGAGCACGGTCCGCAATCGGTTCCATGCGCCGAATGCCTGCACGTACATGGTGATGCGCATCGTCAACTACACGAATGTCTGTGTCGCTCAGTGCGACTACTGCGCCTTCTACAAACTGCCGGGTGCCAGTGGCGGTTACGTGCTGAGCCAGGAAGAGGTCTTCGCAAAGCTGGATGAATTGCTCGCGCTTGGCGGAGACCTTGCTGCTTTTAACGGGGGCTTCAATCCTCAGCTTCCACTTGACTATTACTGCGACCTGTTTGCTTCGATTCGAGAGCGTTATGGCGACTCCATTGAGTTTTATGCGCTTACTATTGCCGAATTTCTTTACCTTGCAGACCATGCAAAGCTAAGCCTTCCCGAAGCTGCCGCTCGTCTGAAGGCAGCAGGTGTGCGCTGGATTACCGGTGGCGGCTCCGAGATTCTTACCGAAGACTTTCGCGCGCGCCATTCCAAGTTCAAATACACCGTTGCCGAATACTTTCAGGCACAGCGGGCGATCGTGGAGGCTGGCTTGAAGACGACGGCAACCATGGTCATCGGCTTCGATGAGACGCTGGATGAGCGTCTTGAGCATCTGGAGCGTACTCGTAATTTTCAGGATGAGACCGGAGGCCTTGCCAGCTTTCTCTGCTGGACCTTCAAGCCTTACTTCACACAGATTGGCGGCATTGAGATTACAACCGCTGAGTATCTGCGGCATCTCGCTCTGAGCAGAATTTATCTGGACAACATTCCGCGCATTCGAACATCAGTGCTTACCCAAAATGAACGAGCGCTCGATGGGTTGCGATTTGGCGCGGACGATTTTGACCTTCCCATCGAAGATGAGGTTACCCAGAAGGCCGGAGCGACGATCAACCTCGACTTTGAGCGCATCCTGAATTATGCAAGCGAACTGGGCTTCACTCCTGAATACAGACACGTCGCCGGATCGCCTGCATAGCAGGTAGCCGCTCTTTGTACGAGATCATTTATCCGCCGAACGAGTGTTTTTCGTTCGTTGCCCATCAGCCTCGATTGCATTCACTATCGGCGCGAACTCGGGCTCGATCCCGGCATTCTTCATTACCTCCTGAGCGTCCGCAGGCCACTTTCCATCCGTAATCAGGTGGTCGTCGACGATCAGGTTGTCCTGGTAGTTGGTCCACAGACCGCCAATCTTTGTTCCGTCGTGCCAATTGCTAACAGCCCTGTTGTTGGGAGAGATGCGCATGGGATAGGCAGAATGCACCGTATTAACGTTCAACCACTCACTCCCCGCATCCTGCACGACATTGCGGCGCACCGTGATGTAGCGCGATCCTTCGTCGAGGTAGAGGCCGATCAGCGCATTGTTGTCGAAGATGTAGTTTTCCGTAATCAACGTGCCGGGGCTGGCTGAGAGATTGTAGATCGCGCCGCCATCGTGGAATAACTTTTTGGCTCCATGAATCCTATTGCTGGCGACTATTACATCCCGATGCGTCGTTGGCGTTTCGTACACAAGGTTCTGCTTCCAGTCGTATCCGTGCATGCGGAAACGATAGTTCGGATTACCACCGGGGTCCTGGATCCCCCATCCATAGCCGATATCGATCGCATCGTACGGCACGTTGGAGATATCGTTATGCAGAATCGCTGCACCCAAATCATATGTGCTCAGGATCGCGCTGTTGTCGGAGTAATCCTTGCTCACCGATTCGATTCGGTTGCTGCGGACGATGAGCTGACGATTGATCTGGTGCAGATCGCGTGGGTGATGCGCATCGCGCTGGACTCCACCGGCCAGGATTGCTCCGCCAGCGTCTTCTTTGAAGACATTGGCCTCGATCACAATGTCGCCTGTCGCAAGTCCGATGCCGGAGAGGGTGGCGTCGTCGTCATTCCCTACCCCAAGCGCGTACTGACCGAGATGCGAGAACTCATCTCCCTCAAAGGTAATCTGTTGTGCGGCAGAGACCTGAACTGCCGCGGGCATCTGATGCCACTCGTTGCGCATGCTCTCAAACGCCGTGCATCCCTGCGCGCAGGTCTTGATGGGGTCGGCAGGATAAGCCTCTGCGATGCCTGCCAGATATGAGCCGCTCTGTTGACTCGCATATCCTTCGTTGCCCGAGGGACCAGTCCAACTCGTATAAGAGAACTGAATTCCTCGAAACGCCAGATTTTGAATCGGCTCACTCAACGTGCCACTAATTGAGACGAGTGCAGCAACTCGCGGTAGCTCTACGTCCATGGTGGCGATATCAGTGCCCTTTGGCGGCAACAGGTAAAGCTTTCCTTTCTCGGGATCGAGAAACCAATCTCCGGGCTTCGAGATCAGTTGCGGCGCGTTGGTTAGATAGAGGTGCGAAAGCTCTGGGTGGAATGGCTTCTCCACCGTGTCATAGCCCCACAAATTGTTATCCCATGCTGGTTGCCGCATCACGAGCCGTTCACTCTCGACACGCTCCACCGGCGACACTCGCGCAGTAAAGAAGCCTGTAGCCCGCAGCTCGAGACGATGCTCATCTTTGAGCTTCTCAAGAGGGTTGGCTATACCGGCTCTGAGCACCATGCCCTGCCTGGTAAATGTCCAGTCGCTACGTCGTAACTCCATCGACGCCATCGGCTCCATCTGATCATTCACCCACAACTGACGTGTATCGATGCCTACAGGAACATCGGCCACATAAATCTTGCGGGTAGCGTCCCACATCTGCCAACCCTCAACACGCATTGCACCGCTGATGATCGGATGCGCTCCTTCGGCTGCTCGCCATTCAACTTTATGTTCGTTCTGGCCGCCATCCTGTGTGCGAAACAGCAGCGGGTGTTCAACACGATAAATACCATCAGCGATCTGAACGACAACATCGTGCGCGCTATTCACCTGCCGCACTGCGGCCTGCGCCCGCTGCAAGGTGCGAAATGGGTGCGCCACACTTCCATCGGATGCATCGTCGCCCTTTGGCGAGACTGCGATGACCACAGCATCGGCGTCATTCTTTGCGGCAACAGCGTGCCATCCTGTAGTGCCCAGCAGTACGGTCATCAATAAAAGCCGACGCATCAATTTTCCCTTTCGCCCAACTGCACCCGCACTTCTTCACCGGTGTAACGTAGCGCGCGCTCGTAACGGCCTTCCGGCCCAAAGAACACAATGCGGTAATTCCGTCCCTCCATCATGCCAGCAAAGCTGCCTTCTCGTTTCTTGATTACAAGCTCTGCCTGACGTTGATGCCATCGCATGCGAATAAATGCGTGCTCTCCGCGCTCATATCCGTAACCGTCTCCCGCATCTTCGTAGAGATCAAACTGCGCATCTGCACCTGTGTAAACATGTATCTCATATGGAGCATCGCGCACCTCATCGGTATATTGCATCACTTCTGTCATCGGAAGAATCGAGCCGGCGCGCGCGAACAGCGGTATCCGATCAATGGGACTACCGACAACAATAGTTTGACCACCTTCGTAGATTGCTCCGTTCCAGAAGTCAAACCAACTTGCTCCTTCAGGAAGATAGACTGGTCGTGTCTTCGGCTCTTCAGCCAGAGGTTGCGATCCTGGCCCAAAGTACATCGGACAGACAACCGGGCAGACCATGAGCGAACGGCCAAACATGTACTCATCCATAATGTTGTGGGTCTGAGCATCTTTCGGGAACTCCAATGCCAGTGCTCTTACCATCGCTGTGCCGTCAAACGTGATAGCCGCCGCCATCGAGTAGAGGTAAGGTATCAATCGGTATCGTAGACGGATACACGCCGCAATTGCATCGTAGAAGATCGAACCTGCGTCTCCGAAGCGCCATATCTCACGGGCGACATCAGTGCCGTGCGATCGCATCATCGGAAGAAACGCCGCATACTGCAACCACCGCGTGTATAACTCCCAGAATCCCTTATCCGTCGAGCCAGAGTCTTTCGGGTCCGGTTCGAGTGCATCCATTGCCGTCAATCCGCGGCATCCGCCCGGATACTCTCCACGCCAGAACCAAAGCTCCGGCTTGTTGTCAACAAAGAATCCACCTGCATCGACGGTCCAATAAGCCTCACCGGTGGCGCAGAAATTTACTCCCTCGGGAATGCACCGTCGCAACGTCTCCCATGTGGCGCACACATCGCCGTTCCACGTAAATGTTCCGTAGCGATGCTGTCCTGCATAAGAGGATCGCGTAAGGTTCAATACACGCTTCGCGCTTTCGGTACGACGCTGTCCTTCATAGATGCCCTGCGAGTGCAGCAGTGAGTAAGCATTGATCTCTCCCGCATCCAGATAGAGCTTCGACTCCTGGGTATTGATCGCCAGCCGCAGATGAGGCTCCGGCTTCACCGCACCCGACCAGTCCGCTTCGAAGGGTTCCGTACAGTCACACCACCAGGCATCCACACCATTTGAGAACAGGCCGCGTCGGGCCTGCTCCCAATAGCATGTGCGGGCTTCAGCACGAAAGGCATCGTAGGTAGCTTGATTACCGAGCATTAGTCCCTTGCCAATCAATTCGCGTTGATTCTTGCAACCGCCAGTCATGATCGGCCAGATCGAAACCATCAGTCTCGCACCAAGCTCATGCAGCTTACGAGTAAAGCCAGCGGCATCCGGAAATCTGATCGGATCGAATGATTTCTGTCCCCATCCAGCGTCGTTCGGCCATGACTTCCAATCAAGCACGATGCAATCGAGCGGCACCTCTCGACGACGATGCTCCTCAACCACCTGCAGCATCTCCTCGGCGGTAACGTAGCGCTCCTTTGACTGCACATACCCAAACGCCCACTTAGGCGGCAGTGGAGTAACGCCGGTGAGCTTGCGATAGCCGCGCATCACCTCATCAAAGTCTTCACCGGCGATTACGTAATAATCCAGCTCCTCCACGACATCGGCCCACCAGTATGATCCCAATGCATCATCATGAAACGTCATCAACGAGCAACAGTCCATGAGCACGCCATAACCTCGCGTCGAGACCAGATGAGGCACAACGGCCTTCATATTCTGCTGATACAACTCCCGCGAGCGTCCGCGCAGATTGCTGTAGCCCTCCTCATGGGAGCCGAGACCAAACAGTGCTTCACCTTCTGAAAATACAAACTCCAGTTTCGCTTCAAAGGCTTCGCGATCGACGATCGTCTCATAATTTGTCGCTGAGGATCTTGCTCCGTCGATGCTTTGCATCTGAAGAGCCGAGGAGTTATCAAACACATTTTTTATAACCTTCTTTGACGTGAGCCATTTTCCTCCTCGCTCCGGCTCACGAAACAGCAGCCTCCCCCCTGGAGTAAAGAAGGAGAGCGCTCCAGCCTTTTTGCTGACGTGGACTACTAAACCGGAGCTCTCGATAACCCATTTCTCTGTATATTCACGCAGATCGAATGCGATGCGTTCGCTCGCGGTTACTACGATTCGGCTTGGATGATCAGCAAAGTCTCTGTGCTCGGTATAGGTAATTCGTGCAATCCCAGCAGCTGCAAAAACGACGCGTAGGCGCTGCCCAGCACGCTGAAAAACGATCGCCTCTGCCTGTTTTTCTATCTGAAACATTCTCTGTCCACTCGCACTTAAATGCTGCTGCTCATTATCGCTGTTGCTCTTCTGCGCTCTTCCAATTCGTGGCGAATACTAGGTTCCAGGCGCTCGTAGCGGTAATAAAACATCACAGGCACCGCCGCAATCACATAAGCAACGGCTGGCAGCCAGACACAACTGATCACAATTCCTTGAATCGAACGCGCACTTTGCGCCACGTTCGGCACGTATGCGAATGCGGACAGTATCCAGGCAGGCAGCGCTCCTCCCAATCCGCTTCCAGCCTTCAGACAGAACGCCGCACCGATCGCCGTGAGCAAGCCTGCGGCACGAACGCCACTCTTCCACTCCCCATAGTCGACGCTATCGGAGAGCAGCGAAAACGGCATTGCCATCGCAACCCCGCTCACCAGAAAACCCAGCGCCCAACCTGTCATCACAATCTCGACACAATGGCTCCGAACGCCCACAGCTACTACAAGCTGCGCGAGGGCAGAGGTCACCAGTCCCAATACCCAAACCGTGCGCTTGGACACCATGCGACAGAACTGTGGCAGCAAAAGAATACTCGCCAGTGAAATCAGATCGAAGCTATTCGCCACCGAAACCAGGTCCGTACGATGCATCACATATTGAAAGAAAAATGGCGCGGCAGAGATGCGGGCAATAAAGGCGATCCAGAAAAACAAGCTGCTCAGAAAGATGATCAACCATGGGGCATTGCCCTTCAGCGCACAAAGGCTCTGCTTCACCGATAGCCGCTTTCTGTCGTCTGCCACCGTCTCGCGCAGATTACGAAATGCTGTCAGATACAGCACGACACTCCCGATCGCATATAGCAGCATCACGAATACAAATCCCTTGCGATCGTTGCCATGCCCCAACCGCATTACCAGCCATAGCACCGTAAGGTTCACAAAGAGTACGCCGAGTTTCGACCCAACCATTCTGTAGCTAGTCAGCACCAGTCGCTCATGCGAATCGGGTGTGAGTGATGAAAGGATCGCAGTCACTGGCGTATTGATGCCCGTGTACAGAATGCTGCAGGCCATATAGGTAACAGCTGCGTAGATAATCTTTGCCGTCGGCCCAAAGTTCGGCGTGATGAACATCAACGCCCCTGCCAGAGCAAACGGTACGCACAGCCAGAGAAACCAGGGTCTACTTTTTCCCCAACGGCTATGCGTCTTCTCAAAGACGATGCCCCATAACGGCGCATCCAGCGCGTCCACACAGCGTGCGACCAACAGAATCGATCCGGCCGCGACCACAGGGATCCCGTAGACGTCGGTATAAAACTTCAGCAGATAAAACGAGATGACGCAGAAGATCAACTGGCCCGCGACTTCGCTCGACATATAGCTAAGCCGCGTTGTAAGCGCTCTTTTGCTCATCGGATCCTGTACTTTTTGTGAATCGTTCCGCTAATGCCCAACCGACATCTCTCTTACCTGAAGCGCAAAGAGCAGTAGGCTGCCAGCCGCGCTGCCGCAGCCTACTGCATCAGACCATCGCCAAGCTACTTTAGGCAACGCTCTCTTTTTTTGTCTCCGGAAAAGGCCCGAACCGCTCTGCCGCATCTTCAGCATGGCTATAGATGTTCTTTCCATCCTTCAGAAATGGCGTGGCCATCGCCCAAGGCTTTCCATCCGGACGATCGATGGGCTTTGCACTGTATTGCGGCAGATAGATGCGCCGCATGCGCTCCGTCTGGTTGGGCCCACTGCGGTGAAATACAAAGCTATCGAACGCCACAATGCTGCCCGCAGGCACAATCACAGGATCGCCGGGGTCGCTGCCGGTATAGCCGATCAGGTCATTCGTTCCATCTTCCTTTGTATGGTTAATGATCCTGGACTTCGTGCCGCCACGCGAGTGTGGCAGCAGGTACACGGTTCCATTCTCTTCGCTGACGTCATCGAGCGTGCACCAGCAGGTCACATAAGGCTTGTGCTCCGTGGTCGGGTTATACCATTTTACGTAGCCGCTATCCTGGTGCCAGGCAAACTTCATTCCCTGCTCCGCGCCTTTCACTACCCACTGTTCGTGGAACAGATAAGCCTCATCGCCTACAGTGGCGCGCGCCACCTCTGCCATCAGATCACTAAAGATGAATTGCCATAGCCGATTGCTCAGCCTGTAGCGGTTGTTGATGAAGTATCGCTTTCCTCGGTGGCTGATGTTCTCGGTCTGAACACCCTTCGCGTCCATAATCGAGTCGTAGTAGCCCAGGTAGTAGGAGCATTCTTCACGCAGCATCTCAAGCATCGCCGGCGGAATCACGCCCGGCAGGATCATGTAGCCTTCAGTACGGTAGAGTTCACGCTGCTGGTCAGTAATCTTCATGCCTGAAACTTTAGCCCATCGCCCTAACGAATGGCTTCTCATTTCCGTCCAACTTGTTATCATTTTTTGTCGCCATGTTGCAGCGCCTCAATCTTCCTCCCAAACTCGACGGCATGGCCTGGCGCTATGCCAACCCTGCGGGGGCCAACCGGCGTCACCACCACGCCGAGCTCGAGCTGAACCTCGTCACCCGAGGCACCGGGACTTATCTACTCAATAACCTCCGTTACCAGATTCGTCGTGGCGATCTTCTCTGGCTCTTTCCTGCACAGGAACACGTGCTGATTGAACAGACTCCCGACTTCCAGATGTGGATCGTCGTCTTCAAACGCCGCGCCATCAAGCGCCATGCTACCGATGCTGCCTCACGCTCGCTTCTGCAGAAATCGTTGGCTGCCGACGCCTGCCGTCGTCTCAAACAACAGGACATCGCTCACTTCGAAGAGATCTTCAGCAACCTTTCCACGGCCACCGCTGAACCAGGGCTGCTCAATGCGGGGCTGGCCTATGCTCTGCTTCACAGCTGGAAGTGCTTCCAGAGCGCTGGAGAGGTCTCTGCACGCAATATTCATCCCGCCGTCGAGCGCGCAGCGCATCTGATTCTGCATAACTCCGCAGCGCATAACCTCGACGATCTGGCCCATCGTGTCGGGCTTAGCCCCGCACGCCTCAGCCGCCTCTTCAAGCAGCAGACAGGCCTCTCTATCGTTGACTTTCGCAACCGGCAACGCATGCAGCGCTTTCTCGAGCAATACGACGCGCAGCGCCAGACCGGCCACGCACCTACTCTTCTCGAAGCCGCCTTCGAAGCAGGCTTCGGCAGCTATCCACAGTTCCATCGCGTCTTTCGTCAACTCGCCGGATGCTCTCCGGCCGAGTATCAGAGGCGACACAATCTTTAGCTTCGCTCTAAGACTCGCTGCCACATCTTCTCGATCTCCGCACGCAGTACCTTCGCGTCCTCCCAGCTATTGGGGAACGTGGAGAGCGCATATCCGCCTTCTACTGGCCCAAGCTCCGGACAGATGAAGATCTCTCGGCCGCCTTCAGGATTTCCGGCGAGCCAGCACTCCAGCACGGCCTCGGCAAACGGTATCCAGTTCAGAACCTCCTGCGTTAGCTCGCCTCTACTGTTCGTAATCGGAACCTGGACGTGATGCCCGTTGAACGGGCGGAAGTGAAACTGCTGTGCATTCTGCACCAGCTCCGGCCGAACCAGCAGCCGCTCTACAAAGTTCTCCGGCACAAGGTGTTTGACGACTGCAAAGTGCGAAAAATCCCAGGAGATCGGCAGCGGCTCGCCGGTTGCTCGCTCATACGCGTCAGCCAGCGCGTACATCTTCTCGGGAGTCTCGGTGCAAGTTCCTCGATGTGTCTCAATCGCGGGGAGTAAGCCCTCCCGTTTTGCCTCGGCCATCAGCGCCAGCGTCAGCTCCAACGCTTGCGGGGTTAGCATCTCGTCGCTTGCAAGCTGAACATTTACATGTAACGCACCGAAGCGCTTCAGGTCCTGCACAATCTCGGGAAAAGCACCCGCATCCCCGGACGCCATCCCCCCCACAAAGATCAGCCCTCGCCGTTTCGCTCCCTCCCACAGTTCGCGGCTCGGCGCCCAACAGACGCCATCAAATCCCGCATCGCGGATTGCATCGAGCTTCTTGTCCAACGTCCATTCATTTTCCGCTGTAGGATGCTCCGTCAACGTCCAAAGATTCGCTATATGCTTCAAAACAGGCTTCATCAAGACCTCTTCCACGTCTGGTTACTCCTTAATTGGCTCTTTCTTTGGCTTGCTTGCCAACTGATTACTTCCATTTTGTACACAAATCCGAAAATTGTCTTGCCATGATTTCCATTCATTTGAAAGAATCACTCATCACATAGGGAGACACTTGGGAATGCTAAGCGGCAAGGACGCAAATCAGCAGGGTCCTGAACCGGTTGGCAGATCGGCAGGCTCGAATCTCCGTCCTCTCGCCATCATCGCTGACGATCTTACCGGCGCCTGCGATGCCGCTGCCCCCTTCGCCGTCGCATACGACAGCATCCGTATCTATTTATCCCATTTATCCGACGCTCCTCCTAATCCTGCAAAGACCACCTGGGCCATCACTACCGAGTCCCGCGAGTTGCCGCCCTCGGAGGCTGCTCGCCGGATCAGCCGGATCGCAGAGTCTCTACCTGAAGATATCGAGGTCTTTAAAAAGGTAGACTCCGTCTTTCGAGGCAACACCGTTGTCGAAATCGCTTCTGCGCTTCGCTCCTTCTCCTTCGACTTCGCTGTCATCTGCCCTGCCTACCCTGCGCTTAGCCGCACCGTCATCAATGGCAACCTCATGATTGATGATGTCTGCGGCAGACGAACGCTCTCTCTGCTCGACATGCTCGCCGACCATCGGCCACACCAGCTTCCGGCGAGCCTCTCCATCGACGCTATCGCTGCCCGGCTCAACCAGCAGCTAGGCCAGACTCGCCCCGTCTTTCTCTGCGATGCAGTCGAACAGGCCGACCTCATCAAGTTGGTACATGCCGCAAAGTCTCTGCAAAAGCGTGTTCTCTGGATAGGCTCCGGTGGTCTCGCTCATGCGATCGCAAGTACGCTGCCTGCATCTCAGGAGCCGCGTACTCAATTCCGGCGGACTGGGCCTGTAGTCTTCTTCATCGGCAGCCCCCACGCCGTCACAACCGCACAGGTAGATCACCTTAAACGCGCCACTGGCATCTCGGAACACTCGACGCTCTCCACGCCGTCTCCAATTGCCGATCTTCTGCTGCCTATTCGCAGCGAAACCACTGAGAGCGAGATCCGAGACGCGTTAAAACATCTCACTCCTCAATCCATAGGCTGCCTCTTTATGACCGGCGGTGAGACCGCCTCGCAGCTTTGCCGCGTCCTCGGCATTGAGACTCTTCTTCTGACTCACGAGATCGCTCCCGGCGTTCCCGCAGGCACCGCAGTGGGCGGAGCCTTCGATGGCGTACCTGTCATATTAAAGAGCGGCGGCTTCGGCTCTCCCGACCTGCTCTACTGCATCTCCCAAAGCTTCGCGTCCAAATCTCAAGAGGTACACGTTTGAACCGCACGCAATCCATGTCGAACCCGCTCCATCCCACAGTCGTCATCACGCTCGGCGACCCTGCCGGTGTCGGCGCTGAAGTCGCACTCAAAGCACTGGCAGATTCCGAGATCAGTGGCCTTGCTCGCTTCATTGTCCTCGGCGACCGTCCCGCGCTTGTTCCAGCCGAGCGCTGCACCGGGGTTCGCATGGACGCACTCCCTGTCGAGTTCCGTGACCTCGCTACCCTGCCCGCCGATGCCGTCGTCCAGCCGGGTGAACTGCGCGCCGAATACGGTGCTGCCGCTATGCGCTACGTCCATGACGCGACGCTCATGTGTCTTCACGGCGAGGCCGACGCAATGGCCACTGCGCCACTTAATAAAGAGGCTGTTACCCTGAACGGCATTCCCTTCTCCGGTCATACCGAATACATCGCCGAACTTTGCGGCAACAGCGACTCTCGCATGCTGCTCGCAGGTCAGCACCTCAGCGTCGTCCATGTCTCCACCCACATCGCACTGCGCGAAGCCTGCAATCTCAACACCGAACGCATCATCCGCACTATCGAGCTTGGCAACGAAGCGATGAAGCTTCTCGGCAAATCGCACCCTCGCATCGCCGTCTGCGGTCTCAATCCTCATGCTGGCGAGCACGGGCTCTTCGGCAACGAAGACGCGCAGTTTATTCAACCTGCGGTCGAAGCCTGCCGCGCCAGAGGCATCGACTGCGAAGGCCCCGTCGCTCCGGACACCATCTTCTTTCGTGCCGCGCGTGGCTCTCATGATCTTGTTGTGGCCATGTATCACGACCAGGGGCACATTCCTATGAAGCTCCTCGACTTTGAGGCCACAGTCAATATGTCCCTCGGGATTCCCATCATCCGTACCTCGGTCGACCACGGCACCGCCTTCGACATCGCCGGTAAAAATATCGCCGATGCCGCTAACATGAAAGCCGCAATTCGCATGGCCGCCACCATGGCTCGTCATCGTTTGCAGCAAACTACCACAACATAGAAGATTCCACGAACCCATGCGCGCACTCGACATCCTCGTTATCGCCACCTACCTTACAGGCCTCGTCGCTATCGGCCTGCGGTTTGCGCGGCGTCAGCGCACCACCGAGGACTACTTCGTCGCCGGACGCTCTATTCCGGGCTGGGCCATGGGCCTTTCACTACTTGCCACCATCATCACCAGCGTCACCTTCATCGCGTATCCTGGCGCTGCCTACGCAGGCGACTGGTCGCTGCTCGTTCCCGGAATACTCTTCGTTGGAGTACTCGCTCTCATAGGCTCGGTGATTGTGCCGTTCTTCCGCCGCGTCGTCTGCATGAGCGCCTACGAATACTTCGGCCTCCGCTTTGGCACAGGTGTCCGGCTCTATTCTTCGTTCGCCTTCGCCATCGGCCACTTCTCCAAGATGGGCTTCGTCTTCTATCTGCTAGCGCTTACGCTTTCGAGCATGACGGGCTGGCACATCTCTTCGATCATTCTGCTTACAGCCGCCGTCACGATTTTTTACACTATTCTCGGCGGTGTCGAAGCTGTCGTTTGGAGCGATGTCGTACAGGGCTTTGTGCTTTGGGCAGGGATCATCGTCTCGCTCTGCTATCTTCTTTTCCTTCCTCCGCAGGGCCCTCACGCTGTACTCAGCGATGCCTGGACTCACCATAAGATGAGCCTGGGCAGCACCGCTCTTCGCTTTGATAAGCCGACCATCATCGTCCTTGTCATCTACGGTTTCTTCTTCTACCTGCAGAAATATACTGGCGACCAGAGTGTGGTTCAACGCTACCTTATCGCCAGATCCGATCGCGCCGCCGTTCGCGGCATCGCTCTCGGCGCGGGACTCTGCCTTCCGGTCTGGATCGGCTTCATGCTCATTGGCAGTCTGCTCTGGAGCTTCTATCGCCTGACCGGTGAGCACATTCCCGCCACCATCACGAAGTCTGACGGCATCTTTCCGCACTTCCTCGTCACGCACATTCCCTCAGGACTCGCAGGGCTCTTCGTTGCTGCGTTGCTCGGCTCGGCCATGTCGATGCTCGCCTCCGACATGAACTGCCTCTCTGTGATCGCCGTCGAAGACTTCTACAAGCTCGCCCGGCCTCGCTCGACCGATCGCGAACTTCTTCGAGCCGGACGCGTCGTCGTTGCCCTAAGCGGTGTCGCTGCCGCTCTCGTCGCGCTGCGCCTCGCCCACACACAGGGCAGCGCGCTTTCGCTCTACTACACCATCACCGCCGTCGTTGCGGGAGGTCTGGCCGGCCTGTTCCTGCTCGCCTTCCTAATGCCGCGAGCCACTCGCCAGGGAGCACTCGCCGGCCTGCTCGCGTGCCTGCTGTTTACCACCTGGGCCACGCTGACCGAAGGCGGCAAGATACTCGACCTCGGCCATTGGAACTTTTCCTGGCACGACTACATGATCGGCGCGATCGGTCACGTCATCCTTCTTGTCGTCGGCATCATTGCCAGCCTTCTTCTGCCCGGAACGCCCATCGCCACAGATCTTACCTGGCACGGCTGGCGACACAAGCAATCGCAATCCCGCATCCATGCAAATATCTAGGAGAATCATTGACTGACGCACGCAACCACACAGGAGTACCGATGAACCGCCTTCATAAAGCAATTCAGCAAGCCAACAACAGGCCTCTGCTCGGAGCAGCGCTTTACTCCTACGACCCCGTCTTTCTTGAGATCGCCCGCTACATGGGCTTCCAGGTCGTCTGGATCGAGATGGAGCACGCAGGCATCAGCTTTGCCGAGGCTGCGGACCTCTGCCGCATGGCTGCCGGCACCGGCATGCTCACCATGATTCGCATCCCAGACGCGCGCCGTGAATCCGTGCTCAAAGCTGCCGAGTGCGGGCCGGACATGATCGACATCCCCATGGTCGATACGCCTGAGCAGGTCGCCGAGCTTGTCCGGTATGCTCGCTTCGCGCCCGTCGGTGCACGCGGCTTCTTCTCCGTCTCTCGTGCCCTTCGCTATGGCATCGTCGACAATGTTCCCGCCGAGCAGCAAAGGCTCAACTCGGAGCTCACGCTGCTCGCACAGATCGAGACCAAGGAAGCCCTCGCCCGCATCGAAGAGCTGGCCGCCATTCCCGATGTCGATCTCTTCATCGGACCCGCTGACCTCGCCGCCAGCCTCGGTATCCCCGGCGAGACCAGCCACCCTAAGCTTCTCAAGGCTGCCGAGCAGATCGTTCAAACCGCACGCAAACACAACAAGAAGATCGTCACCGCCTGCGGAGCTGCTGACTTTCCTCACTGGGCTCGTCTCGGCGTCGATCTTCTCTTCTGCACCAACAACATCACTGCCCTCAAAGCGGGAGCGCAACTCGCGCTTGACGCTGCCAACCAGGCCATCGACCTCGCCACCAAAGGGGTATCCAAAAATCGTCAGCAGGAGTCCGTGATTCGCTAACTATGCCGATGCGCACCATCACCTTGCTGCAACCCAACCGCCTCGTCTTCGGAAGCGGCTGTTTGACAAACGCGCTCGATTACCTGAGCGCGTTGCCGCAGCCTCGCATCCACATCGTTTACTCTGCCTCGCTGCACTCTACGATCGATCACCTCAAGCGACAACTCTCCACCACCGGCATTCCCGTCACCTCTGATCGCGCATCAGCCGGCGAGCCTACTCTCTCTTCTTTCCACGCTGCGCTCGAGCGCGCTCGCGCCACAGAACCGACCTGCATTCTCGGCATCGGTGGAGGTAGCGCGCTCGATCTCGCCAAGTTGCTTGCCGCTTTTCTTCATAACGCGCAGCGCATCGAGGACACCTTCGGCATCGGCCTACTACGCTCGCGCAACTGTCACCTCGTTTGCATACCGTCGACCTCGGGCACGGGCAGCGAGGTCTCACCCAACGCCATCCTCCTCGACGAAACAGCGCAGATCAAAAAGGGAGTTATCAGTCCATGCCTTGTTCCCGATGCCACCTTCATCGATCCAACACTTACTCACTCCGTGCCACCCGCCGTTACGGCTTTCACAGGCCTCGATGCTCTCACCCACTGCATCGAGGCATACACCAATAAGCACGCGCATTCTCTTGTCGATCTCTACGCTCTTGAAGGCATTCGCCTCTGCGCTCGCTTCCTTGCTCGCGCCACCCACGACGGTAATGATGCGGAGGCACGCGAAGGCCTCTCTCTCGCCAGCCTCTATGGAGGGCTCTGCCTCGGCCCGGTCAACACCGCTGCTGTCCATGCCCTCGCCTATCCGTTAGGTGGCGAGTTCCATATTCCGCACGGCCTCTCTAACGCAATTCTTCTTTCGACGGTCTTTCGCTTCAATGCTGCTGCCTCTCCTGAGCGTCACGCCGACGTAGCTCTCGCTCTAGGAGCAGAACTCAAATCGACTCCGTTGGAAACTGCCTATGCAGGAGCCGCTCAACTCGAAGCATTAACTCGTACCTGCAACATCGATACCAACCTGGCTCACCATGGCATTGGCCGCAACTCCATTTCCCACTTGGCCGAAGCAGCACTCACTGTTCAGAGGCTGCTGAGCAACAACCCTCGCGAACTAACAAGGCATGACGTCGAACAGATCTACGCTGCGTGCTTTGCCTGACACCGGCATCTGGAAACGGATGCCGATTTGCGCTCTATTCGCCGACGACGTAATGTCCCGCCTGCTTTAACACCACGACACAGCGCATCCCACCTTCGACACTCTCTCCTTTTTCAACTTCTCCATTCACCCTTACGCTCGTAGTCCCCTTAGCTACTGGCACCGACAGCCTCGCTACCACTCCCTGAGGCAGATCGACTACGAGCGTCATCCCAGTATTGGCTTTCTTCGTATCCACCGTGATCAGCCCGCGCGGCGTCGGCACTGTACCCTTCACCCACTCGAGATCAAGCAGATCAGGCCGCAGATTCACGGTCTCAAATCCTGCTCCTGTCGGCTGAACTCCCAATACCTGCTGCGTCAGCCATGCTGTAGGGCCGGCCGACCATCCATGTGCGAGCGAGACAAAGTACCCCGAGCGATTGTCCGCTTGCAGCGATGCGTGAAAGTCTTCCTTGTACCAGTCCACGTCATACGCCTCCCAGAAGCTCGTCGCTCCCTCATCGAGCATTCCGCCCCAAAACTGGCGCATCCACTGAAGTGCATCCTCGCGATGCCCCATCTCTGCCATCGCCCTCAGCACGTAATCGCCGTAATAAGGCGACATGATCGGCCCATGCCCGAGTCCCGGCCCAGCATCCTTGCCAACCTGCGACAACACATCATTCCAGATCGCCGTATAGCGCTCCGGCCCTGCTGCCCCGCTGATCACCGCCGCAGCATTGGTCTGCCAGCGCGGACCAAAGGTTCCTGTCTTAGCATCCGTCAGATACTTCTCTGCCGCGGCCTTCACCGTATCCGCTCGTTGCGCATACTTCGCCGCGTTGGTCTCATCGCCGATCTCGTGCAGCAGGTATGAGGCTGCGTGATAGGCACGAACGAACTCGAGCGTCGTTGCCCGTCGCGTCTCTGGCGTATCTCCATTCAGATCTGGCGACCAGTCGACGTATAGCCACACATTGCTCTTGTTCGCATAGATGCCGCGTGCATCGAACTCACTGTCAACCAGCGTTAGCAGTTGCAACATGCGATCGTGCTCGCGCTCGAGAAACGCCTTGTCTCCTGTATGCCGATAAAAATCGGCTACTCCTGTAAACCAGAACGACGAGTACCCCGGAATTCCGTTTACATGCTGGTCCACCAGTTGCTTCGGATCGGCACCCAGCAGACGATCGAGCGTGTCCTCCATCAGGGTCTTGTCCGCAAAGACATCTTCAATTACCTGGCCGCTCACATCGAGGTCGCCCATCCAGCGCCCGCGATCTCTCTTACTCGCGTCCCACACGCCGTCCTGCATGCACAGATGTGCCGTGTACGCTCCTGTCTCCCAAATCCGATTCAGCATCGCATCCGAGCTCTCGAAGCTGCCTTCGTACTTCACCGGGTAGTAGATGTGATCCGCGTGAATTGACTTGATCCGCAGTTCCGGCGCTCCCGCGAGAAAGCGCACCTTCGCATAGCGAAACGCCGACTTGGGCGAGTGTCCCACTCCATGCGGCGCAATCGTCATCTCGTTGACACCCAGGTAGGGTACCTTGAGCGCCTCGGACTCCGATTCGCCCAACTGCACCGTCACCTTCATCGGCGTATTCGAGTCGCTCACGATCTCGAGCCTTCCCGTCAGCTCTCGTCCAAAGTCGAGAAACAGGCTCGGCCCATTTGCATCCGTTACCTGCGCCGCAGGCAGATGCACCACCACATCTCCGCTGTCGCTTGTCAAATTCCCTAATCCCTCAAAGCTGCCGCGTCCCGCATAACTCGCCAGCACCTTATCGACATGCAGCGGTAGATGTGCCAGGAACGGCGAGATTCCGTCATATCCCGGCCAGTCATAGAGCCCCGCATCCGCGTTCCATTGGAACAGCTCAATGTTGCTCTCGATTCCACCGAGCGACATCACAGGCTTCCACGCAGCGTCATGAAAGCTCGCGCTCTGCCATCCGCTCTCCGCCACCGTCGAGCTCTTCCAGTCACTTCCGCTATGCATCAGATCAGCAGCCACCACACCCGGCTCGCGCGGCACAATCTTCGCTACCAGCACCTGGCCGAAGGTCTGCTGCCGTACCAACGCGCTGTTTGCAAAACCCGTAACGCCACGCCCGCGCACAGCTTCAATCGCAATCACATTCGCTCCGGTATGCAGCAACTTCACCACCGGCATGGCAAACACATGCATTCCCAGCGGCGAGCTTGTATCACTCGCCACCTTTTCCGCGAGCTGTCCATTGATCCAGACCGAGACTGAGCGTGGCCCTGCAATGTAAAGCGTTGCCTCCTTTGGCACAGCCATCACCTGAAAGTGAGCGCGAAAATAATGCGGCTCCGTCTGCTCAGTAATCGCAGGAAACGTATAGATCAGCTTGTCGCTTTTTGCCTCTGCTGCCGTCCACACATACTCCTCAGGCAATGGCTTATGAATACGCCCTTCGAGCACCGGCGCCGCAGTCATCTCACGCGTCGGGTCCAGCGGAGAGATCGTACTCGGCACCAGAGTCTGCGTCAGTGGCAGGTCCTGCGCCCACGCGGTGTATCCCGCCACCGATACCAACAGCAACACTGCCAACACAACCAGCTTCTTCATGCACGAACCTCACTCGATCTCTTGCAACACGCAGGCCCCGGGCCCAATACGAATTTCAATTGTCCGCCACAACGCTATCAGCGCGCCGGCACTTCTTTCAACGGAAGATGCATATGCTTGATCGCCGTCCGATGCCAGGTATACGTCATATCCAGATCGCCGTCTTTATCCTGAATCAGCGCTGGATACGAATACTCTCCCGCACCCTGCTCCAGCGTGGCAAAGACGCGGAAGTGCTCGCCATCGCGGCTCACGGCAAGGTTCAGCGGCGATCTTCCCCTTGGCGTATCGTTGAAGATCATCACCACGCGCCCATCTTTCAGTACCACTACATCCAGCCCCGAGTTGTTATTCGGCACATCAATGAAGCGTGTCTTGCCCCAGGTCACACCGTCATCGAAGGAGTCCGCCACCACCACCTTCGATGCCAATGTCTTCGACCGCGCATAAAAGCGCAGATGCCTTCCACCCATGCGTACGACCGAGGGCTGAATAATGCCTTCAAATGTCCGCGGTTCATGGTCCTTCTTGCGTAGCTCCATGCTGTCCATCGGCGGTTCGGGTGACGGCGGCTCCGCCTTGTCCTGCGCCTCGGTCACCACCATCGGCCCAATCTTTTTCCACGTCTCCGCGTTGTTCACGCTACGCTCGATCCACACCGCCCATGTCTTATAAGCCTCAACCGAGGAGCCGCTCACCACCGTTCCGTCAGCCAGCACAAGCGGCTTCGCCCGAATTGGCCCCAGCAGACCTGCAGGTAGCTGCTCGGGCTTCGACCAGGTATTCCCCTCGTCCTTGCTCCACATCCGCTGGCCCGACCAGCTTCCCGTATCCTTGCCTGCCTTGTAGTAAAGCCACAGCCGCCCGTCCTTCGTATGAAACAGCACAGGGTTCCACGTCGGCACGCCCTTTGCACGAGCGGCCTCTACCGGCTTCGACCAGACACCATGCTCATAACGCGAGGTCCATATCGCCACATCCGGCGCGCCTTCCCTTGCTCCTCCAAACCACGCAGCCATTAATCCGCCGTCCTTCAACTCCACTACTGTCGAAGCGTGGCACTGCGCAAACCCGGCCGATCCCGGCTGAAAGATCATCTCGCCCTTCGGCTGAACTCCTGCATCTGTGTTGTGCGCCACCTGGGCTCTTGCTCCCACGCCACAAGCTATTACCGCCGCAGCCACCAGCCATCGCATTCCACTTATTGCCACTTTCATCCTCACTTTTGTTCTTCCGCGCTGAAGTTCGACAACGTCACGATCTCACCCGACTGAACCACAACCTCTTCCGGTGCCGCGCTCTCGACATTCTCCAAGTAAAAGCTCGTCTTCTCCATCCGCGTCCACTTCGGGCCTTTCCATTCCACATTCAACCTCTTTGCCTCGATCGACCGGTTCATCACAATCAACGAGCTCTTCGTGCCGTCGGTAAACGCCGCCGTCAACAGGTCCTTATCACCGCTCTCCGACTCTACCCGCTTCATCCCTTTGAGCACGTGCCGGCTGAAGGCCCCCAACACCCGTAACTCGAAGCTCGATGCCACCGGTACTTCACCTTGCGATCTGTCCGGCACCAACAACGATCGCGAGCTTCCAAATGTCGGCTGTTCCACATCGAGCAGAAGCCAGCAATACATCAGGGCTTCGGCGTCCAGTTCGGTCAAATCCTTCTGGTATAACTGTCCCACCTGTAACGCCACGCGATACGAAGGCTCTTGATAAGCTCCATCGTTCAGGCAGATCTCCGTCGCCAGAAACGGCTTACCTTCGCTCTCCTCTCGCATCGACTGCAGACGCTCGTCATACATATCCGGATTTGCCAGAAACTCCTGGTAGTCGTACTGATGCGCCGCCGTGTAATCGGTGGCCTTCCATGCCTCGGGATAGCCCTTCAAATCCTTCACCCGATTCACAGCTATCCACATATAGGGCGCATCGGCCATCTGAATCTTCGTCGTTTGAAATCCCGCGGCATCAAGCGCTTTGCGCAGCGCCGTCGTCATCGCGGCGAAGACCTGTGGCGGCTGCTCCACCTCGTTCTCGATCCCGACAATCTCCGGCGCCGCTCCCGAACGTTCCTTCGCCTTCCGGCAGAACTCCACCACCGTTCGCGCATACACGTCAGGCTTCGCCGCCTTCTTTACGACCTTGCCCCACGCGTCGATTACCGGTTTACCCGTGTTGGTATAAGCCTCAATCGCCCACGAAGGCAGCGCCCACATCTCGTACAGCACCATGCCGCCCATCTCGCGCGTCTTCCTGCTGTACTCAAAGTCCGAGACCTCTCCGTTAGGAAAGTTGTCGCCATAGTAATGAGGAGTCGCATCGTGCAGATCGTCTACATTCGACAGGTCCTGCTTCATCTGCGTGCCCATCGGGTACTCGCGATCGATCAGCAGGTTGTACCGACGCAGGATCGCCCAGTACTCCTTCTTGCCCTCGTCACTCAGTTCAGCGTAGGCCGGAATACTGGGGCTACCACCAAATCCCAACATCACCTGGTGCGTCTTGCCTGGCTCAACCGATACTGTCGTCTCACCGGTCCTCTCTTTGAGCAGCGCTCCTGATAAAACCATGTGCTCGTTCCGCGGACCGGAAAACATCAACTGCTGCCGCGTCAGGTCGAAGACCAGCGGAGCCTCGATCACCTTCTCTCCGTTCAGTATCACCATCACCGAAAGATGAGCATCCGCCACTACCGTCAACTCGCGCACATGCCCTACAAACTGTCGCTCCTGCTCGCGCACCACCTTGTCCGGATAGCTTCCGCCGCTCAGCGCCACCGAGTCGTAATACCTCTCCACCAAATGCACCTTCGTGTCCGTCAGCTCCACCGTCAACCCGGCATGCGGCCCGGTAAAGATCCACGACAGCTTCGACTCCCGCGGCACATCCTGATCCAGTCGCAGTGTCCGCCGAAACAGCACCGGAAGCGACTCATTCCCATATACCCGCGCAATCGCATCCGGCCTGGTCCATCCTGGCCCGGCAGGTCCATCCGAAGCAAACGTAAATCGTTGCGCTGCCTCCTGCATTACCGGTTGGGCCTCCGGCAGCCGCAGCGCCTGCTGTCCCCATACCTTGCCTGCACATAACGCGAGCAGCCCCATGCATCCCAGCACTCGTACACAACGCAATCTGTTCTCGTTCAAAAAACCATCCTCAAGCACTCGCCATCTATGGCAACCTGCGCCATATGCTTCTGTCAAGAAAGAGTTTTCACTAGGTGCCATTTACTTTCAGTAATAAACTCATCTACGCACCGCGGAGATCATCAGACCACATGGCGAGACATTACTTAATCGCAGCCCTCCTCCCCGTCGTCCTCCTTTCCCTCCTTCGCGCTCCGGCCCAGCACATCCCCGGCTACAACTACGACGAATCGAAGATAGCCCCCTATACCCTGCTCGATCCCCTCCGCCTCTCCAACGGCGCTCCCGTCACCACGGCCAAGCAGTGGACCACTGAGCGCCGGCCCGAGATTCTGCACCTCTTCGAAGAGAATGTCTTCGGCGTCACACCTCCCGCCGCCCTCCACGCCGTCGCTCACGCCCGCGTCGTCGAACACAACGATCACGCCCTCGACGGCCTCGCCGTCCGCGAGCAAATCGATCTCACCTTCGAGTCTGCACCGGGTATCACTCCTCCAGCCGAAGCCCTGCACAACCTTCGTATCCTGCTCTATCTCCCCGCTGCCGCGGTCGCCGCACATCGCCCGATTCCGATCGTGCTCGGTCTGAACTTCACCGGCAATCAGTCTGTCGTGGATGATCCCGGCATCCTCCCGACTCCGCTCTGGTCCAAGCCCAAGGGATCATCCACTCTTCTCCACGAGCTTCCCGCCGACAGCACCCGCGGTACCGCCACTCAACAGTGGCAGGTACGGATGCTTCTCACCCACGGCTATGGGCTCGCGACTATCTACTACGGCGATCTCGAAGCCGACTTCAAAGACGCAGCCCAGTACAGCGTCCGCAACCTCTACAGCACGCCTGTTCAACTCGCCGCGCCCAACGCCTGGGGAGCCGTCGGTGCCTGGGCATGGGGTCTCTCTCGTGCTCTCGATTCCCTCCTCGTTGATCCACGCATCGACCCTAACCATATCGCCGTCACCGGACACAGCCGCCTCGGCAAAGCCGCCGACTGGGCCGCTGCCCAGGACCCGCGTTTCGATGCCCTGCTCTCGACCGAGAGCGGCCATGGCGGCCAGTCCATCCAGCGTCGCGCTCTTGGCGAAACCGTCTATCACCTTGAGCACTCTTTCCCTTACTGGTTCTGCCCCAACTACGCCAAGTGGGTCGGTCACGACTCCGAGATCCCCGCCGACGGTAACCTCCTTGTCTCCCTCATGGCTCCACGCCCACTCTATGTTGCCTCGGCACAGGGCGACGAGTGGTCCGATCCTAAAGGCGAGTTTCTCTCCGCCCTCAGCGCATCCCGCGTCTACACCCTTCTCGGCAAACCCGCCCTGCCACCCAATGCGCAGCCTCCTGCCATCGATCATCCCATCGGCCTCGACGGATTCGTCGCCTATCACGAGCGCACCGGCAAACATGACGTCACAGACTTCGACTGGGAGAACTACATCCTCTTCCTCGACAATCTCTGGGGTAAACAAACTCCTGCCTCCGTTGCCACCGCCACATCTCCATCGCCGATTTCTCGATAACTGACGACGTTATGTGAGCCACCGGCCAATCCGCAAAGCGGAATTCGTTTTTGCAATGCCTAGCCTCCACGTGCCTTTCAGGTGGCTGTAGAGACTGCGCAAAATCCACAGATCGACCTTTGCCCCCATCGCCGGAGCCTCGTGTTCTGCGCAGGATCGCCTAATCTACTTTCGTATTTGTCATATAATTTTCATTTCTCGTTGCCCACTCCAACTTTCGTTCGCTATAGTGAACTCCGTCGACTGCCATTATGTCCTCCAATACCTCAGCCCGCGCCGCCCTTCTCCTCTTCTTAGCGTCTGCTGCCGCCTTCGCCCAGCCTCCTCTCCTCAACCCGGCCAACTACCGCCACTACGTCACCACCTTCGAAGCCGACGAGCTCGCCGCTACCGGCAAGATTTACAACGGTGAGCCGTCCTCCTCCGGGCAGCCTGCCGAAGCGGCGTGGCCATGGATGCAGCAGGAGATTCCCTTCTTCGACTCTCCCGACAAAGCCACCGAGGAGATGTATTACTTCCGCTGGTACGCCTTCAAAAAACACGTCGTCGATACACCCACCGGTTACGTCATCACCGAGTGGCTGCCTAAGCCCAACTTCCCCAACCCGGAACATCCTGACGGCTCCTACGGTGCGCTCGTCGATGCCGCCCCCTTCCATCTCGGCGAAGCCCGCTGGCTTCACACCGAGGCCATCGCCGAAGACGACGCCCGCTTCTGGTATAAGCCCGACGTCCCCGGCTCCCCCAACATCCGCAAGTACTCCGCCGCCATGGCCACCGCCGTCCGTGCAGTCACGCTCGCCAACGGCGACAGATCACTTGCTACCTCGCTGCTACCGCAACTGACTCGCGTCTACCACGACTGGGAGACCGCCCAGCAAGACTCCAACGGCCTCTTCTGGTCCATCGACACCCGGGACGCCATGGAGAAGTCCATCTCCGGCGACGGCTATCGGCCCACGCTCAACAGCTATATGGTCTCGGACGCACGAGCCATCGCCGCCACTGCGCTGCTTGCTCGCAACCAGCAGTTAGCCAACGAGTACACAGCCAAAGCTGACAAGCTGAACCGCCTGATCGAAACCGTCCTGTGGAACCCCAGAGACCAGTTCTACGAGGTCGTCTCCCCCGCCAAGGACTCCGGCATCCGCGCGGAGAAGAAGTTCATCGATCCTGGCACCATCCTCAAGCTCGCTGGCGTCCGCGAGCTAATCGGCTATAACCCGTGGAACTTCTCCTCTCCCGCGCCTAGCCACGCCGTCGCCTGGAACCAGCTCTTCGACCCTCAAGGCTTCGACGGCAAGTATGGAGCCACCACCGCCGAGCGCCGCAGCCCGCGCTTCCGCTTTGTCTCCTCCGACCAGTGCACCTGGAACGGCCCCGCGTGGCCCTTTGCCATGACCCAGACTCTCAACGCCATGGCGGCCTATCTCGATTCGCCCGGCTCCCACACCATCGACTTCAAGGACTACCGCCTTCTCTTCTCGCGCTACGTTCTGGCCCAGCATATTCACCTGCCCAACGGCAGGCTCATCGACTGGATCGATGAAGACTACGACGCCGACACCGACGAGTGGATCGCCAAAGACATGCTCCTCCAAAAACATAAGCAGGTCGGCCGCGGCAACTACTACAACCACTCCGGCTTTGCCGACCCCCTGATTACCGGCCTCATCGGCCTTCGCCCTCGCGCCGACGACACCATCGAGATCACCCCGGCCATCGACCCCAAAGCGTGGCCCTGGTTCGCCATCGACGCGCTGCCTTATCACCATCACCTTCTGACCATTGCCTGGGACTCCACCGGCCACCGCTACCATCGCGGCCAGGGGCTCTCGATCGCTGTCGACGGAAAGGTCATCGCCCGTCGCGCAACTCTCGGCCACCTCTCGGCGGCCCTTCCTCACTCAGTCCAACCCGCAGGAGAAGATGTTGACCCCCGCAACTAACCGCACCAGCGTCATTGCCCTCGCACTGACACTCCTTCTTCCCCCCGCGCTTCACGCGCAGAAGGATGGCGTACTCGCTCGCATGCCCGGCAACGCTCCACAGCTTTCGCCCAACGGAGTTCCTGCCACCGTCCTCGTACATCCCGGCAGCTTCCGCATGGGTTCCGACGCCGAGGCCATTCCAAGAACGATCCTCAAAAGCCCGGTCACCTCTTCGCGCCCCAAACACGGCGACTTCGATGAGCTTCCTGCTCACATCGTCCATATCACCCACGCCTTTCGCATCGGCATCACCCAGGTCTCTCCCGCCGAGTTCGCGCAGTTCGACCCGACTTATAAACCCCATACCGCTACTCCCGCTTATGCCGCTGGAGTTTCGTGGGAGCAGGCGATGGCCTATTGCGCATGGCTGAGTAAAAAGACCGGCAAATTTTACCGGCTACCCACCGAGTCCGAATGGGAGTATGTCTCCCGCGCAGGAGGCACAGCACTCTTCGGTACCTCTGACAGTCCCACGCCTTTAGATCATCCCAACGCCTTTGGTGTCGAAAACATGCAGATCGGTCGTCCCGAATGGACACTGGACAACTACGGTCCCTACCAGCCCAAGCTTCAGACTGATCCCACCGGTGCCATCTCCTCCATGACCAAGGTCATTCGCGGCGGCGGCCTTGACTGGCGCCACACCGCTACCAAGACCTCTCCCGATCTCAATCTTCCGGCTACAGCACCTTACTTCTCGCGCCCAGCCAATCGCGCAAGCCTGCCGCCGAGCTACTCGGCTGAGAGCGGCAACGTCGGCTTCCGCATCGTCGAAGCGCCCATGCCGAAGGCAAACTTCACCCCAGCGCAGTCTTACTTTTTTGAGACCGCTGTGCACCAGCAGTCGATCCTCGGCACCCCGGCACTCAGCAAAGCCATCGGGCATCCCGACCCGACTCGGCCCTTCTACCAGACGCACGAGCTCTTCCTAAACCTTAATGGACAGCAGATGAGCACGACCGGATGGGCCCTGGGCCTGCCGCGTGGCCTCGGCGTCAACTACCACAACTCCGCCATTCAAGTTCTCCCTAACGGCGACCTGCTCGCAGCCTTCTACAACTCCCCCGACTACGAAGACGACCCCGACCAGACCGTCATGGTCCTCCGCCGCCGCGCTGGGACCGAAGACTGGGACATGCCCGAACCTTTCCCCATCTTCGCCGACGCCGGGCTCGCTGCTCCTGTCATCTGGAACGATCCCAAATTTCAGTCTCAATCCAATGGCCGCGTCTGGTTCTTCTGGGGATTCTCGCGCCTGATCGGTGCACCGCCCTTCGCGTGGGCCACATCGACAGACAACGGAGCCTCATGGTCCGCTGCTCACTTTCCTAACTTTCCCAAGCCCATTGGCCGCTACGTTTCGCAGCCGATTAACTCCATCGTTCGCGGGCCTGATGGCGCTATCTATATCCCCACCGACTCCACCGGACGCGACGCCGACGGCAACGGCTCCATCTCCGCCGTCTGGACATCACACGACGATGGCAAGACATGGTTTGATACCGGAGGCCGCACCGCGGGCCGCCATACCACCCTTGTCTTCGCCAAAGACGGCGACCTGCTTGGCTTCGGCGGCAAGAACTCCAGCATCGACGGCCGCATGCCGCTTGCCACCTCGCACGATGACGGCAAGACGTGGATTAAATCGAAGACCCCTTTCGATCCTCTCGCCTCGGGCGAGCGTCCCTCGGTTATCCGTCTGCTCGACGGCAAGCTCTTCTTCGTCGCCGACTACAATCCCAACCATCAGAAACACATTCATAAGGACGGCTCGTATGTCGCCCTCTCTTCTGACGATGGCAAGACGTGGACGCAGAAGAAGCTGCCAGGCAACATCCTTACCGTTGGTTACACTACAGCCACGCAGGGGCCGGACGGCATCATCCACATCGCCACCACCAAGAACACGACGAATTATGAGATAGAACTCAACGAGGCATGGGTCCTCGACTCGTCCGCCGGAGACCTTACTGCTGAGGAGGCCGGTGCAACAACCGCAGCCCACTCCTTGCGGAGACACACCGAGCGTTACCCCAATGGGAAGCTCAAGTCCACCTGGTCTACCATCATCACCGCTGACGGGCGCGTTCTGCTCGAAGGCCCCGAACGCTTCTTCTACCCCGACGGCCATCCTATGTGGAACGTCAGCTTCCACGCCGGAAAAAAGACCGGCGAAGAAAGCTATCAGCTCGAAGACGGCGATTTGATATGGCTAAAAACGTACAACGCGGATGGCACATGGACCTGGCAGAACTACGACGCTCAGGGCCACCCCACCGTACTCTCGCACTGGCGCAACAAGACACTGCTGGACTCCAACGCCCCCAAGATGACTCCCGACAAGATTCCCGGTCAGGACAAACTACCACCACCACCGGGCATGTAAGCTACGACTTCGTCATTCCGGGTATGCCTTTAAATGGGCATACCCAAAGCCCGAACACGGAACTCCAAACTAAAGCCGTTAATAATGATCAGACAAATTCTGATAACTCTCATCCTGTTCTCGTTCGCTGCGGAAGCTCTGCCTCTTGCGGCGCAGTCTTCTATGAAGAAGACCACTCACACGCCTGTCAGTATCAGGACTACAAATCTCAAACCCTCCGATCCGTGGGTCTTCGTATACTTTCACGAGCCTGCCGATCAGGGCATCTACCTCGCCCTCTCCCGCGATGGCTACACCTTTACGCCCCTCAACGATGGACAGCCCTGGGTCAAGCCCGATCTTCCCAGCGAGTTGATGCGCGACGTCTACATCACACGCACCCCTGATGGTCATCACTTCCGCATGGTCTTTACCTGGGCGTGGCATGGCAACGCCATCGGTGTCTCCGACTCCGACGACCTGATGCACTGGTCTCCACAGCGCAAGATCGAGATCATGTCTGCCTTCCCTAACGTGCAGAATACATGGGCTCCCGAGGCCTACTGGGACAAGCAGCACAATGACTGGCTCATCATCTTCTCTGCCTCCTTCAACGCCAATCCTGTCACCCATACTCCCGGTGAAGGCCTGCGCATCTGGTCGTCACGCACAACCGACTGGAAAAACTTCTCGAAGCCCGAAAAGTTCTTCGACCGCGGCTTCCCCGTTATCGACGCTACACTCTTCCATCGCACGACTAACAATAAACACGATGTCGTGATGGTGCTCAAAGATCAGACCGTCGACCCACTCCTCTATAACGAGCGCTGGACATCTGCTCCTACTGTCTCCGGCCCGTGGGGTAAGCTCTCCGGCCCGATCAACGAGAGTTGGTCCGAAGGTCCCTCCGTTATTCAAGTGGGCAATCATGCGATCGTCTACTACGACCATTACCGCCCGCCACATCCTCGCTATGAGGGTGTCGAGACCACCGATTGGATTCACTGGTCGAGCGTCGACGACAAGATGCACTTTCCCGATGCAGCTAAACACGGAAGTTTCTTTCAGGTCACCCAGGCTGAAGCACAACGACTTCTCTCCCGCCACGATCCGCAACAATAAAACAACGCGCAGCAAAGAACAAACCCGGCATGTGGCCGGGTTTTGTTTTAGTTATTAGGTTTATCGAGCCCTAATTCTCAAACATCCAGTCCAGGTTTGGAGGTCCACCTTTGACTGAATCGAAGCTGACATGGGGCGTCACATGCACATCCTCGGGGATAAATCCGAGCACTACATAAGCGCCCTTGCCCAGATCAAGATCGTTCTCACCCGCAGGCAGCGGCTTGGTCCAGACGCTGATCGGCAACCCCTTCGCCTCCGACACCGCGTTCGGCAACAGAATGTTCCACTGCTCCGTGGCCGGCGATACATTCATCTGCTTTCTCGAGTTCGACTTGAAGAAGCCCACCAGAATCTGCGCAGGCTTATCCAGCCTGAAGTGAATCGGCGTCTCCTGTTTCGTCGATACTCGGATTCCCTTCAGTCCATCCAGCTCCGGCACAACGGAGACGATAGGCGATGCCGCATCCTCATACAGGCTCGTTCCCTTCGCCACAGTGAACTCCTCGCCTGCGCCAGGTGCCAGCGAGAATCCAACCTCGGGCAACCGCGTCGGCTTCGCCTCAGAGATCGCCGCGCCTGATTGCAGCGCAGCCAATCGGTTGTCGAAGATCGCAAGCTCCTTCTGATAGACCGGCAGCAGGTCGCGCCAGTGATTGGTCATGGGACCTCCGCGCACCGGAATCTGCCGCTGCGAGGTCTCCATGCCAGCCGCATTCCGATAAGTGGAAGTCGTCAACTTTGTCAGATGTGCAAAGTCATCCACACTCGCCGCCAACAGTGTTCTCGCCTGCGTCAGATGCGACCGGTCATGATCGTATCCATAACGCATCACGAGCGCCGCAGCCTGTACCTTATGGTCATAGAATTCCATCAACGCAGCGTTCGCGCGCATGTCGTTCAACACGCGCTCATACTCCGGTTTGGCATCGGCGGCGATCCCCGGCGCGGCGGCTTCAGCCTGCTTCACCGACTCGGCAGATTTCTGCACCGCATCCGCAGCTACTCCCAGCGGATTTTCTCCGTGGTGCTTTCCACCCTTTACTTCGTTCGCAACCCACTCATCGAGGCGCTCTCCATCGGGAGCATCCGCTGTCCACAATGTCTGCGCAGGATTGAATCGCGCTGCGTCGATCAGTTGCGGCATCGTCATGCCCAGCGACAAGACCTGTCTATTCCCCTCCGTAATGCCCAACCGCCGTATGACCTCGGGGGCGCATTGCCCCTCGAGCTCGTAGGCCGCCAGTAGATGCTCGCCCGTCTGCATCTCTGTAGCTGACGGTTTTTGCTTCTCTGCTGCCGTCGTAGCCAGAGACTCCAGCCCGACTACCGTATCGTTGTGACCAACTGCGTTCATTCCTCCCGGCGATGCAAACCGTCGCGCAAACTGCTCGCTCCAGTAGGTCTTCTCGAGCGCAGGATCTCTCTCCGGATTCCATGCGTACCGTGCCCAGCTTGCGAACCATATCCAATCGCGATCCGTCTGCAGCAGCAAGGGCTCTGTCTTATCCGCGCTGTAAGGCCAATCCCAGTAGCGCAACGGATACACGTGCACGCCGCCGATTCCCAGCTTTACAAAGTTCCGCTCCGTCTCACGCACAAAGTCGGGATCGCCCCACCGGAACGGTTCAAAGTTTGAGAGCAGATGAATATTGACGATAGTGTTGTTCGAGCCTGCTACCATCGACTCGAACCTTTGCTTCACGCTTCCGCGAATGTTCGTCCAAGTCAGCGACTCACCATTCCACTTCCACATGGTATCGATGTTCGAATACAACGGCCGAGCGACTGCCATCACCTGATCGATGTCCGTCGCATGCGCCCGCACCACGATCGGCGGCTGCTCCACCGGATGGCCTACTTGCTTTTCTTCTTCAGCCAGCCCATCGAGTACGCCGGGGATAATCGTCTTCGAGATCCACTCCGGCCCATAGTGAGGCCCCATCGCCTCGCCCAGCGTCATAAAGATTCCGACGTTCGGATACTCGCGAATAAACTCCGAGATGCAATAGCGCGTGTACTCACTCGAAAGCGCTGTCGGCGCCGACAAGTGAAAGGGCAGATGATGCGCGCGGGCAAAGTTGTGCGACAGGTGAATGTTGTAGAACCCTTGCAGGACCCAGATGCCACGCTTGTCCGCCTCTTTGGTGATCCAGCGGAACATCTCAATGTTCTGCTCAAGCTGTGCCGTCGGCAGTTCCTGCGCCTCGGGATACTTTGGCAGCTTCAACAGCGAAGTGAACGGATGTCCATTCCACAGGAACAACGCATTCGTGCGTTGCTCAGCAAGCTGATCGAGATATCTCGTCCACTGCGCCTTGTCGTAAAACCATGGAAAATCCTTGGGAGTATACGGATAGTCGTACTCAGCATTCTCGTAGGTCAGCTCCGGCTTCTGCAGACCGATCGCGACGCCGCGAATCTTCAACTGCGGATGGTCTTCAAACTCCAGCGTCTTCGGCAGCGCACCCGCGGCATGGACGCGATCGATCAGCTCTTCGGCGCCATACAACACGCCCGACGGATCGAGGCCGGCAATAACGATCGTGTTGCCCAGCCTCTTCAGCACAAAAGCTTCCTTCGCGTTGGGCCAGAGGTCCGGCACCTGCTTGTCATAGGCGGCCAGAAGCGCATCGTGTCTCGTCGCAAGCAGAATCCGCTCATGGCCGGGCAGCTTTGCCACTGCCTCCCGCAGTCGCTGCGCCGCAAACATCTCTCGCGGCGTTGCATGCGCCGATACCTCAATACGCGGAGCCGCCCATGCGCTCCAGCACACACCCCAGGACGACACCATCAGAACCAAACCAATAATTTTCTTATTCATTCACTCAGCCACTCTCAAGCTATGGTTGCGTAGGCTTCGCCTGCACTTCCTCTTTGTCTTTATGGCTCATCCTGCGGTGGAGCATCGTGCACCGGCTTACCGTTCGCATCTGAGACCTTCCTGAACACAATCGCCTGGTAAGGTTTGTTCGGCAGATCGATCCGCGACTTCCCCGAATACGTTCCCTGCAGCTTCGTCTCAGTCATCGCGAAGGGGTCGATTAGGGTGGCTTCAAAGTTCCCCGTGCCTGTCAGAGGAAACTCATACCGCGCTGGCCGATGATAGTCGAAGTACCAGAGGTAAAGCTCATTCGGCGTACCTACCGAGAGATAGTACGATCCTTCAAACTCGTTCAGGCCAACCTTCGTATACTTCGCCACTACATCGTGCAGAAATTTAATTCGTGTCGCCGATTCGCCGCGCAATCTTCCTGCATCGGACCAGCTCGACTCGTGCGCATGCGGCCCTGTATCGGCTGAGATAAAGACCTCGCCATGTGACGCGTAGCTGCCACGCACCGTGGCCAGCCAGAACCTGCGCGTCATCTCTTCGGCAGACAGGTTCCCCCAGCGCCGCTCGATGTCTCCTTCATATTGAACCTCATCATAGATAATCGGCTTGTTCCATGCCGCCCTTCGCTCGGCTGACTTCTCGAAGTCGTAGCTCTGTAAGCTGGCATGGGTGCACCACGGCTTCGAGTGATCGTAGATCACCCTGGAGTGATGAATCGACCGAAGATGGCCATAGGGGTCTTCCGTCTCTACCACGCGGAAAAAACCATCCCAGTCCGACATCGTCTTCGCTTTCACCAGATCGTACTCGTTCGCAATCGACCACCACACATTCCGGAATGCGGAAAGTCTGGCCACCACATACCTCAGGTAGAAGTCGTCGACCTCGTCCGGCATTGCCTTATAGCCCCAGGCGTCGTAGGGATGAAAGAGGATGCAATCGGCCTCGATGCCAGCCGCCTGAAGCTGCAGAATCCGTTTCTCCAGCAATTGAAAATAAGCCGGATTAAACCGCGTGTAGTCGTTTGTACCGCCGCGCCCGTTCTGGTCGGCCCCGCTCACAGGAAAGGGCAGAATCTGCGACCCTTCGCCTAATGGCTTCGGCAGGATGCAAACACGGCTCTTGTTGAACATCCCTTTCATCCCTGCCAGTGAATTGGCTGCATTCTCTTCGCTTGTGAACAGGAACGCGTAAGTTGTTGTTCCAAAAGGGAAATACGGTGTTCCATCGGCGTGCTCGAAGTGAAACTGGTGCGCCGTGGTCACCGGACCATGATTGCCTGCCTTTGCCGAAACGCACTCGAAAGCGCCTGTCTTTCCATTGAGCTCTGCCACCGAACTGGCGGTCTTATAGCTCCATGAGCCGGGCTCGTCAGGCATAAATCGGACACGGTAGACGCCATCGCCGTCGTAAAAGCCTCTGACCTCCACGGTCCGATGCCCCTGAGTAAATGCTGCGGTCAGAGTCACATCCTTGAACGGATTTCCTGTCACAGGCCCTTTGAACTCTACTTCAAATAATCCCCACCGCTCAATGTTTGCCGATACGGCCGGACGGCCCTCGGCCTCTGCAACTAACCCACCCGGCTGCCACGCCGCTACAAGCGTCGCGGCACTCAGCTTCAGTACATCTCTACGATCCATTTCTTCCTTCCAAAGTCTGCGCTATCCGCGGTATCCGACGCACCTGGCGTCGCCAAGACAGAAAAAGAGCCAACTGGTCTCCCCTTGTACCCAATCGGCATGAAGAATGTCAATTCAAAATGAAAGTTATAGCGCTAAAACGAAATATCACGGTTTGGCGCTACAATAACGCTCGAATGCAAGACCGCGTTGCCTTACGGCAATAGCTATCCATAAAGCGTGAGATTTCAGACATGAGCAAGGTCAGCAGCACAGAGTCGCAAGCATCGAAGAAAGCCGTCCGTCGCCGCATTCCCAAGTGGGCTCTGCAGAATGCTGACGATGCTCAAGGCGACGAGGTCTATTACCTCCGATCTATCGGCCGCGCTCTTGACGTGCTCGACTGCTTCGACGGCCAGACCCCGCTTTCGCTCAAAGAGATCAGCGCCCGGATGCGCCTCCCCGAGTCATCCTTATTCCGTGTACTCCGCACGTTGGAACGGCACGAGTATCTGCGACAGGACCGCGACGGCACCTATCAACTCTCTCCGCGGCTTATCTTCGGCTGGCTGGTGCGGGCGGCTGATCACGTTCGCGAGGTAGCCCGCCCCCAGATGGAGAGCCTGGTAAACGCCTTCAACGAGACGGCCAGCCTGGCCTTTCTCTTCGATGATCGTATCCATGTCCTCGACTGCCTCGAATCCTTCCACGAGATCCGCATGACCAACAAGATTGGCCGTGTTCTGCCGCCGCATTGCTCCGCGCTGGGCAAGGCCATTACCGCCTTTCAGGACCGCCCGCTGGCCGACCGAATGCTTGAAGTATATGGACTTACACCTCGGACTGAGCACACCATCACCGATCGCCAACGCCTCTTCGCCGAGTTCTCCGTGATTCGTGAATCTGGTGTCGCCTGCGACCGCGAGGAGTCCATTCGCGGAGGCATCTGCTTCGCTGCAGCCGTGAAATCCACCTCCAAACCGGTCGTTACCGCCATCAGTGTCTCTACTCCCTCCAACCGGATGGACGCGAAGCGCGAACGAGAGATCGAAGCGGCAGTTTTGCAGGCCGCCACCTCCATTGCGGAGAGTTTGTAGAGAGCTAAAAACGTAAATTACGATAATTACAAAAACTAATTTTCAATATCATTGACATTCGTTCTTAAATTCCTCTAATTTGTCGAGGCTAGGCAACCTTTGCAAATTTGTTAACCGGAGTTTCAAGAATGAAACGTTGTATCGTACTCCTCCTTGTTGTCTTCTTCGCTGTTTTCAGTGCATCTGCCCAGGAAACACGATCCACTTTGACAGGCCATGTAAGCGATTCCTCCGGCGCCAGGATTCCGGGTGCGAATATCGCCATCAAGAACGATGGCACTGGCGTTATTACCAATGCCAAATCGAACTCTGCCGGCGACTACACGGTCCCCTTCCTGCAGCCGGGAACCTATGACGTGACTGTCTCTCTCGCCGGGTTCAAGACCCACACGCATGCGGGTCTTGTCCTTCAGACCGAGCAGACGGTAAGCGAAAATGTGACGCTGGCAATCGGCGAGGTCGATGAGACGGTGACCGTCCACGGCTCAACGCCTCTGATCGACACTGCAACAGCAACGACCGGTCAGACGCTTACCGCGGAAGAGCTTGAAGACCTTCCAAGCAATGGCCGCTCGCCGCTCGGATTTGCGCGCTTCGGCTTCGGCGTTGTCGCCAAGGGCAAGCACGCAGCTTCGCAGACTCGCCCCTTCGACAACAGCACAGCCGATGACTTTTCGCTCGGCGGCGGCGCTTCGGCCTCGAACGAGCTTCTGATCAACGGCGTTCCCAACATGCAGGACTCCAGCCGCACCGCTGGTTACAGTCCCTTGCTGGATGCGGTCGATGCCGTGCGCATCGATGAGTTCAGCGCCAACGCTGCGCTGGGCGACACCTCCGGCGGAACGGTCAACATCACCACCAAGTCCGGGACGAACGAGTTTCACGGCACGGTATCGGAGTACTACCAAGGATCGCGCCCACTCACGGCGAAGCCTTACTTCACGCCGTCCGGCACGCAGGCCCCCTCCACACACTTCAATCAGTTCGGTGGTAATATCGGCGGCCCCGTTCGCATTCCTCACTTGTTTGATGGACGCAACAAGGTTTTCTTTATGTATGCGTTCGAAGGCTACAAGGGAAACTCTCCGTCAACAACTATTACCAGCGTGCCAACCCAGGCAGAGCGCAACGGCGACTTCTCTGCCCTATTGAGCGGAACCTCCAACGGTCAGCTCTACAATCCTTATAGTGGCGTATATAACTCAAGCAAGAAGCTGGTGACGCGCTCGCCCATCCCCGGCAATATTCTCTCCAACGCCGGTCTTTCCATCAGCCCTGTAACGCAGGCTTACCTCAAGTTCATCCCCCTGCCGAATTACTCCGGTGCCTCGACCACACCCGACGGCGAGAACAACTACTTCTCCAGCAGCCCGGCTACTGACAATTACAAATCCAACGAAGGTCGAATCGATATCAATGCCACCCATGCGGACCGCGTCTCGTTTGAAGGTCACCAAAGCACCTACAACAAGACACAGTCCAACATCTTTCATAATGAACTGACCGGTACAGCCTCTACGGTTGTTCTGTGGGGCGGTTTCGCAGAAGATGTCCACAGCTTCAACCCAACCACCAACCTCGACGTACGCCTCGGCTTCAGCCGCTCGGAAAACTCGTCAACACCCAACAGCGCGGGCATCAAACCCAGCAGCTTCGGATTTCCTTCGTACATTGATCAGAACTCCACCGCACTCGCAATCCCCTATCTCACCTTTAATGACAGCGCATCAGTTCCAAGCCTGAGCGCGCAGCCCGGCAGTCAGGCCTACTTCGACACCATTCAGCTGTTTGCAAGCTTCAATAAGACCATCGGACGCCACAACATCAAGTTCGGCCCGGACATCCGCCTCAACAAAAACTCAACAGTATCCGGATCCGCAGCAAACGGAGCTTTCAGCTTCAAAGCAGCGAATGGCGGTCCGATGACTGCGACCTCGTCAGCCAACGCGCAGGGATTTGGAAGCTCGCTTGCGCTCTTTGAACTCGGCCTTCCCACCAGCGGTAGTGAAGCCATCAATCCGCGCTTCCAGTACAACAACTGGTATTTCGGCGGATGGGCTCAGGACGATTGGAAGATTGAGCCAAACTTCACCGTCAGCATGGGCGTCCGCATCGAAAGCGAGACCTCCATCGTGGAGAGCGGAAACCGCGCCGTCACCGGCTTCAACCCCACTGCCACCAACGCCGCAACCTCTCAGGCTCAACTCAACTACGCTGCTTCACCAAGCCCCCTGCTTCCCGCTGCCAGCTTCCAACCGGTCGGCGGCCTGGTTTATGCGACGCCGTCTCAACGCTATGCCTATAAGACACCGGCTGCTTACGTCAGCCCGCGCATTGGGTTCGCCTGGGCACCGGAGCAGTGGCATGGAACGCTCGCGATCCGCGGTGGCTTCGGTATCTACTTCAACCCATACAACGACTACAACGCTCCACAGAGCTACGGCTACTCCGCGACAACAAACTATCTCTCGAACTCCACCAACCAGACCGATCAAGTGCCGGTGAGCAGTCTCTCCGATCCTTTCAACAATTCTGTTAATCCTTTGCAGCTTCCCTACGGATCATCGCTGGGAGTAAACACTAATCTGGGAAGCAGCGCGATCTTCTTCTCACAGCTTCATGTTCCTTATACCGAGAAGGCCAGCCTCGACGTGCAAAAGCAATTTGGCAAGACGTGGCTTGTAGAGGTCAGCGGATTTACGGCCCACTCTGTCCATCTCTCCTCTTCGCTCAACGTCAGCGCAATTCCGCTGCTGCCCCTTTTGAGCCGTACCCCAACCATCAACTCCGCTCTGACAACCGCTCTGAATGCGCCGGTCAAGAACCCCTTCAAGGGACTCTTCCCCTCGGCAGTCACTCCGAACGGCATCACCATTGCGAATGGCACTGCCTACAATACCAGTTCCACGATCGGCACCGCACAGTTGCTGCAGTCGTATCCGCAATACTCCTCGGTCACGGAGCAGCTCGTGCCAAACCAGAACGCCAGCTTCAACGCGATTATTGCTCGCGTCACCAAGCGCATGTCTCACGGCTTGCAGTTCGACCTGAACTACGAATACTCTCGTCAACTGGGTGCGCAGTCCACACTAAACCAGGGTGAGCGGCCTTCCTACGGAGAGACTAGCTCAGACTTTCCGCAGCACTTGACCCTAACTCTGATCTATCAGCTGCCCTTCGGACGCGGCCGTGCCTTCGCTAACCAGTCACGCCTCGCCGATGAAGTCATCGGCGGCTGGCAGCTTACCAGCATCTACCAGGCGCTCTCGGGACAGCCTATCTCATGGGGCAACGCGATCTATAACGGCAACTGGCACGACTTCAACAACCACCCACATCAGGCCCAAGGCACGTCTTTCAACACCTCGGTCTTCGACCGGGTTGCAGCCGACCAGCCCAACTCCTATAATTACCGTACCTTCCCTGCATATCTGCTTCGCTCGGATGCGAACAACAACTTTGATTTCTCGGTGCTGAAGAACTTCTCTCTCGGCGACCGCGTCATTCTCCAGCCTCGCATCGACGCATTCAACGCGCTCAACCATGTGCAGTTTCAGCCGGCCAACGTCTCTCCGACGGCAAGCTCCTTCGGCACGATCACCTCACAGCTCAATACCAACCGTCAGATTCAGGGTGGCATCCACATCCTTTTTTAGACAACCACGATTCAAGAGAGAGAGGGGCGCATAATGCGTCCCTCTCTCTTTGCTCCTCTGTACCTATTCAACAATTAGTCCATTTCTTCCTTCCCTATTGTTTACGAAGCCTAAAGACACTCGCACTGTATGCCTGCGCTTTGATAACGCGATCGAATCCTCCATGCTCTGCCGCCAGTCTCACACCTTCCTTCGCATCGATTGCTGGAGCTGTCAGCGTCAGCACAAGGCTGCCCGCGATCCCGTCCCCAAGCTCGCAAGCGAGATCCTGCGAAGTCTTATTAATGAGAACAAGCTCCCGCCCGCGTGAAGACTCAAATGCAAATGCATCTACCAGCGGGCTCGCACCTGTCAGCGTCACACCAAGCACCGTCGTGCCGACAAACCGCTGTGCAAACTTTATTCCGAAGTACTCAGGCCGCCTGATGAATCCCGTGGAAGGCGCACCGGCGATCGGCGTGTAGTAGCCATTGCCGCCACCGTGCAGATTCACGCCCGCCCATCCTCGCGCAGCACACTGCAACATGTAATCGGCACACCAGAGCGCCGAAGCAAACGTGTCCGAGACACCAGCCTTGCCGCCGTCCCAACACGAATTTCCTTCCGACATGCGATAGGGCAGATGCGCCGTAGCCTGTGCCTCTGCAATCACATGCAGATCACGCCGCTTCAGCGTCGTCAGCTTCGGATACGGAGATAAGAGATTGTCGAGTGTAGCCTCAGGTGAACTCGCAGGCCCCATCGCATAATAGTGACTCGTCAGCAGAACCACGTCAGGATACTTCGGCGCGATCTCCGCAAACGCCGTGAGGTACGGCAGCTTGTTCGAGATATCCGGCCCTGCAAACCGGGCCTGTGGTGTCACCTTCACAATCGCGCTGTGAAATCTCTCCCACTCCGCAATAAAATCTGCCGGGCCATAACTAGCGGCCCGGAACCGGTTCCGAAAGCTATCCGGCTCGTTGCCGATCTGAAAGGCCAGCAGACGCGGCCCCAGTATTCGCTGCACTGCTGCGGTCTCATGCGCGGCGGCTTCAGCCGTTCCTTGTCCCAGGTTCAACCCATACAGGCAAGACCAGTTCACGGCATCGAGAAACCCTCGCAAGTTCTTCAATGCAAGAGCCGAAGTAACAGTTCCCTTCTTCGCTGTCTTCGACGTATCCGGCCCAAACACCTCAAATGGCATAGGGCCAGCTACAGCCTCATCCGAGTAAGTGGTGTACTCGCTCGACCCTCCACCTAACCTCAGGTTGCCGTTCGGCGCAAGCTCGCGAAACAGTCGCACCAGCTCCTTATTCTTCACTGAAAAGAACTCCGGATTCGCTAACTGCGCGCTCTCATAGGACAGGCCGACAAACTCCTTAGGCACCGAGACTGGCAACACACTTCCAATCGTCAGCGAAACCTGCGATATATTGCTCTGCTCTGCGGCTGACCACCGCGTGGCCGCGGCCATTGCCGTTGCCCCCACCAAAAACCTACGTCGGTCCACGTTCACTTCCCTTCGTTGTATCTTCTGACTACGCCACGGCAGTCGATCGCAGCAGACTCGCCTTCGACTTCACCGCCGAGATTGTTTTATCGTCGAGGGGATAGATAAGGTCCACATTCCGCGGAGTCACCAGCTGATGCTTCACAAACACCGTCGAGGCCAGCGCCTTCTTCGACAGAATGCTCATCGCCAGAGGAATGATCTCCTCTCCATACCGTTCGGGAAAATAAGCTACCGAACCGACCAGTCGAGTCCCGGGCCGACGCAACTCGTTCCTCACCTCGGGAATACAGTTCTGGCTTACGATCGCGATCTTTTCGCTTGCTCCAACCTCTTCGAACGCCCGTAGCGCCGCCAGAGCGCAGATATCGTTCACCGTGCCGATCAGGGTGCGCTTCGCACGCGATCGCCGCAGAAACTGGCGCATCGTCTCCAGAACCTGCTCAAAGTCGCCACGTCCATTCAGATGAATCGCGGGCACATTCCCAACTTCAGGCAGCTCCGCTCTCAGACCATCCACAAAACCGGTTGTACGCAACTCCACAAGCGAACCTGCGATTGGCAGCTCCAGCAGTAGCACCTGCTCGGGTTTACACTTCCAGCTCTCTCGAGTCCAACGTCCCAATGCGCGCCCCGCAATCAGGCCCGCCTTGTAGTTGTTCGCGCCAAAGTAGGTCGCCCCCGGATGAGGAACCTCGATCGCAATCACGGGCGTATTTGACTCCAGAAACTTCGCAGCCAACACAGGAGCGACGCGCTCGTAGGTCTGGAACTCCAGCACCAGGTCCACATGCTCCTTGATCAATACATCGGCATTTCGCAACGCTTCGCGCGCCGAGTAGCGATTGTCCACCTGGATCAGTTGCAGGTTCTCTCGCGCGCAGGCCAGTTCAATACTGCGCTGCACCTCCTGCGCAAACGGCGATCCACCCTGCGAAGCAAACCCGATGCGGTAAGGTTTAGCCGAGACAGGCCCGAAGGAGTTTCGATATACACCGGCGCCAGCCCTCTCGATCAGGCCGCCGTGAATCAGCGTGCGCAGCAGACGAAATGCCGTGGTCTTCGGCAGCCCTGTCCGTTCGGTGACGTCGGCGAGGCAAAGCTCCTCGCCGCGAAACTGAAAGGCCTTCAGAACGTCGCACGCTCTCAGTACGGTCTGCGATTCGTTACGATCTCCTCTCCGTCCTCCAGCCGGAGCCGTCACCTCGTCATCCATATCCTCTTGCATCAGGTTTGAGATCGTCATTGCTCCAAACTCCCTGTTTCAATTTTCTTGGAACAGAAAGTTCCAATACGCGGAATATTCAATCAAATGTGAAACATGTTTTACAACTGGATTTCCGACTTCACGTTTAAGATTTGCCGATGAGCTTTAATCTCTGCCTGCGGCGCACCCAAATCACGCGGTTAACAAACGCTGTCGCTATCAGCACTCTTCTCTCCAGCGCCATTGCGCTGCCATCGCAGACGATCGCTCCATCTGCGCTCACGCCCCTCGATCCAGCCCGCAACGTGCACTTCAGCACCCCCAACCACACCCCACTCCCCGAGGAGTACATCTGGACCTCAGGCGACGTGACTGCCAAACGCCATGACCACAACAAATTTCCCTGGAGCGAGATCGACCGCCGCATCGCTCCCCATTACTTCCGAGGCCACTTTAAGCTCAGCAAAATTCCGAATAGCGGAACAATCTATATCGCTGGGCCGCGCTCTGCCCGTGTCTACCTGAACGGAACCCTGCTCGGTGATTTCTCCACCAACACCGATCAGCCCATTAACTTCCGCGTCTTCCACACCGACGCGACCAAAGCGCTGCGCACAGGCGACAACGTCGTCAGCATTGAAGCTGTTCGCGGCAAAGGCGTCGTCACAGCCGGAAGCCCCACAACCACCCAGCAGCTCGCCTATGGAGAGGTGCTCGCCGTTAAATTAGTCGCAGCTCCCTTTGGCCAGGCCGACCCACATACGCTTCTCCTCTCCAATAAGGACTGGCGTTCCGAGTCCATCCTTACCCCCGGCTGGCAGCAGCCCTCCTTCGATGACTCCAACTGGCCGCACGTAGAATCTCTCGGCCCAATCGAATCCAACATTGACTTCTTTCAGTGGTCGGCGGATGCCGGCATGTATGGCTGGCCCGGATATCAGGGCATGTCCCCCTGGCTTCGCACTCTCACTCTATCCCCAGCCGAGATCACCCATGTCTATCCCGGCGCGGATAGCTTCGACCACATTGCCGATCTCACCCAGCATGGCACCGCTGCAAGCGCACCATTTACCATCACCTTTCACCAGCCGGATCCCACCGATGCCGAAGCCCCGAGCATCCTGCTCGACTTCGGACGCGAGATTGCTGGACGCATCGTCTTCCAGTCGGAGTCATCCACGGACACGCTGGTCTCTATCGCCTATGGTGAATCTGAGCTAGAAGCACTCGCCACCGGCATCAGCACCACGCAGCGCGGCGGAAACTATCTCGGCACCAATCTGCTAACGATTCCACCTCATGGCGTGGCTCGCGGCCCCAAGTCTGCCTTTCGTTATGTTCGAGTCCGCTTTCTGCGCGGCGTACCTACCACTAGCTTCCGCTCGATCCATGCAGAGGCCATCGTCTACCCCGTAGAGTACGCGGGATCATTTGAATCCTCGGATCCCGTCCTGAACCGTATATGGGAGACCGCCGCCTACACCGTCCACCTCTGCATGCAGGACGACATTTGGGACGCCCCAAAACGCGATCGCGGCCGCTGGGCAGGCGACCTCGATGTCGAAGCTCCTACCATCCTGACCGCTTTCGGTGACACGAAGCTATTGGAAGATACCCTCACCCATATCGCCGAGATCACCGGCTCTAACCAGCCGGTAAGCGGCATCACAGGCTATACAGCACAGTGGATCACCACACTGGCGACTCTTTACCAGCACTCAGGTGACCGCGCCTTTGTCGAATCCCAGCACGATGCATTGCTCCGTCTGCTTCAGACGATGGACAACGATCTTGATCCAACCACGGGCCTGTTGAAGAAAGACGCCAAGGGCTGGGGCTTCGTTGACTGGTCTCCCGGTCTGTATGGCGCAACCCCCGACACCGCCATCGGTACGACTCTCGAGTTCCTCCGCGCTTACCAGGCTGCTCCTGCACTGCTGCGCGCAGCCAATGACGAATCGAACGCGAGGCTCTACGAGCAGAAGTGCGCCCGGTTGCAAGAGGCTGCGCGCGAGGCTCTGCTCTCGCCCGCGACACAAACCGTGGGCCAGACCTGGCAGCTCAATGCCTTATCCGTGTTGACGAACCTCGACCCAGCCGCCGATTCTGCCGTATGGTCGAAGGTCTTTTCTACGGTCAAGCAAGACTCTCCTACAGATCAGGTGATCAGCCCCTACTTCAATGCCTACCTAATTAAAGCGATGTCTCAAACGGGCCATTCCCGCGAGGCTCTGCACTGGCTCCGCGATTACTGGGGCGGCATGCTTGACGAAGGTGCCACCAGCTTCTGGGAGTCCTACGATCTGCGCTGGCCCAAGACCAACTACCACCTCTCGCTTGAGGCCGACGGCACGAGCGGCTACTTCGTCTCTCTCGCTCACGGCTGGTCGTCCGGTCCGCTTCCGTGGATCAGTGAAAACATCCTCGGCATTCGTCCCACGGCTCCCGGTTATGCTGCCGTCGAGCTTCGCCCCAACCTGCTCGGCCTCGCTTATGCCCGCGGCAGCGTGGCTACACCTCACGGGGCAATCCGGCTCTCGCTCGACTCAAAGACACTCTCGATTGACTTGCCCCAAGGCGTCGAGTCCGCCGAACTCTATCTGCCCACCGCTACCGGAGCTAACAACACCGAAGCGAAGAGGCTTACCCACTCCGGTCACTACGACTTTTCCATCAGGTAGCCGATGTCATTTCCAGTTCCGCACTCTGGAACTCGATCGCAGCTTTATCCGTCTTTGCCTGAACTTCTCAAGGCATCCGACGACTTCGCTCCAGCCAGCAACTTCGCGCTGCCCATCGGCCAGCCGAATGCGATACTCTGCCGCATGATGAGCAGATCTACCTGCATCGCCTCCACTGCGTCCATTTATAAGGACCTGCGATGCCATTAACTCGCCGCACCTTCGTCAAATCAGCCGCAGCCGTTACTGCACTCTCGGTGGCGCGACCGCTTCTGTCGGCCATGCCTGCGCCTATACGCGAGCCGCTACAGGAGCTTCCCTACACCGCTGTTCAGCTCACCGGCGGCCCACTCGCACAGCAATACAACGCCGTCCACGCACACTACCTCTCGCTCTCCAACGACCGCCTGCTCAAGGTCTATCGCCAGCGCGCCGGGCTACCGGCACCTGGCCCCGACATGGGCGGCTGGTACGATCTCAACGGCTTCGTCCCTGGACACTCTCTCGGCCAATACATCTCCGGTCTCGCCCGCATTGGAGCCTCCACCGGTGACTCATCGTGCCGTGACAAGGTTCGAACTCTCGTCGCGTCCTTCGCAGAGACCCTTGGCCCAAAGAACCAGAGCATTCTGCGCCCCGAGACCAACCTCTGGACCTGCTATATCCTCGATAAGCACTTCATCGGACTTATCGACGCAGCTACTCTCTCGGGTGACACCTCCGCAGTTCCTCTGCTCAACCGTGTGCTCGCCGGAGCCGAGCCTCTGCTGCCTGCCAAGGTCCACGACCGTATCGGCAAGAAAGACCCGCCTTACGACGAGCCCTTCGTCATGCCCGAAAACCTCTTTGCGGCTGCACAGCTCACCGGCAATCCACGCTTCCGCGAACTCGCACAGCGCTACCTGCTCGATGCGGCGCTCTTTAATCCACTTGCCCGCGGAGCCGATCCCTTTCCCGGCCAGCACGCTTACTCCCACGTTATCGCGCTATCTTCCGGAGGCAGTGCGTACCTTACGCTTGGAGACCCCAAGTATCGCGATGCGCTGGCCAACGCCTTCAAACTTTTGACTACTACCCAGCAGTTTGCCTCCGGTGGCTGGGGTCCCAATGAGACCTTCATCACGCCCCATCGCGGTGAGTTGTGCAGCTCTCTTTCCACCACCGTCGACCACTTCGAGACTCCCTGTGGCTCCTACGCCTCGACCAAGCTCGCTCGCTATCTGCTGCGAACCGGTGTACCTCGTTCCACCGAGCACGCTGATAACCTCGAGCGTGTTCTCTTCAACGCCATTCTCGCGGTCAAATCACCTGACTCCAACGGCGACTATCCCTACTACTCCACCTACTCCGCTGCGGCACAAAAGGTCTTCTATCCGAAGAAATGGCCTTGCTGCTCCGGTACGCTCGTGCAGACCGTCGCCGACTACCCGCTCAACCTCTACTTCACCTCCGCCGACGGCCTCTACGTTACTCTCTACACTCCATCTCGCGTCCACTTCGCACACAATGACGCCGTTATTCATGTGGAACAAACTACCGACTTCCCCATCTCCGATACCGCTACGCTTTCACTCACTCTTGATCATCCCGCAACCTTTACTCTCTACCTACGGTTGCCTGCTTGGCTCGCCCGCCCTGCCTCACTTCGGATCAACAGCAGACCTACATCACTCAATGCAGGCTCAGGCTCTTTCGCCGCGATCCGCCGTACATGGCACAGCGGCGATCGCCTTGAGCTTACCCTCCCGCAGGACTTCCGCACCGAGCCCATCGACGATCAGAACCCGAACACTGTCGCTCTGCTTCGCGGTCCTGTGCAATATGTCGCCATCGAAGGCTCCAATCAAGCTGCCAATGGCCGCCGACGACTTCCCTCTGGACTCAGGCAGATCGCCCCGCAGGTCTTTGTCGAAGACGACGCTGGGAATCAGACTGTGATCGTTCCTCTATATTCCATTACCAACGAAACCTATACCTCCTACTTCTCGAAAGCCTGACCCGCCATACGCATGACCGCATTCTTCTCTCATCCCGATCGCATCTTCGCCTCGTACTTCATCGAGACCGCATTTCCTCTCGAGCAGGCCGCCGCCACCATGGCCGGCGAGCAATCCACCGGCACCTTCCTCCGCGTGCCCGGCGAAACCGATCAGCTCCGCGAACAGTTCGCGGCTCGCGTCGAAAGTATCGTCGAGGGCGAGCACGCCGCCTCTCCTTCTCTCCCCGGCTCCGGCACGCCGAAGAACTGGGATGGTATCCGCCGTACAGCAACCGTTACGCTCTCGTGGCCGCTGCACAACATTGGCCCATCTCTGCCCAACCTTCTGGCAACGGTCGCTGGCAATCTTTCAGAGCTCCAAGCCTTCTCCGGCTTGCGGCTGCTCGATCTATCATTGCCATCTGCTTTTCTTGATCGCTACCAAGGGCCGCAGTTCGGCGTCGTCGGAACTCGCCAGTTCACCGGCGTCTACGACCGTCCTCTCATCGGTACTATCATCAAGCCCAGCATCGGCCTTACTGCTGATCAAACCGCCGCTCAGGTTCGCACCCTCGCGGAAGCAGGCATCGATTTCATTAAGGATGACGAGCTTCAGTCCGATGGTCCACTTTGTCCCTTTGAGGCTCGCACCTCTGCCGTGCTCGGCGTTCTGCGCGAGATCCACGACCGCACTGGCCGCCGCATTATGTACGCCGCCAACCTCACCGGCGAACTCGACCAGATGCTCCGCCGCCATGACCACCTTGTACGCGAAGGCGGTACCTGCCTGATGGTCTCGATGAACTCCATCGGCTTGCCTGCCATGACCGCACTCCGTGCTCACTCGCAACTCGTTGTGCATGGCCATCGCAACGGATGGGGAATGCTTGGCCGTTATCCCGCTCTCGGCATGAACTTTGTCGCCTTCCAGAAGCTGTGGCGGCTTGCTGGCATCGACCACACCCACGTCAACGGCCTCCGCAACAAGTTCTGCGAGTCCGACGACTCAGTCATCGCCTCTGCTCGCGCCTGCCTTACTCCCATGTTCCCTGCACCCAACAAGGGTTGCGAGGTGATGCCCGTCTTCTCTTCTGGACAAAGTGCGCGCCAGGCTCTCGAGACCTTCCGCGCGTTGAACTCTACCGACCTGATCTATGCAGCGGGAGGCGGCATCATGGGCCATCCCGGAGGACCTGTCGCCGGTGTTCGCAGCCTTCAGCAGGCATGGGAGGCCGCTACCTTGGACATTCCTCTTAACACCTATGCGACGACTCACCCCGAGCTGGCTGCTGCGCTTGAACTCTTCGGCAACTAAATCTTAACGGCACCAAAGGACACGCGCCCTTGCCTCTGCTCTACACCTATTACGGCGACGACTTCACCGGCTCGACCGATGTCCTCGAACAACTTGCCTCGAATGGCGTCTCCGCCGCCCTCTTTCTCGGTCCACCGAGCGCAAATCAGCTCGAACGATTTCCCGGCATCCAAGCGTTTGGCATAGCAGGCGACAGTCGCTCGCGCTCTCCTGAGTGGATGTCCGCCAACCTGCCAGCCATCTTCTCCGCGCTCAGCCCGTTCCATGCTCCCATCACGCACTACAAGGTCTGCTCCACCTTCGATTCATCTCCACAACACGGAAGCATCGGTCGCGCTATCGAGCTCGGGATCGCCGCGTTCGACCCTGCCTTCGTGCCCGTCGTCGTAGGCGCTCCTCACCTGCGCCGCTTCGTCTTCGAAGGCGAGCTCTTCGCCGCAGCTCCCGACGGCAACATCCATCGCATCGACCGCCATCCCATGAGTCACCATCCGGTTACACCTATGACCGAGCCCAACTTGTGCCATCACCTCGCGCGACAAACGAGTCTGCCGATCGGTCTCGTCGCTCACGCTCACCTCGATTCGCTCGCCTCGGCAACCTCCGAGCTCGAGGCTCAAAACGCCGCGCATCGCATCGTCTTCTTCGATACCGTCGATCCCGCCTCGCTCAACGTTATCGGTGAGATCCTCTGGCAACGCGCCCTCCGACGCCAACTATTCTCGGCCTCAAGCTCCGGCCTCACCTCTGCTCTTATCACTGCATGGCGGGGATCTAACCTCATCCCCGATCCGCCGATGCCTCAACCCATCGCTCGCGCCAATCCTCTACTCATCGTCAGTGGTTCCTGCTCGCCGACCACCGCGCAACAGATTCGCTGGGCGCTTGGGCATGGCTTTCATGGTGTCCCCATCGATCCCAGTCTTCTGCTCTCTGCTGCTGAAACTTCCATCGCTTACCGGGATCAACTTATCGCATCCGCTGGCATCCACCTGCGCCGCGGCGAAGACACGATCCTCTACACTGCTCTCGGCGCTTCCACCTCGCCGGCCGCAGGCGAGTCGCTTGGCATCGCTTTAGGCCAGCTCCTCAACGGTCTACTGGCGCAGACTCCAGTCACGCGCGTCATCCTTTGCGGCGGCGACACCAGCTCCCACGCTGTTCAGCAACTCGGCATCTCCGCTCTGACTTGGAAGGCAAGTCTTCAGCCCGGCGCTCCGCTCTGCCACGCTCACTACGCTGACTCAGCCGCACGTTACCTCGAGCTAACTCTCAAAGGCGGCCAGATCGGCACGGAAGACTTCTTCCATATCGCTCGCGGCTCTTGCTGAATTTTTATTCGCTGGATACCGCTTGGGGATATTCCAATCCGCGCGAGCAATCCACGCGAGCAAATAGCGCCGCCGCCACCAGCACCATTCCAGCCACCACCCGCAACGGCAGGTTGTAATTCCCAGTTGCTTTCACCACGTATCCAAACAGCAGCGCACAGAGCCATCCGCCAAGATTGCCGCTTGTATTCATTACCGCTGTCGCCGTTCCGCCGAACTTTCCCCCCAGCCCCATGCACATCGCCCACGCCGCAGGCAGCATCAGATCCATCACGCCGAATGCTACCGAGGATATCGCCACGATGGCGACATGCGACCGCACCAAGCTCATCTCGAGCAGCAGCATCGCTCCAACCGCCAAGCAAACTGAGGTCACCAGACGATACGCTCGAACAGCGCCCAAACGCATTACCAGTCGCTCACTCAGTGAGCCACCGACAAGATTTCCAAGCATCGCCATCACGAACGGGAACGAAGCAAAGATACCCATCTCGCCGAGCGTAAAGCCTGCTCCCTGCGTCAGCCACGTTGTAAACCATCCGAAGAAAAACCAACTGCCCCACGCATAGCAAAAATAGGCTGCCACAATCAGCCAGAACTGCGGCAGCGCGAGCAGCCTTTTCCATGGAATCTCTTCATGCGTCGTCTTTGTCTTTCTTCCGGCACGAATCTCTTCGAGCTCCCCAGAGCTCACCCCTTCCATCTCCTCCGGGGTATCGCGAAACCACTGCCTCCATGCGACCGCCCAGAGCGCGCCCAAGCCGCCTAACAACCAGAAGATTGCCTTCCATCCCCAGACCCGCTCTAATGGCACCAGCAACAAGGGAGCCAGGGCTGCACCCAACCGGCTCGCCGCCCAGATGAAGCCCTGTGCCCGGGCATGCTCCTTCTCCGGGAACCACCGCGATACCACGCCTGCTGCATTCGGGTATGCTCCTGCTGCCCCCACCCCGAACAAAAAACGAGCACCGACCATCTGAAAAAAACTTCTGCACCAGCCCGTCGCCGCGGTAAATGCCGACCACCACACAGCGATCCGCGTCAGCTCGGACCTATGCCCGCGCCGGTCTCCCCGCGCACCCGACGGTATTTCGAACAAGGCATTCGAGAGCACGTAGGCGCTCAGCACCCATCCCCATTGCTCGGGAGAGAGCTTTAAATCTGCACGAATTCCCGGCTCGGCAACCGCAATCGCCAACCGGTCCATAAAGATAATGACGCTAACGCCACACAGCAACGCCAACACTGCATTCCGCTTCTTCAATTGTTGGCTCCGACCGCCTCAAGCCTGTGCGCGTCTTTCAATATCACGCTGGCGCGCTGCATTGCCAGCTCCGGCGAGCTCAACACAGGCGCTTCGATCGCACCCTTTGGCATCTCCTTGACCACCCTCGCCATGGAAGCCTGCGCCAGCACCACCAGATCCACTCCTCGCATATCCCGTATCAGCGACTCGCTCAAGATACGATCATGCGTCTTCGTATCGCCTGCCAACACAGCGTCAAACGCGCCGTGGCTTAACGATTCAACGATCTCAATCTCACGACCCGCCGCTGCCGCCTTTTCGCGCAACAAAGCGATCGTCGGCTCTAACGTCGTCCTTAGTGTAGCTGCCACACCGATGCGTCTTCCCATCAGCACAGCTTTCTCCGCCATGGCCTCGTCGACGCGAACGACAGGCGTATCAAACAACTTCTGCGCCAAAGCCACTCCCGGCCCGATCGATGAGCATGTCACCATCACCGCGTCTGCACCTGCCTTCTCCGCCGATTCGATCAACCCCAAAAGCCGGCGAATCGTAAGCCCCCGCAGCCGTCCCGCCTTGATCGTGTCCTTGATCAGGCTCTCATCGACCATGTGAAACACTGCAACCTCCGGCATCTCCGCGGCAGCGAGCGCGCCGAAGACCGGTGTCAGCGTGGGACTTGTATGAATCATTGCCAGCATCTGCGCCATTTCCTTTAGTTCCTCTCTTGGTCAAGACCGGCGCGACCGGTCCATCCTTCACAGTAGATGCTGTGAGCGTACCTTTACTTATCCTGACTTCGCAGGCGAAGTAAAGCATGACTTGCATTCCACCTCTATCGTCGCCTCCCCTCTAGCTTCGTGCTGATCGAGGAACCGCATAGCGGAACCCTGCTTTTACGTGACTGCCAGAGACGTGCAGCTTCTTCTATGCTGGTTAGCAACGACCTCATCTTCAGCGGAGCTTCCTTGCGTCTCATCTCCCGCATCCTCTGTGTGCTTCTTCTCTGCGCTCATCTCTACGCCCAGAATCTCTCTCCGTCGCCTCTTCGTCTCGGCACTGCATGGTATCCAGAGCAGTGGCCTGAGTCGCGTTGGAACATCGACCTTACACTCATGGAGCAGGCTCACATCAATGTCGCTCGTGTTGGGGAGTTCGCGTGGTCGACGATGGAGCCATCCGAAGGCCACTACAACTTCGCATGGCTCGATCGTGCCATCGCCCTCGCCGCCCAGCATCACATCGCCGTCGTCATCGGCACACCAACTGCCGCGCCACCTGCATGGCTTACGACAAAATATCCGGATACGCTGCGCATCGAAGAAGATGGTCACCGCGCCGAACATGGCAACCGCGAGCAGTTCTCGTGCACCAGCCCGCGCTATCGCATCTTCGCTGCTCGCATCGCGCGCGAGATGGCTCGCCGCTACGGCCATAATCCCAACGTCATCGGCTGGCAGATCGACAACGAGATCGGCGCACCTACCTTCGATTCGTTCGCCAAAGCGCAATGGCATCTTTGGCTCGCGCACAAGTACAAGACCATCGCCAACCTGAACAACCTCTGGACCACTACCTACTGGTCGCAGACCTACGACAACTTCAACCAGATTCCTTTTCACTCGCGCAACGAGAACCCCGCGCTCCTGCTCGACTACAAGCACTTCGTCACCGACACCTGGATTTCATATGTCCAGAACCAGATCAATGCCATTCGTCCATTTTCCAGCTCGCACCAGTTCATCACTACCAACACCATGCACTGGAACAACACCTTCGATCACTATGCTCTGCACCGTAACCTCGACATCGCGGCATGGGACAACTACTTCCCCGACGGCCAGCTCGACCCTGTTCTCAACGCAGCCGAGCATGATCTTGTTCGCGGCTACAAGCAGCGCAACTTCTGGCTTATGGAGACACAACCATCCTTCGTTAATTGGGGCCCGATCAACGCTCCGCTAGCACAGGGTGTCGTTCGCGAGATGGCATGGCAGGCCGTGGGACACGGAGCCGACGCTGTTCTCTACTGGCAGTGGCGTTCTGCTTTGAATGGACAGGAACAGTATCACGGCACACTTCTCGGCGCAGACGGACTCCCTGTTCCGGTTTACCGCGAGGTGCAGCAGATCGGTTCCGAATTCGCCCTCGCCTCGAATGCGCTGGCAGGCACCTCACCGCATAGCCGCGTCGCTATCCTCCAGTCCTACGACTCACACTGGGCCATCGACTTTCAACGACATAGCAAGCTCTTCGACTACGACGAGGCTGTACTGGATATCTATCGCGCCGCATCCCCCGTCGCGCAGAGCATCGATATCATCTCGCCCGATGCCGACCTCAGCTCCTATGCTGTGGTATTTGCACCAGCGCTCAACGTTATTTCAAACGCGCTCGCGCAACATCTTCTCAGCTACGTTCAGCAGGGCGGCCATCTCGTCATCGGTCCGCGCTCCGGCATGAAGGATCAGTTCGATGCCTTGAACACGCAGCGACAACCCGGCCCGCTCGCCGCCGCACTAGGAGCACACGTCGAGCAATATTACGCTCTCGACCCCAAAGACCCCGCACCACGGGTTTCGGGAGAACTGGGCTCCGGTACGGTCTCTGTCTGGGCCGAGGTGCTCACGCCCGATACGCCCGGCGCACGCGTCCTTCTCACTTACGGCTCCGATGCCACCGGCTCCAACGGCTGGCTTGCTGGCCATCCCGCCGCAGTCGAAAACACCGTAGATAAAGGCACGCTCACCTACATTGGTGCGATGCTCGACCGCACACTCACTGCCTCTGCCGTCGACCAAATTCTCACATCCGCAGGCGTCCATCCCATTCTTCCCAATCTGGCGTCCGGTGTTGAGCTGATGCAGCGCTCGGCCTCGGGCCGTCCTCCAGTGTGGATTCTCATCAACCACACCACCAGCTCCAAACAAATTCCGCTACCGGCAACCGTGCAGAATCTGCTCGTTCCTCAAACTGTCGCAACAACACTTGAGTTAGCACCGCACGGCGTAGCGGTGCTAACGGAGCAGCGATGATGCTGCGCCTTCGCCTCATCACCGCTCTGGGTGCGGCTATGCTTACCTGCGCTCTTTCGCAGGCGCAGTCTGGTGTTACGCACTATGTCACGCCTGATGCTCCATTGCTTGGCTCTGCGTGGTACCCCGAGCAGTGGCCCGAGTCGCGCTGGGATGCCGACCTTAGTCTGATGGAGCAGGCTCACTTCAACGTTGTTCGCATCGGCGAATTCGCATGGTCGGCTGAAGAGCCCTCCGAAGGCCACTATGACTTCGCATGGCTCGACCGCGCCATTGCCCTCGCTGCAAAACATCACATTGCCGTTGTCCTGGGCACGCCTACTGATGCTCCGCCCGCATGGCTCACCACGAAGTATCCGCAGACGCTGCGCTTCGACGAAGGCGGTCATCGCGCCGAGCACGGAGGTCGCCGCCAGTTCAACTACGCCAATCCGCTCTATCGCCGTTTCTGCTTCGAGATCGTTGCGCAGCTTGCACGACGTTATGGGCACAACCCCAACGTCATCGGCTGGCAGATCGGCAACGAGTACACCGACGAGAGCTTCGACCCCGCTACGCGCGCGCAGTTCGAGCAATTTCTGCGCAATAAATACAAGACTCTCTCCAATCTCAATTACCACTGGACTACCGCCTACTGGTCGCAGACCTACACCACCTGGTCGCAGATTCCTCTTGAGTCCACCCATGGCAACCCTGGTCTTCTGCTCGAGCACAAACACTTCGTCACGGCCACCTGGCGCAGCTTTCAGCGCAATCAGATCGACGCGCTTCGCCCACTCATTTCGCACTCGCAGTTCATTACCACAAACATTGGCGGTCTCGCCTGGTCCGATAACTGGGACCATTACGCCATCACCGCCGACCTCGACCTCGCCGCGTGGGACGACTATGTCGGCCAAGGTCATCTCGACGCACCCAAGAACGCCATGCTCAACGATTTTGTACGCGGTTGGCGTCGTCAGAACTTCTGGATCATGGAAACCCAGCCTGCCTCGGTAAACTGGGCTCCCATCAACAATGCTCTCGACCCCGGCGAGACCCGCGCCCTCGCATGGCAGGCTGTCGGCCACGGAGCCGACGCCATTCTCTACTGGCAATGGCGCTCCGCACTGAATGGGCAGGAGCAATACCACGGAGCAATCGTCGGCCCCGACGGCAAGCCGCTTCCGCTTTACTCCGAGCTTCAGCAACTAGGAGAAGACTTTGCTCGCACGCGAGCTGCACTGGCCAACACTACGCCGCAATCCACCATCGCCCTGCTCCACACGTATGATTCCCGCTGGGCCATCGACTTCCAACCTCAAAGCGTGCTCTATAACCAGCAACAGGTGTTGCTCCGCTTTTACAAGCCACTCTCGCGCCTCGCACAGTCCAATGGCCAATCCATCGACATTGTTGATCCCACCCAACCAGGCTCGCTCTCGCAGTACAAACTCCTGCTAGCTCCCTCGCTCAATGTCATCGATGATGCTCTCGCCGCCAGGTTGCTTGCGTACGTTCAACAAGGCGGCCATCTGCTGCTCGGCCCACGCTCCGGCATGAAGGACCAATACAACGCCCTGAACCCTCAGCGCCAACCCGGCCCGTTGGCCGCCGCACTTGGAGGCAAGGTCGAGCAATATTATGCGTTGGCACCGCAAAGACCTGCCCCTAAACTCACCGGTAGCGCGGGATCAGGCACCAGCGACATCTGGGCTGAAGCGCTTACCGCCAGTTCTCCCGAGACGCACACTGATCTGACCTATCACGACCCCGCAGGATGGCTCGACCAGCAACCCGCCATGCTTACGCGGCACATTGGCCGAGGCACAATCGCCTATCTCGGCACGCTTCCCGACGATAACCTGCTCGCATCCATTCTCGCTAAGGCTGCTGACCTGCACGCCACACAGCAGATTCCCGATGACGTCGAATTATGCACCCGTAGATCTGCCAACGGAGATCGTACAGTCCTCATCATGATCAATCACGCCCGCAAGCCGCGACAGATGACTCTTCCGGCCGCGTACACAGATCTCCTGCATCAGGCCACACTCATCGTTGCGCCTTCACAAACCACCATTATCCTTCCGGCACAGGGCATTGCTGTCCTGGTTGCCAAGAGCTCGCGATGATGCACCCACGCATCGTGCTAACAAACTGCCCTGCTCTCTGCTATGGTGTCGCGGTGAAGACTCTTGCCGCACTCGCTCTCTTTTGCACCGTCCCCTCTCTGCTCTCACAAACCACCGCGACCACCAAGTATCAAACGCACATCGATCGCCAGATAGCAAAGGTCTACGCCGAGACCGCGCCGAGCAACAACAAGGCACGCTTTCACGCCAACTGGAATTCACTGGAAAACTATCGAACGCCAGACTGGTTTCGCGATGCCAAGTTCGGCATCTTCATTCACTGGGGTGTCTACTCCGTTCCGGCATTCGGAAACGAGTGGTACTCGCGCAATATGTACATTCCCAGCAATGCCGCCTATAAACACCAGATCGCCACCTACGGTCCTCTCGATAAGTTCGGCTACAAAGACTTCATCCCGCTTTTCAAGGCCGAGCACTTCGACCCCGACGCTTGGATTACGCTCTTTCAGAAAGCCGGTGCGCGCTACATCGTTCCCGTCGCCGAGCACTGCGACGGCTTCGCCATGTATGCCTCTGCGATGACGCCTTATAATGCCGCTGTGATGGGTCCACATCGCGACGTCGTCGACGAGCTTGCCCGCGCCACCCGCGCTCATGGCCTCCACTTCGGCGTCTCCTCTCACACTGCCGAGCATTGGTGGTGGTATGGCGTCGGCAACACCGTCGATTCCGACGTTCGCAATCGCACCGCCCAAACCAGTTGGCTCTACGGTCCTGCCGCCGCTATGGCCCTTCCCTCTTCCGATGGCAGCACTAACTTCGGCAAAGAGCCTGACCCCAACCATCTCGAGCTTTGGCTTCCACCCGACAAATCCTTCCTCGATGCCTGGCTTGCCCGCTCCACCGAACTGGTCGACGACTACCATCCCGATTTCATCTACTTTGATTGGTGGATCGGTCAGCCTGCCTTCAAGTCTTACCTACAGCAGTTTGCCGCTTACTATTACGATCGATCTGCCGAGCAGGGGCGACAGCCTGTTCTTACCTACAAAGAAGAGGCCATGCCGCCCAACACAGCCACGCTCGATATCGAGCGCGGCAAACTCGATACTCTTCGCCTTCTTCCCTGGCAGACCGACACCTCCATCTCCGTCCACTCCTGGGGCTATGTCAAAGACGATGAGTATCGTACCGCGCCCTCGCTGCTGCAACAGCTCGTTGATACGGTCGCGAAAAACGGTAATTTACTACTCAACGTGGGCCCCAAGTCCGACGGCACCATCCCCGAGCAGGCTCGCACCGTCCTGCTTCAGATCGGCGCATGGCTGCACATCAATGGCGAGGCCATCTATAACAGTCGCCCCTTTGCCGTCTTCGGCGAAGGCCCCACAAAAGCACTCAAGAATTCAACGGAAAAGAACAAGGACATCCAATCCTATACGCCGCAGGATATCCGCTACACGACTTCGTCCGATGGCCGCATCCTCTACGCCGCCATCATGGCATGGCCCACCTCCAACACGGCTACTATGCATGTACTCTTCCGCGGCAATCCTTACCTGCCGGCCCCCATCTGCTCCGTCGATCTCCTTGGCTCTTCAGCCCATATCTCCTTCGAACAATTGCGCGATGGCCTGCACGTTACCCTGCCCTCGGCTCCTCCGCCTAACCTGCCCGGCGACTCCCCTATCGTCCTCCGTATGAGAACGACATGCTGATCTGAGTTGACCGGTCTCCATGGCTTTTCAGCTGTGGCATTCTGCGATTTCACATTGCGGAATGACGCGTAACTTGCAATTAAACTATTTAACTTTCATTTTATTACCATTAAGCCTTAATGAAGCAGTCTGAGCGCCCGCATGTTGAGCAACGCTGCGAGGTAGTCAGCGCTTATCTTCTAAGGTTTGCGCGAAAAAATGGACCAAGGAAGCTTCGTTTCTGGATACAGAAGAGGGTGGTGTTCAAAAGGGGCTTTGGACACAATCCTGCGCTGGGATCTTTTTTCGGAATGGCTTTATTGACAACGCTATTTTGGCAACCATACATTCTGCTCATTATTACCATTAGTTATAAATAATTTTCATATTTTGATCGCAGGCGGGTTTGAGATGAAACGAGCCGAGCCTGGGACAGGAGCTGCATGAGGATCTTTGATGGTAGGCAGTTGGAGCAGCGCGGACAAAAGATCGGTCCGCTGGAGTGGACTGGGTGTAGGGCATTTCGGCTTTGGGTCGTTCTGCTGGCGGCGCTGCTATGCGCGGCTCCGGTCATGGCGCAGGTCGGTGGCGAGGGTGCTATCGAGGGCACGGTGACCGACCCCAGCGGAGCGGTAGTTCCCAATGCGACGGTGACCGCAACTAACGTAGGGACACAGGTAAAGACAGAAAGGACCTCGACCTCAAGCGGATACTTTGTGTTGTCGCCGCTGGATCCAGGGAAATATTCAGTGACGGTACGAGCAAGTGGGTTTTCCGGATATGAGCAGAAGAACGTTACCGTGAATGCGATTCAGACAGTCGGCCTAAAGGTACAGCTAAAGCTGGGCGAGTCGTCGCAGACCGTGACGGTGACCGAGGAGCCGCCGGCGCTCGATACAGAGAATGCGACGCTGGGAGCCACGCTCGAGCAGTCGACCTACTCGGCGCTGCCGATCAACCTGAGCGGAGGCAAGCGCGACCCGACAGCATTCATCTACCTGACGCCGGGCGTAAACACGACGGCCGGTACGGGCATCTTCGACGGCAGTGGAAGTCGCGGCGGAGATAACGAAATCTATGTCGAAGGAATCGCGATCGACAAGACGAAGGCGCAGGGCGACACCGGAAACGTATCGAGCGTAACGTCGGTAGACGCGCTTGAACAGATGCAGGTTCTCACAAGCAGCTATCCGGTGGAGTTCCAGGGACAGGGCGTTGAGAACTATGTTGTAAAAAGTGGAACGAACGAGCTGCATGGAAGTGTCTTCGGATACTTCAGAAATACAGCGCTCGATACGTGGAACTTCTTTTCGAAGGCAGTGATCAATCCCGCGACCGGAGCTCCGAAAAAGCCGCAGGAGCACCAGGCAGAATATGGGCTGACGATCGGCGGCCCAATCATCAAGGACAAGTTGTTCCTCTTTGCCTCCTACGATGGAGACCATTACTCGGTGGAGAGCAACCCGGGAACATTTACCGTTCCTACGGCCGCAGCACGGGCAGGAAACTTCTCTGCCTACAATGTGCCGATCTACGATCCTTCGACGACAGCGGCCTGCACGGCAGCAAACACGAGCCACACAACCTGCCGGTATCAATATGGCTATGTCTATGCAGGTACGCCCGGACCGAATGGAAACCCGGCACTTGGTCCGATGGGGTTGGCAGGAGTGAATGTCATTCCGGCGTCGCAGATCTCACCAATCTCGCAGGCGTTGATGGCTGCACTTCCTTCGCCGACCAACGGCAACCTGAGCGGCAATTACATCTTTGGACAGCCAAGCGCGAACAATGCATGGAACACAACCGACAAGCTAAGCTGGACACTGAATGACCATCACACCCTGGCCGTGATGGTAGCGGCAGGCCGGTCCTATAACTCGTTACCGGCGTTCTCCGGCTTTCAGGCGCCTCTGCCTTATGGAAGCGCAACGGTGAACGATACGCTGACCAAGACAATTATTGCCGAACACACCTGGGTCATCACCAACGATATGGTGAATCAGCTCAAGTATGGGTTCGCACGCAACGTTCCGGTTACGCTGAACCCAACCTCTACGCCAAAGTGGGGCGCAAGCTCCTACGGAATCGCTGGACTACCTCCGGGCGACGCCAGCGGATCGTTTCCTCTGATCTCGTTCGGTGGAACCTATGCGCCGTCACAGTGGGCGGGAGAGCGAGCCTCCAAGCAGACGACGAATGCCTTCATTCTGCTTGATAACTTCCAGTGGACGCACGGCAAACACAACATCACCGCAGGCGCGCAGCTACAGTGGCTGCAGGATAACGAGTACAACAACACGCTGAATCAGAGCTCTCCGCTACAGTTGTCCTTCCAACAGGCAGAGACGGCAGGATACACGGGGAAAGGCACAGCGCAGTCAGGAACAGGGCTTGGGTTTGCAAGCTTCCTTCTGGGCGCAGTGGACTCATCGAACCTGACGGAGAATGCAGTGATCGAGACGGGCGCGCGGTTCCGGCCGTTCTCGCCTTACTTTGAGGATGACTACAAACTGAATCCAAAGCTGACGATCAACCTGGGTCTGCGATGGGATTATTATCCGCCGTTCTACGAGGTGGAGAACCGCGTTTCGTTCTTCGTCCCGACCATGAATAACCCGTTGGTCAATGCTCCGGGAGCGCTGCTGTTCGCAGGCAATGGAACCGATAGCTGCCATTGCCGATCGACGGTCAACCAGTTCTACAAGAACTTTGGGCCGCGTGTCGGAGCAGCATATCGGATCACCGACTCTACAGTGGTTCGCGGCGGCTTCGGCGTGATGTACTCGCACGGCGGCGGAACTGGTGGAACCAACGGATCGGACCAGGGCAATGGAACCTTCGGTTTCTCTTCGACGCCAACGATCTCGTCGACGAGCGCTGGTGTGGCTGCCTTCAACCTGGCGCAGGGATTCCCGGCGTATAGCCATCCACCGTTCCTCGATCCTTCGCTGAACACCGGATATACAACGCTCAGCTCGACGGCTCCGGGAAATCTGAACTACGCGGACCCCTATCTGGGAGGACGCTCGCCGGAGTACGAGAACTGGAACGTAGGGATTCAACAATTGTTCACTAACAGCATCGTGATGAATCTGAACTACGTTGGTAGCCAAAGCCACTTTCTGCGCACCAGCGGATCACGCGGCTTCTACAGCGACCAGCTGAATCCGATGTACTTTGCCCTGGGCAGTCTGCTGAACTCCACGGTGACTCCGACAGTGTTGACGCAGGCTGATGCAATTATCCCGGGCATCGCTCTACCGTATGCGAGCTTCAGCGGCACATTGCAGCAGATGCTCCGTCCCTTCCCGCAATACACCGGTATCTCTGACACGTATGGAAACGTCGGCAATGCAAACTATCATGCATTGCAGGTGACAGTGAAGCAGCAGCATCCGCTGCATGGCCTGACGTTTATGGCGAGCTTTACCTGGTCGAAGATGATTGACGATCAAGGCAACTTCCGCAGCGGTTGGCTTCCGAACCGGATTGAACGGTCGCCAGGCACAGCGGAACAGCCAAAGGTTGGCGTAGGGACAGTGGTCTATGCCCTGCCGTTTGGTCGCGGGCATATCGGAAACGGCAATGCCTGGACGCGAGCGCTGGCAAGCGGATGGCAGGTGTCAGGAATCTATCGAGCATACTCGGGTGAGCCGCTGGCGATCACGGGTGCAACCTGCTCGAACCTGCCCAACCAGGGAACTTGCATGCCAAGCCTGAACCCGAACTACGCTGGCACAGCACGGCTGAACGGAAAGTGGGGGAAAGGGCTTCTGGCGAGCACAGCCGGAAGTACACCTTACATTGATAAGCAGGCCTTTATGAATGCACTGCCTTACACCTTTGGCAACGCTCCGCGCACACAACCCTACGGCTTGATGGGACCCGGCGGACAAAACCTGGATGCGAGCGTCCGCAGGTCGTTCGATATCTGGGAGAACATGAAGATGCAGTTCGAGGCCGACATGTTCAACGTGATGAACAGCGTCGTATTCAGCAATCCAAACCAGACATACCAAGGTACGGGAACGTCGAGCTTCGGAACGCTGACAAGCCAGTCTAATCAATCAAGAGATATCCAACTGGCGGCGAAGATCACGTTCTAGACACAGTAACGCTTTTACCTCACGGGTTCGATGGCCTTCATCGAGCCCATTTTTTTACAGCATTTTCCTCTCGTATTGCTGTACCTGTTGGTGTGCCCAAAAGAAACTGTATCTGCGCCAGTTCCAATTCGCTGGTGCTACTCGGATCGAAGTGCCTGCATTGGATCCAGACGGGAAGCACGCCAGGCAGGAGCGAGGCAGGCTAGAATCGCAACTGCCAACAGTGTAGCCATCACGCTAGAAAGCACTACGGGATCGAGTGGTTTCGTTCCGAAAAGCATCGATTGAAAGATGCGTGTCGCTGCGAAGCTCACCACCAGCCCAAGCCCTAGCCCGAACAGCGCTGGTTGCAGACCATCAACGAGCATCAATCGCAAAAGTTGGTCGCGTTGCGCGCCAAGCGCCATACGGATTCCCAATTCTGTAATTCGTTGTGTGGCCAGGTACGACAGCACTCCATATAATCCCACCGAAGCCAGCAGCAGCGAAAGAACGGCTAAGGCCAGTACCAACTTCGCGCTCAGACTTGCATTCACTAACGATTCGCCGATCACCTGATCCATGGTAAGCACACCGGAGACCGGAAGCTCCGGATCGAGAGACGCAATCTGCTTTTGTACCGGCACAGAGAATTGCAACGGCTCCGACGCCGTGTGAACAACAAGCATCTGGGGAATGTTGATTCCTTCAAGGAGTGGGAAGTACATGGCTGCCTTTGAATCTTTGCCAACCTGGTACAAGGTATCGCCGACTACGCCAACGATCTCATAGTCGACATCGTTGGGTGCACCTGGATGAAAATGCGCTGGAACGTGCAGGTGCCTGCCGATGGGATTGTCATTGGAGAAGTATTGACTAGCGAGTTGATGGCTCACAATCACTTTGTACGATAGGGAGCCGCGGTCGTCGCTCGTAAAGAACCGGCCGCTCATAAGTGGAATTCCCAAGGCGCTGAAATAGCCTGGATCGGCCCAGCGCATCACTGCTTCGGGCAGGCTCTCGTCCGGATTGAGCGGAGGATGCTCCTTCACGGTGAATACGAAGTCCCCCCAATATCCCGCTCCCGGAACGGTGTTTCCCAGTGCAGCGGCGCGAACGCCAGGAAGGGCTCTTACTCGTTCCAGCAGTGCTTCGTTGAATGCATTTACCTTCTCCGGCATGTCGTATTTCTTTCCGGGCAGGCTGTACTGTAACGTGAGCATGTTTTGGGTAATGCAGCCCACGTTAGTCGAACGTAGCCGCATAAAGCTCTTGAGCAGCAACCCCGCAGCAACCAGTAATACTACCGTGATTCCGATCTCTGCCGTGAGTAGCGATCTTCGTAATGCCGTACGCGAAACACTGCTGGCCCCTGTGCGTGCGGAGGTTTGCAGGGCCTTCATCATTGTCTTGCCCGTCGTCGAGAACGCAGACAACAGGCCGGCAACTAAAGCCGCTACGAACATCAGAACGCATGCAAAGGCAATCACATATCCATCGATGTAGATGCCTTGCGCCGTGGGCAAGTCTTTCCATGCATGCGCGAGCAACCGAGTAGCAAATATCGATAACAAAATGCCGCCCACGCCTCCCGCTACACAGATCAACACGCTCTCGGTCAACTGCTCACGGATCAAAGTGGCGCGCTGCGCCCCAAGAGCGCTACGAATTGCTACTTCTTTTTGCCGCGTCGCACCCCGCGCAACTAGCAAGTTCGAGAGATTGAGACAGCCGATCAGCAACATGCAGCCGACGGCGCACATCATCAAATTCAAAGACTTCTTCACATTCCCGGCAAGGTCCTCGTTCAGCGACCGTGGAGCAACATCTTCAGCCACAGGATCGTGCGGATATTGCAGATGGAGCTGATACTGTACGGCACCCACCTGCGCCAAAGCACTTGCAAGACTCACGTCCGGACGCAATCGCGCTATCACCTGACTCTGGTGCCAATCGTGATGTTGCAAGAGATCCGGTGTCGCATCCGCTTTATATGGAACCCATAGCTGGATGCCGGCATCGGGATATGTAAACCACGACGGCAGCACGCCAACCACAGTGAAGGGGCGGCCATCGAGATGAACCTGACGGCCCACGATACTAGGATCGCCGGCGAAACGCCTCTGGAACACACTCCAGGTCAGCATAGTAGCGGTACTGCCAGGCCGGTCCTCCGATTCGATGAATGCCCGACCCAATGCCGGTTTTACACCCAGGAGTTGAAATAGGTTCCATGAGGCTGCGGCTGAACGGACTGATTCGGGCAATTCATTCCGCTCTCCAGTCAGGTTGTATGCGCCATAGCGAAAAATTGCCATGTCTTCAAAACCGTGGGTCTTCGAGCGCCAATCATAGAAATCCGCCGTTGCAACCGGAGTGTAGTTGAAATTGGCAGCGTTCGCCGCGGCCCCGCGTCTGTGTTCGTACACAACTACGAGCCGATCTGGATCTCGGAAAGGAAGCGACCTCAGCAAAACCGATCGCACAATCGTGAAAAGAGATGTAGCTGTCCCCATACACAGCGCCATGACCACAATCGCGATGATCGAGAATCCGGGCGTGCGCCTCAGCGTACGAAAAGCATATTTCACATCGCGACCAATATTCGTCAACGCCAGGGGAGAATTCTGCATCCACAGCGATTCGCGCACCTTCTCCGTGCTGCCAAACTTTAATCGCGCCTGTCGCCGGGCCTCGCCGGGTGACATTCCGCGCGTCTCATTGTCAGCGGCCTCTTCTGCCAGAAAAGACTCCATCTCGTCTTGTAACTCGTCATCGGAACGCTTGCGGTGAAGAAATCTCAACCAACTCATTGCGCACCTCCCTCTTCTCCCATCACTAGCCCGATGGCGCGAGTCATTTGACGCCAGCGGTTGGTCTCACGCACCAACTGCTTACGCCCTTCTGCCGTCAGGCGATAGAACTTTGCCTTGCGATTGTTCTCGCTCACACCCCAATAAGAAGTTACCCACCGTCGATCTTCGAGCCTGTGCAGCGCCGGATACAGTGATCCCTGTTCCACCTCCAGAAGATCTTCCGAGGTGCGCTCAATAACCTTGGCAATCGTGTGTCCGTGAGCGTCGCTGCTAACAAGCGTCCGCAGGATCATCATGTCCAGAGTGCCCTTGAGCATTTCATTCTGTGGCTGACTTTTGCGCATCGATTTCCCCTCGAACTTCTATGGGAAAGGACTATACACCACTCGAACTTCTATGGGAAACATACAAACATGAAGAATTGAGACTGTCGCAATACCTGAACGACAAGTGCAGCCGTATGCTTGGCTATCCTTAAAAGGAAATAAGGGTAAGCCTCTACAGGCAAAAGGATGGAGGGGTGTTTATGAAAGATGGGACTTCCGCATTGCGAAACGACGTATCTGTTGAAGGAAGTGTAGCTTTGAGACGAGTCTTAATAAACTATGACGTAAGGAAAGAGGGTTTCTTGGCGAATAGTGCAAATCTAGCGACTCTCAAACCCTTTATCCCCAATAACTTATTGGTACTAAAGGTGTGGCGGAGAGGGAGGGATTCGAACCCCCGATAGCCTTGCGACTATGTCTGATTTCGAGTCAGGTGCATTCAACCGGGCTCTGCCACCTCTCCACTATAAAGTCATTCTAATACAAATTGTTTCAACAGGATTAGCTCGCTTTCCTCGAACATCGGGCGCTACCCATCGCGCTCCAAAAAGAGACCGATGAGTAGCGCCGAACCAGTGATTTACTGTGCCGAAACTCGATAAATGACGGAACCATGCGACGGTACGGTTGTCTCAATATCGCCCTGCGAGGTCGTCATCGCCTTCGATACCAGGTTCTTGAGCTTCAGCGATGAAGCGTTCTTAAGTCCCACCAGAGTCGCAGTAGTCTTAATCTTTTTCGGCGCATCGCCTTTGTTGTACAGCACCACCGCGACGTCTCCATTCGAGAGCGGCTTGGCAAGTACGTCATAGGTCTCTCCAAACTGCACAATATGACCTTGAACGCCTGCCGGGTCTTGATCGACTGCAATCACATCCGTGTTGCTCAATACAGCGAGCGCCGCCGGGCTGATCTTCGTGAGATCGGTGCTGCTGATGAGCGGAGCCGCCATAATCGCCCAGAGAGACATCTGCGATTGCATCTCATCGATACTCAGACCGCTGTCCCCCACTAAAAGAAAATCCGGATCATTCCAATGGCCGGGGCCTGCGTACTTCCACAGACCGACGTTGTAGCTATAGTTGTAATTAAGGCTCTTCCACTTGCGCGGACCAGAGTACTGCCCCAGCGCAATATCATCTCCCTCACGCCACAGGTTTCCATAGTCGGCAACCCACCCCAGGACGAGATACCAGTCGTCAGGCGTATTTTGAAAGTATGCCGGCGCAGATTCTGAGTACACCATCTTGCGATGAGTATGCAGGATGGCATCGCTGAAGGACTTGTACGCGTAACGGTATGTCTCTTCGCTCGTCTTACCCGGCACTGTCGGCACATTGCAGCCATCGAGCTTGATGTAATCCACCTTCCACTTCGCGAATGTGTCCGCATCTTTCTGAAAGAAGTTCCACGAGCCCGGAAATCCTGCGCATGTCTTATCGCCTGCGTCCTCGTAGATACCGAACTTCAGGCCGAGTGCATGCACCTGCTGCCCCATCCATGCCATGCCGTGAGGAAATTTCTGCGGGTCCCCCGCAAGCTCTCCATCGCTATTGCGCTTCTTCGCCATCCAGCAGTCGTCGATGGTGATCGTGTCGTATCCTTTCTTGGCTAGACCGCTGCTAACCAGCGCCTTCGCCTGCGCAAGAATCAATCCCTCGTTGATATTGCACTGATAGTACGACCAATTGTTGTAGCCCATGGGCGGAGTAGGTGCGAGACCGTTCCAGGCAGGAGCCGTATTCCCTGCCACAGGCGCAGCCGCTGCGACTCCAGATGCACCTAAGGTAAGACAAAGTGCAAAACCACCGATCAGAATAAATTTCCGGACATGTGCAATAAACATCGATTCTCCTCTGTGCTAGCTAAGCCAACCTGTAATTTGCAGAAACAGACGATCGCGCAAAACCAGGCAATCAACTCCGTTTCCTGACGCCACTAACTGCCTTTAAGATCACAGCATTACTTTCTATCACTGGACCATAACTATTGTTAAAATCATTTGAGCCGCCACGGAAACCTTTGGTTCCCTTGAGTCGAATCTCTTCAATCACCTTGCCTAACCTGGGATTGATCCACTCGTAAGCGAAAAATGTAGCATCGCTATCTGAATGCCTTCCAATAGGCAGCGCATCAGCTCCATAACAATAACTATGCGCCCCCGTTTTTTTGCCCCAACTCCATTCAAGAATATTGACACCATAGCGAATCGGAATCGTCGTAACAAACCCATCTTCATAGGCGACTTCATACCATCCCAATAGATCCGCCGTGTCTTGCTGATCCCATATGAGTCTGAAGCTCTCCTTGCTTGTAGCGGGCCTTGCAGCCGCGTGAAGAAAGATCAGGCTGCTAACTGCTTCGCCAATGGAAATGCCTGTAACACCGGGCAATCCAGAACTTCCTTTGCCCTCAACCCCAACAGCAATAGCACTTCTTCCATTAGCCAATTTCAGATCGAATGGGACCTTTTGGAGGTAGATCACTGCCGTCTTCAGATCAGGTAAATCGATTCCCAACGAAGTCAGCTTATGATCCGCATTAAATCTCTCCGAAATATCGAAAGGGGTGATCACTTTCTCGGTGATGCTTGGAGGAGTTATCCCTGAGAGCCTACCGCGGACATCAGGAAGCATCGATTGAACCTGAACAATGAGCGCGTCCGGCTGCATCACCTGGCCAGTCCAAAGAATACTGCTCGATCCGAGAAAGTTAATCATCAGATCTTTGCCAAAGTTAAATTCATTAGTCGCCGCCCACGATGATGGAGCTGCTCCCAAAAGAGTGGTGCGCTTCTTTCGCGTCTCATAGTTCTTCATATCAGGAGTAAAGTTCCCAAAGACCTGCTGAAATCCCATCTTGTCAAGAGTGGCTTCATTTGCCTCTGCATCGCTCTCACTTCCCTCTTCTTTATTCCAAAACCAATTGAAGATCAGGCAATCCTTCGGGATCAGCCGCTCCACCTGCTCTGGTGTCATGCCGCCAGGAGTCTGATACGTCCAGCCATCAGGGCTTACGTGTTTTTTTAGACCCACACCGCGGACCGATTCCAGCAGCATATCTCCCCAAAGCTGGGTCTTGATTCCCTTCGCGGCAAGATAGTCGTGGATCTTGCAAACGTCTTCTCCAAATAGCTCTCCAATATCTGTATCTGCACAATGCGGTGATGCACCAACAGGAAGAAACAACTCGTCATGGCCAATATGGATACTCTTCGGCTTAAGAAGATCAATGTACTCGTCGTAGACCTCAAAGACCAACGAGTACGACTTAGCATTCGTGGGGCAATAGATGTCCGGCCATTTATTCTCCGGCACAGCGGCCAGTTCTTTTTGCCGCGTCAAGAGGTAATAGCTATGGGTAAATGAAGCGATCTCAGGAATGAGTTCTATGTGATGTTTTTTAATCCAGCGAGCCAGGTCTGCTACTTCTTCTTTTTCCAAAAATCCGCCATCGGCCGTGTCCTGGTGTGAAGAGTTCTGTTCAACATCATGGAATGGCCCAGGAGGATAGTTACGGCAACTATAGTTTGCATCTCTTGCAAACTGCACCCACCCATAGTTAAGCTCAGGGTGTTTATCAAGACGCATGCTCGCGCCCATCTCCATAATTAAGGTATTAAACTTATACAAAGCCATATAATCGCGCACGAACCGCTTGAAAAAAGCGATATTGTCGCGTCCGGGAAGAAATAAATAAATTCCTCGGAAGGACTTATCTGGCCAATCTCGTATGTGAACACCCTTAAAGTAAAGACGGCTATCCTGGCTGATCAGCAGTTGCCGCAGGGACTGCATTCCATAAAATACGCCGCGATCATCGCCGCCAGCCACAAAGACGATGTTCTTTTCAACGCGAAGAAGATAGCCTTCGGGAACAGTAGAGTCATCATCCTTAGACAACGCGAGGTGCGAATAACATTGGCCAAGTAAGCTATTGCTTCTTGATCCCATCAAAATAAAGCGTTGCTGCGTATCTAAATTTTCAACTCTGTCAATCTTTAGATAAAGACCAAACCGATCTCCAATCTCATTGACGAGCGAATTGGCAAGAAACAGATCTTCTTCCGAAGCATTCGACGGAATGACAATGCGTACCTGATCATCGAGAACAAAATCATTCTCAGAGATCGATATCTCTCTTGGAGCAGGAAAGATAAGAGACTGGATGGGCGCGCTTGCACCGGAATGAATGCCTTCGGAGTTCATCGCTTGAGCAGTTACCGCTCCTTGCGCCAAAAAAGGAGCGCGATGAACCATAGTGCGGCTCATCGCTGCCCCTCCCGCAGCCTGAAGAAATTCACGACGCGTAAGCATACTCATCAACTGGCCTCCTGCGACATAAAGAAGGGCCTGTGATGAACTTCCCGCAGAGAATTCGTCACAGGCAAATTGGATCAGTGGTTGGTAGCAAACTTCAAAAGACAAATACTCCCTGGAAGGTAATCTGCCGAGGCTTCGCAATCTCCAGCGAGCTAAAGGTATCGACCTGGCTCGTGAACTGGTTTCCTCCCGGTACCGAGATATCACCACTCGGTGGCATGAAGTAAGGGTGGTTGAACAAGTTCGAGGCCTGTGTAACAAAGTTGAATTTGACGCGATCCGTAATGGAAACCGCCTTGATCAGAGAGATGTGAGTTACGTAGAGACGCTGGCCCTCAAGGCTGTTTGGCAGCGCATCGCCAAAATGGCCCTGCTGCGGCACTGCGAAGGCAGCTACGTTGAACCAGTTTGTCTTGCTCCTTCCACCGGGAACGTTATTCGGATCTCCAACCTTGTCAGGAAGACCGCCAAAGGTTCCCGTGTTCGATGGGTCGGCGCCATCATACGATGGAGAAAACCATTTGCCGGATCCGAGATAGGTCATTACATTCGTCGACCATCCACCGACAGCTCTGTCCATCATGCCTCCGCCACTCGACAAGTAACGATGGCCTTTGCCAAACGGAAGAGCCCACACAGCACTGATGGAAGCATAGTGCCTTTGCGTAACTCCATCGTTCGACCAGTGGCTAAGAACGTCATAAGGGTTCTCTGTATCGAGGTAGTTCAGCAGGCTTCGTGAAAAAGAATAGCTAGCGTTGAAGGTGAGGCCGCTTACGCGGCGATTAGCAGCAAACTGCAGGCTGTCATACTTTGCACCACCGTCGAAGCGTAGCAGTGTCGTCTCAACAAACTTCTGATACGGCCTCATGCTTGTCGTGAATGGTGTCTTGCTCTGAGGAGCAGGCAAATTGGTATTCAAAGAGTAGTTGAGGCCCGAACTGCGAGATCCTACATAGGACGCTCGCAAACCAATCTTGTCAATTTCCCGTTCATAAGTGACGCTGAACTGCTGAATTCGTCCATGGCTGATATGTTGCGGGTAACCATTCACGCTCTGACTTGGGATCAGAGCATTAGCGTTAGTTTGCGGATAAGGGTCAGGAAAGGTCACATACGCTTGGCTGTTACCACGGATATTCTGATAGGTTTCACTGAGTGAGAAGGGGCCCGTGGAACCCAGTTGAGGATTGATCGGCAGAAAGCTCCCTAAGTATTTCGACGAGTCCAGTCGTGAAGTATAAACACCGTACCCTCCGCGTATTACTGAGTGATCGGAGAGTTGATACGCTACGCCGACCCGTGGAGCGATGTCATCTCTATCCGTGACGGCTCGTACATTGGCTGCTTTTACTGGAATTTTCAAAGCCAGAAATAAAGGGCTGACCTTTGATATTGCACCAGGATCAACGAGAACCTCATCAGGAGTCGATGGATCCCAGTTGTACATAAGATGATCAGACTCATTCGGCGTTCCATATAAGTCCCATCGAACTCCGTAATTGATATTGAGACGAGGGGTTAGCTTGAATGAATCTTCAGCGTAGAAACCATACTCAATAAGCGCCTGCTCCCGATTACCCAGCGGATTCGTTCGCTGGCTGGTCTGAGGAATGCCCAAGAGAAAATCCGCATATGCATTTCCTGTTGTAGATGCATTGCTTGTTATCGAACCATCAAAGATAAAGGTTCCATAGTCAGGAACAACGCCCTCTGAGTTGGTATAGCGTTCGATACTTGCGCCAAACTTCATCACATGGCGCCCCACCTGCCAATCGATGGAATCATTGAGGCTGAGGATGTGATCATTGGCCTTAACCCCTCCGGGGACATTGACGAGCGGTGTTATACCGCTAATAGTGATCGAAGGAAAGCCCTGACCAGTCAAGCCGCTCGGATTCGATCCCTCAAGTCCTGTTGTCGCGAGCACCTTGCTGCCATCGGGCGGAGTCTGACCGCCTTCCGATTGGCCATCGATGATGTAATCGGTCGAATATCCAAACCTGAAGTTATTGAGTAGTTGCGGAGTGAAGATATGCGTGTCTCCCGCCGCCCACTGCTGATCGCGTCTCAGTCGTGTCCAGATAAGGCTAGGCAGGCCGTTGTCCAGCACATACGGGGTCTGGCGCATCAGCCAGCGCACAAAGACAGTATTGTTCTTGGTCAGGTTGTGGTCGATGCGCCCCATCGGCCAGTCGCCGCGATAGAGATCGCTATTGAACGGGAAGTGGAACGCATAGTTGTTCACAGACGTGTTGTTGCCAGGAACATTCGGCGTAGGAAGGTAGTTATCCTGAAACGCCTTGGCAACAGGGCTGATTCGATTTGCCGGAATTGTGTTGTTGGGGAAAGGCAGCCCTGTCGTTGGGTCTATGATCGTCGTGGCAAAGATACCGTTTCTCCAATCGGTGGTTGGCACGCTGGCACGAAACGCAGTGCCCAGCGGAATGCGCTGCGCAAACCACTGTCCATAGAAGAAGGTGTGATCCTTCCAGATCGGGCCGCCAACCTCGATATTCCATTCATGCTGCAGATATGGGGTCTTCTGCGTATCAAAGTACCCTTCAGCATTGAACAAAGAATCATAAATTCGATAGCTCGCACTTCCATGAATCGTGTTGGTGCCGCGCTTGGTGATCTGGTTAATCTGCACCGGAACCGCGCTCTCCGCAGGAGCATTGAACAACGTTGCCGATACCTCCGAGAAGAGATTCGCGTTGTTGCTCTGTTCCCCGTTGAGATCGTTTGGAATTCCATCGAAGGTCAACGTCTGCTGCGAGCGCGTCTGCCCATTGGCAACGACGGTCGTTCCATCGCCTCCCTGCACGCCGGACTGCGTAGTCATCATGGCGTAGCTGGTGGGATAGATAGTTACCTGCGGCGACTCGTCATGCTGCTTGGAGCTGTAGGTACCCGCCAGCGTTGCGGACTCAGTCGATATAACCGCAGCGCCCGCAGTGACGGTGACCTCCTGGGTCGCGCCACCAATCGCAAGATGCGCATCCACGCGGCGAACCTGCCCGCTGTCGAGCAGAATATTGCTGGCGACAAACTGCTTGAACCCCGCAGAAGCACAGCGAAGCTCGTAGGTTCCGGGCTTGAGCTCGTCAAACTCAAAGTCGCCGTTTGATGTCGATGTTGCCTGCCGTACTACTTGTCCCGTCGCCGGCTCCAACAGACGAATCTGAGCATTGGGAATGACTCCGCCAGATGCATCGGTCACCGTTCCGCGCAAAACAGCATTAACCGTCTGGGCAGGTGCCGTCGTGTTCCACGAGAAAAAGAGAATGGCCAGGACGGCAATGTAATGGAAATGCCGAACAACTCCAGACATATTCGATTGGTGCGGGGAATTACTTCTGCGTCGTAGATGCATCGGGGAGCCTCCAGGAGGGTAGCGTTGACGGGCAATGTGATAAATCAGAGTGCGAGTAAGCTTATGTTATCTTTTGTTTCTTGACAAGGATTTTATTCCATCTTCTTAAATCGTTTTGGAAGTATATGCATCCATTTAGGTTTTTTATTATTGCCATAGAGTTTGGGAATAACGCTGCATAAATCTCATCCAAACTGCCGCTCGAGATAGGTGTTTCCCTGCCGCGTTCCGTTTCTAACGGTAGCTACGTCGGTTGAAACGAGTTTCAGATGCAACTTGCAGATAACAGCAGACGTCCTCCGTTTCAGAGTTGAATCGCCGATCGATGACTAAGTTTTGAGGCGATCTCAATACCTGATTTCGCGAAACAGCTTCCGCAAAAGGGGTACAACTTTGGAACGACGGAGTTTTCTGGCATCATCCCTCGCGCTCTCTACACTGACGCTGACAAAGAGAGCATTCTGTCTACTCGACACAAACCAGCCATTGCCTCGGCGCAACTACGACTTTCACAAGACCATCTCGAGGGAGGTTCTCGACAACTACCTCTCACGCTCCATCTCAATGGAAGGCCTGCTCAACGGACGCGGAGATCTGGCAGACAACATCCGTATGCTCACCCATATCGGCGCAAAGTACATCGGCCGCAGCATCTGCCTGTGGGGCAGTGAAGCAAACCTGTTGAACAACCTCGAACGGGCGAGACAACAGCTCCCACAAGTTCATGCTGCGGATCCGGAGATGATCCTTGAAGCATGCATCTTCGAGATCGTGACAACGCAGGTAGAACAGATTCCTGTACCGGACTGGGCATTCACCGCGCTGGGATTACCTGTAGAAAAGCGGACCTTCCGTTATGCCGAAATCGCCTATCCGCAGGGCCCACGCAAAGACCAGTGGGGTAAGGGATCATCCGTGCCCGATGTAAGCCGCATGGAGACAAAGCTCTGGTTCTACTTTCTGGCAAGGTCTTACATCGATCTGGGAGTCGAGGGTATCCACTTCGGACAAGTGGAGATCATGAACGGCAACGATCCACATCTGGCTCATTGGGCGCAGGTCTTCTCGCTGGTGCGGGCCTATGCGTCGAAACGCGCGCGCAGGCGAATGGTGCTCTGCAATGGCCATGTTCCAAGCGACGGTCTGGTGCGAAACGGCAAGTTGCTGCTGGACTTTCACGCCTTCCCTCTAAGAATTATGGAAGTACCAGACCAGCCACAGCACGCTATTTTGAAGGTTGGCTTCTCCGATGGTATCTATGGCCGCAGCAAAGGCGGCGTAACCTATAGCGGATGGAGCTGCAAGCATCTTCCCTATTTGGTGGAGCTGGATAACTGGGGCGTCAGCAAACATCCGGGCCAACCGAATCAGGGTGGAAACTGGGTATGGGGCTATGACGAAATCAGCTGGTTCGCTCACCAGAGCAAACAATACCGCAGCGACTGGCTTCGCTATGCGTGGAACTGGGTGCGGCAGACCGATTCCAACGGCTACCTCGAGATGCCCGGTAGCCGAACCATGACCTCACCGCTCGACCATCGCCGATGGTACTACGCCAACGCTCCCAGCTCAGCCGTACCTGCCGGGTTAGACGACGAAGAGGCAATTCGTGCTATCTGGGCGAGTGATCGATAGAGATGCGAATCAAATCTCGCATCTTCGTCTCCAACCGTTACCGAGAGAAGAGAGACAAATCGACCGCGTTTGCGATCGCGCGATGGCCGGCGTCATTAGGATGAAGATGGTCGCCGCTGTCATAGGCAGGAAGAAAGCGCGTGGGATGCGCAGGATCATGCGTTGCACTATCCTGATCGATGACAGCGTCGCAACCACTTTTCTCGCTACGCAAAAACATATTGACCTGTTCGCGAGCGGTCTCTCCCGTTGGGGTCCAATAGTTGGCCCCTTCATAGGGGGTAAGGGTAGAGCAGAAGAACTGAATATGCCTCTGGTGAGCGCGAGCAATGAGCAGCCGAATGCCGTCAATCAATTGATCACCAGTCGGCGCGGGACGGGTTGATCCTAAATCGTTGATCGGATCGTCGGAGAAGATGACCCAATGAACGTCGGGCTGCGAAAGCACGTCCCGATCGAACCGCGACAGCGCGCTAGGCCCAGCGCCGTTGACCAGCAACCGGTTGCCGCTAATCCCTTTGTTGAGCACCGAGACACGCATTCCCTTTTCCGCAAGCCTCGCCGCCAGAACCGCGGGCCAGTCGCGATCCGTACCCGGCGTGCTCTTGTACCCTGCCGTAATGGAAGCGCCGAGCGTAACCACCGTGCCGCGAACTTCCTTCGCTGAAGAAGACCCCAAAGCGAACAGGCCAATCTGAACTTTCCCCAACCTCTTTGCCGTAATAGCAGGAGTGCCTGTCACAGGCGCAAAGTTCTCATCCTCAACGTGAGTTCCCTGTCGCACCAGCAGATATCTCGTACCGGCCACGCCACGAAATGTGATCACCGATCCGGTTGCGCCGCTCACAACCTTTGTCATCGCAGCCCCTGAAACGACATCGACGGCCTCGCCAGACCATGGATTCCGAATCCGTAGCGGCCCCGTCGTACCCGCCTCTATAACAGCCGTCGTAACATGCCCTTCCCTCACCTGGACATCGACACGAGTCTTTCCACGCACATTCACACTTCCATCGACGTTCCATCCCTGCGGTACAGCAGGCGCCAGTCGAATAAATCCGTCGTAATCCTGCACGAGCGCCTCCTGCAATGCATCCGCAGTAACGCCCGTCTGCTCCACATAAAACTCGCCGTACTCCTTGTCCCAATTCGCAAAACCATTGATGGAATGCTGCGAGTCCTCCGTTATCTTGAGCAACATGGACCGCACCTCGTTGCCCAGGTCCAGCCGCGCAGCCTGCACCGGATCGTAGCTCCAATCAGCCTTAGCTATAAATGGCCGATGCACATAGGTACGCTTCGCCAGCTCAAACATCGGAGAGCTATCTCCAATCAAATCGTAAGGCCACACCGGTTCAAGCCCTATATTTTCGGCGTTATGAATCGCTGCCGATGGAGCATAGGACTCCGCGATGACATCATGCCCCTCAGCGTCTGCCGAAGGCGGCAACAGCGTGCGCGCACCCTGCTCTGCTATACGCGGAAACGGTGGCAGCTTCGGCAGCGCACTCTCAAGCTGGCGCACAAGATCGGAGTCGCGATGAAGTAGTTTGGCCGCCTGAATCATGACCGGATAGAGGGCCTTCTCTGCTGCGAGATCAGTGGTCGGGTCGGTCACGTCCCACTGTGTCTCATGCGCGTTAGATGGGCTGGTATGTAGCAAACCATCGGTGCCAACCTTCTGGTACGCCAACAGAAAGCGCGTCGATGCCGCCATGACGGGATAGTTTTCCGTCAAAAAATGCAGGTCGCCAGTCGCCAGATATTGCTGCCAGATCCAAAGTGAAACCTCGGCACCAGTCGAGAGCGTTCTCGAGTTGTAGTAAGGCTTGAAGCCGGCGTCGCAGTTATAACCAATCGTAACCGGCTTCCAACTGCCTTCATACTCGATGCCACGACCATTGAAACGCATCGTCTCCGGCACGCAGACTCCCGGCGCACCATTCATCCGCGTTCGGGTCCAGCGTTCAATCGCAGGAAAGTTCTCCCGATAGAGGTTGAAGTAAGGTGCATTTAAATCTTCAACACCCGCACCCAGATTCGCTGCGACCATCATTCGCAGGTTCCAGTGCCAAAAGGCAGAGGGCGCCCAGCGATGCGCATCGCGTGCCGAAGACAGCATATCGGCAACACCCGCCTGCGACCCCGGATACTCCGTTCCCTTCTCCGCCGCAGCGGCATAAAGATAGATGGCGCGCAGATTCTCCATGTACTCACCAGAACCATCCGCCGACTCGATCTTCATCGGCGCAGCGCGATGCCAGTAGTCATGCCACCAGGTACGATGCGCCTCAGCAGATGTCTCCACAAGCGCACGCTGCGCCGTCGCATACGCATCCTGCCGTCCGTCAAAGTGAGGCGAACCAACGAGGATGCGATAGTGTCCGTCCGCATAGGGCTTGAACGAAACAGCCACAGTGCGTTCGTCAACAACCGAGACCGAGACATCTCTTCCCTGCGCGGTAATCGTAGATAACGAACCGAAGTGCCGCCCCGATGATTCAGGCTGCTGGTCGTCGATCCACGCCTGCGACAACAGACCCACTCTTGCCTTCGCTATGGCGTGCGGCGCGCGCGGCTCCCAAAGCATAAGCTTTGCCGTCTGCTGCACATTCGCATTCGCGCCAGTCACGTCAATCACCAGCGTATCCGTGCCGGGCTGAACATAGATCACCGCGTGCAGCCCGCCGCCCTGCTCCTGTATCTCGCCGTTGTAGAGATCCAGCCCTCCCCGAAAGTCTTCAGCCTGCGTCATCGCTGCAAGTCCCGGTACAACGACCTGCCCGGGAGAGAGCCGGTCAGGCAGCGTATCAGCGCGATTCAACTGCGCCGTCAGCCCATCTGCACCCCATACCGCAACCCCCAACCGCCCGTTGCCAAGCGGCAGCGCTTCGCTGGCATCCTTGTTCGCCTGTCCCAGTACGATATCCGAGCGGCCGATCACACCTGCAACGTCGACATGAAATCCTCCCGCATGCCAAGCCGTCGTCTGATTGAAGGGAGCTCGTCCGGCGGATGATGGCTGCGCAAAAACACCATGACACAACGAGAGAGACAGAATCGAGGCAATTAGATACTTCACACCAACCTCCAACCAGCGCGCATGTTCAAGTAGATCAAGATCCTGCAACCGGCGACATCGACGGCGGCGCATCTGCCGGTGCGCTTCCCCACTGCTTATTCGGCTTGTCTCCCATCTCGAGTACAAGAGTACCGCCGTTCGCAATCGCCGCATGCGCGAACCATGCCTTGTCCAGCGCCTTTCCATTCAACTGCGCCGACTGAATATACTTGTTCTGCGCTGAGACATGATTTGCAATGATCGTAAACTCACGCCCGTTCGCCATGCGAATTGAGCTCTTCGCAAAGATCGGACTTCCGATCTCGTACACCGGACTCCCCGGACAGACGGGATAGAATCCCATAGCGCTGAGCACATACCACGACGAGGTCTCACCTCCATCGTCGTCTCCTGGAATACCAAGCGGACCATCGCCATACCAGATATTCATCAACTGGCGCACTCGCCGCTGCGTCTTCCATGGCTGCCCAGAGAAGTCGTAGAGGTACGGAATGTGATAGCTGGGCTCGTTGCCCTGCGCATAAAGTCCCACCAAGCCGGTCGAGTCGGGAAACTGACTTAAGTATTGATACTTCGATGTCCCATATTGTTCGACGAAGAGTTGATCCAGCTTAGCATTGAAGTTGTCTCGCCCTCCCATCAACTGAATCAGGCCGGCAACATCATGCTGCACATGGAAGGTATAGGTCCATGCATTCATCTCGGTGAAGTAGTCTCTTCCGCCCTGCCCTCCTCCAAGCTTCGGATCGAAGGGTGTCACCCACTGCCCATCCTCACTCTTCGGAGCCATGAAATCTATCTGCGGATCAAAGACATTGCGATAGTTGTGAGCCAGCTTCATGAAGTAGTCGTAGTCATCCTGCTTTCCCAGAATCTTTGCGATCTGCGCCGCGCACCAATCGTCATAACTTGTCTCAAGCGTCACTGAAACTGCCTGGCGCCGCTCTCCGGTAACTTCGGAAACCGTTTCAGTCTCACCCGCTGCAAGCGCCGGGAAAAATCCCTTATCGAAGTACACATGATCCAGACTCGTCAACGGGCCACGCTTCCATGGCAACATCGTCGCCTGAGTCTCATTCTTGTGAATCGCTTCATACGCTTCTTCAAGGTTGAAGTCGCGATAGCCCTTTTGATACGCATCGAGAATATAGGCAGCCGCGTGATGCCCGATCATCACAGCCTGCTCTCCGGCCACTGAAGGAAACGATGGCAGCCATCCGCTCTGCTCATACATCCGTAAGTAGGAGCGAATCATGTCCTCCTGTCGCGGAGCTTCGAGCAGCAGTTGCAGCGGATGCAGTGAGCGGTACGTGTCCCACAAACCATCGTCAACATAGAAGTCATGCCCATCGCTTTCGTGGACCTTATGATCGTATCCACTGAAGTATCTGCCGTCTTCCGTGATGTCGGTCATGCGGCCCAGCGAGCGATACAACGCGGTATAGAAGATCGTGCGCTGACTCTCGTTACCTCCCTCAATCGCAACTGCTCCAAGCGCCTTGTTCCAGAGCATCTTCGTCTGCCCCTTCACCTGCTCGAAGCTTCGCTCGGCGATCTGCTCCTTCAGATTTTTCTGCGCCTGCTCCGTGCTGATATATGAAAACCCGACGCGTACTTCGACCTGATCTCCTCCCTCACCCGATTCGTCGGCAACAAAGCCAATGTGATCTCCAGCCTGCTCCGCGCTTTGAGACAAGACACTCTTCTGCCACGTCTCAGCATGGCTGAAAGGCCTTGAAAACTCTGCATAAAAATACTCCCGAGTCTCACCACTGTTCTCTGAAAGCTGTGCGACGGTTCCACCCACTCGCTCGCTGCCTTCAACAACCGAGTCTCCAACTACCTTGAGCGCCGCTCCGTCCTTCATGCTCAAAACCAAGTGAGCAGTCGAGCCAGCCGGCAGATGAAACCGGTAATATGCCGCGGCCTGTGTCGCCGTAACCTCTGCCTTGATACCCCAGCTCTGCAGGTCCGCCTCGTAATAATATGGCGTCGTCGTCTCGAAATCGTGATCGTAGGTGGAAGCATAATCCTTCGGCCGCGTACTCACCTTACCGGTTGAGATCATCAACATGGCTGGTCCAGCCGGAAACCCATAAATCTTATCCGCCAGATAGCGGTCATTGATTCCCGGCGTCATGATCGGTGCAAGCCGCGCCATTCCATGAGGCGTCTGCACATAAGGAACGGTTGCAGTCAACAGTTGACCGATGCCGCCGATGTTAGGGGAGACATAGTCCACCGGCTCCATGGGCTTCACCGTAGGCCCGGCAATAGCGCTTCCCGAAAACCCAAGCAGCAATGCTGCAAACAATACTGTTCTGCATGTTCCGTTCTGTACTAACATAACTCTCCGTTCCTCTGTCGTTATCGATATTCGGTGTGCATTATGGCTTCAACAGAAACCGCGTCGTCAACGCTGCCTCCGACGATCCACCAACCCAAACTGTGTAATAGCCCGGTTCCACGGCCCAGCGATTCTCCGCATTCCAGACTGCAAGTTGGCTCTGTCGCAAGTGCATGGTGACCCTCTTGCTCTCGTGCGGCTTCAGATCAACCTTGGTAAAACCCGCAAGCGATCGCTCCGGAGTCTCCACACTGCCGACCTCTTGACGCATATAAAGCTGGGGCACTTCGGTCCCCTCTCGCTCGCCTGTATTCGTCACCTCAAACGACACAACGATATCTGCCTTGCTGCCCGCTGCAGGAGCTTCGACCGCAATATCGCCATAGTTGAAGCTCGTATAGCTCAAACCGAAGCCAAACGGAAAAAGCGGCTTCCCATCATCATCGACATACTTATGAACACGCGACGGATCGGAGTTATAAAAATCCGGCAGCTGTCCTACGCTGCGAGGAAAGGTGATCGTCAGTCTTCCTGAAGGATTGTTGTCGCCAAAGAGCGTCTCGGCGATCGCTCTGCCTCCAAACTCTCCGGGGTACCACGCCTCGAGGATCGCTCCGACATGGTCCTTCGCCCAGCCAATCGTAAGCGGCCGCCCATTCTCCAGCACCAGGACTACCGGCTTGCCGGTCTTCACCACAGCCTCAAGCAATTGCTCCTGGTTCCCCGGTAGTCCAAGCTCCGAGCGATCAAATCCTTCGCCCGATATACCCTGCTTCTCTCCAAGCCCGAGGATCACGACATCCGACGCTTCCGCCTTCGCCACTGCTGCACCGATGTCCGTGCCTTCATCGAAGTCCACCATCGCTTGCGGCACAGCGCTCTTTATGCCCTGCAAAAGACTGATCCGCTCGCCGTTGCTCTCCTTCTCGTAGTCGCCATACCGCGCCACATTCGCATTCGGACCGATGACCGCAATACGGCGAACCGACTTCGACAGCGGCAGCAGGTGGTTCTCGTTCTTGAGCAGAGTCATCGACTCGCGCGCCGACCTCAGCGAGACGTCGAGATGCGCCTGCGAACGGTACACCCTCTTATCAAGCGATGGATCAACGAAAGGATGATCGAAGAGATCAAGCGAAAACTTCAGACGAAGCACCGCCGACACTGCCCGATCCAGGTCAGCCTCCGGCAGCGTGCCTTCCTTCAAGCAGTCCAGCAAAGCATTCTGAAATACATCATGTTCGAAGTCATAAAACTGCATATCGACACCCGACCGCACTGCAAGACAAACCGCGTCCTTAGGTGTCGCCGCAACATGATGCACCTTGTACAGCCGCTGAATCGCGCCCAAATCTGAGAGCACCATCCCCTGAAAACCCCACTCACCGCGAAGTACTGTCTTCAGCAAAAAAGGGTCGGCTGTAATAGGAATGCCGTCGATCTCGTGATAAGCTGCCATCGTGGCCATGGCATGGCCTTCGCGAAACGCCGGCTCAAACGACTTCAACATCACGCTGCGCAGCTCGCGCTCGCCAATATGCACTGGCGAAGTATTCGTTCCGCCCTCAGGCGAGCCATGCCCTGCAAAGTGCTTCGGTTCCGCAACCACCGTATGGTCCGTGTTCAGGCTCGCCCCCTGCACGCCGCGCACATAGGCAAACCCCATCTGTCCGGTGAGGTATGGGTCTTCGCCAAAGTCTTCTTCAACCCGGCCCCAACGCGGTTCTCGCGCAAGGTCCAGCACCGGAGCCAGAATCATCCCCACGCCCGTCGCTCGCGCCTCGGCCGCAATCGCAGAGCCGGTCTGCCGCGCCAGCTCAGGATCAAACGTTGCAGCAAGATTGAGTGGCGCAGGAAAGACCGTGCCCGTATCGAATCCATGTAATCCCTCTTCGATAAACAGCGCCGGAATTCCAAGCCGGTTGTGCGCAATCACCCATCGCTGAATTGCGTTCGATTGTTCCGGCGTCGGATTCAGATCGTGGATGCCGCCCACCCCGAGATTGCCCCACAGCGCCTCCGCCTTCTCGGGCAAAAATACTGCATCCTTGGCAGCATGGGTGTCGTCGGTATAGCTGCTCATCAATGCCGGAGCACCGGCGTAGAGATCGAGTTGCCTAACCTTCTCCTCTGGTGTCATGCGATGCATCAAGTCACGGATGCGTGCTTCACTCGGAGCATTCGGCTGTTTATATAAAGGAGCGCTATCAGACGAAGCCCTCACAGCGCCGCTATAAGCCAGCATCAGAAAAATAACTGCACCACAACCAGCAATCCTCAATCTGCCTCCATTGCGTTCCGGTCCATCCTACCGTTCACTAATCTACAGAACAAAGTATGGGTTACCGCAACGTTAGTGCAGTTCCCTAACCCCTCAGAAATCCCTTGAAATGCTGGATTTTTACCCTCTAACAGGCACTAACAGTAGTGAACTGTCTTAAATTGTTCCATGCACCCCTGAACACGCGAAATGTCACTTTCAACGACAATTTTTAAATGACATTAGATATGTTGAATCGGCATCGTCAGAAGGTAGGCATAATTTCATTGCAACCTGGGCAAGCCTGCTCAGGTAACAACAGCTACGAGAGTATGTGGCACGCAATCACCTCGGAGTGCTCAGGCGATCCGGCCATGGTGCTCAACCGCAGCAATAGCTGAAAGTTCGGAATCGGCGCCTTGTGCGGCAGGCCGCATTGACTCATCGCGGCCGACAACGCAGTCGAGTCCGTCATCAGATCATCCACAGCTTCAGTTCCTTCAGCGTCGGCACCGGCAATCAGCAACACATGTCCCTGGTGGTCGGGATTGCGCAGGTAGCTTGCCACGGCAAATGACTGCCCCGTCGCAAACCCCTTTGCCGTAGGAATATATTTTGCAGACTCGCCACGATGTGGATGCAGATTCTCGACGATCTCCTGACCGGAGTTCTGATCGAAGACGAAACGAAAGTCCAGATGATCGTTATAGAAGAGTGCCCATGGATTAGACCGCGGACTACCCAGCAGAATAAAGTTCCCATCCTTAAGCAAGTCTGCAAAACGAAGATTGCGCGCCGATTGAATCGTCAACCGACCGGCATTCGCCTGATCCATCCACTCCGCCACATTCACAGCAACACCGGTATCGATGGCAGCGGCCTTGTCTCCCCGCAATATCTCGGTAGAAAACTTCATCAGCTCCGGCGTGACCTTCGACGGATCCGGCACATATCGCTGGTTCGCGTAGTCAGATAAGGTGACCGTCTGACCGGTGAGCGTCTGGATCTCCACAATGTTGGGATCGCTTGTAATCAGCTTCGTGCTCCACTGAAAGCCGAACAGCTCACCCCACAAAGACTCCTTGCGTATACGACCGGCGCGCGTCACCAGCCACATAGCAAAGATGCTGGAGACCGCAATCGCCACACAACACAAAAGTATCTTTCGCCGTGTCCAGAATCCCTGCGCACGCTCTGGGCTCTTCACATCTTCCTGCGCCGCAGGAGCAGACTCTTCCGGTTCCACGACAGAAGAAGAGACAGAAAGATCGGCTGATGCTTCAAGCGGCGACTCAACCTCCTTCTCTTCCGCCGTCTCCATCTTCACCGGAACATCTCGTACGATCTCCGGGATGTAAGAGCCCAAAGGAAGACGGATGCGAAACTCGGAGTCGGTGCCATAGGTTCCATAGTGCTGTAGCAAGCGTCGGCGAACATCGCTCGCCGTCACACGCACGATCGCGTCTTCGCCCGTGTCATAGCTGGGCGCTCTGCCGAAGAGCTCTATCCCGATCAGGCGCTCTTTCAATTCATCGCAGTGTCCATTGATCGACTGCTCCACGACATAGCGCAGAAACTGCCCGCTACGATGGCTACCTCGAAAAGCTTCTCCGCGAAGCACATCCTCCAAATGTTGTTGAAATAGCTTAAGGTCGCTCTCCGTCCCGAGGATTCTTGCAATCTCAGCGGAACGCACAGCGACTTGGGCAGCAGAAGACATAGATTGAAGTCCCAATGCTACCAAAGCGGAGAGAGAGCGAGCAATCGCTCTAGACAAACGTTGAAACCATTCCTGAAAGCAGCTCCCGCCTCTTCGCTGATGCTCAATCCCAAGGGTTTACATCATCACCAAAGCCGCAATTGAAATTCTGCCATCCGCGCGCACAAAACTCAGTCGCACCAATTATGCAGTGCGGACTTCACGAACATCGCTCGGCGAAAAATCTCTTCCGGCCAACAGCCGCAGCTCGAGACGAGCGCCCTGACGCACGTTATAGACCAGCGTCGGCCTGAAGCAGACCAGGCAACTGCCGCCCTTCTTTCTTACACTCGGATAGATGATCCCATTCGACTGTTGCACCAGCAACACTGCGGCAAGTTGTTGCGAGTCGGCGTAACACTCCGGAATCGGGCCCGCCTTCAAAAACCTTTTATACTGCGGCTTCGGCGCTCGCAGGTCCTGCATTCGCGCCGTAAAATCGGCGAGATAGTCGTCGAACGTCGACACCTCTTCCTCTCGCCAATCGACCTCTTCCAACTGCCTCAGCTTATGAAACACAACTTCCGCAATCGAGGTCTCCCTCTCCACACCGCAGTACCATGCGCCGCGCTCGCTATTATTGAAGCGCCCACCCATCGGCCCTGCATGCGTAAACGCAGCATTGACAATATGCGCATAGCCGACGCCGTAGACCAGCTCATGAACACTGATACCAGGCAACAATCCCTCTTCCCCTAAAAGACGGCCGTTCGTCGCGCCGTCTAACTCCATCAGATCGCTGAGAACACTCTCATCGTCAGTCAGCCGCGATAGCACAGTGCCGCTCTCGCTATACTTCGACGGAATAAGACGATGCGTATCGGCAAGCTCAACATCGACGGCTGCCGGAATCATTGCCCACCACGGCGAGCGTCGAGCAGTTGACGCACATGCAGCATTCCCGGTTGGCCGCGCTGGATGATGTAAGCCAAAGGTGTCATCCCCCGAAACATCGAGTTGCTGTTTGGCAGCCTCATCCACGCATCTGCCAGCGACTTGCTGTACAAAATATTCAACGCCTTGAATATTCCCAGCAGAAGCGAGATGCGCGTCAGAACATCCTGATCCAGCGTTCGGTGCTTCGGCTCTTTCTTAAATCCGTAGTACGAGCCGGTGGAGAGCCCGCCCAACAGTTGCCGCGCATCCGCATCTTTAATCTCCCACTTCTCCATGATGCGCAGAAAGCCCTTAATCGCGGCAGGGCTGAGACGCTCTCGCGTCTGAACATGGGAGAGGTCTGGAGAAACATCGAATGCGTATCCGGCAATCTGCGGAATGACAAGAGCTGCCGCCATAGCCATCCTCCAATACTGAATACTTATTTCATCATATTTGATAAATCAAAGCAACGCTTAAGTCTGCCGAGCCAGCACCAGCGTGATGTCGTCCGGCTGCTCTTCTGCCCCGATCCACGCGTCCAGCGCCTGCATGACCTTAGTCGAAATCACGTGCAGCGGCTCGTCGCGATAGCGCCTCACCACATCCATCAGGCGCGCTTCTCCAAACTCTCCAAAGTCGTTCTCCGGCTCGGTCACGCCGTCCGAATACGCCACCATAATGTCGCCGGGCTGCATCTGGAAACGATCTTCCTCATAGTGCATTCCATCCATCAACCCGACAACAGTACCGCCCTGGTCCAGCCTGCGAATAGCGCCATCGCGCCCCAGCACCAGCGGCGGCAGTTGTCCCGCGTTCGAATACGTCAGCATGGACGAAGCAGCATCATAGTGCGCGAGGAACAATGTGGCATACTTCTCCGGCTGTGTACTCCGATAGAGGTGCCGATTCAGCAATGAAAGAATCCGCCCCGGCGACTCGAACAACTCATCGCAGTCACCTCCGCGCTCTTCTCTGCTCGCCATCAGCCCCGCAAGGCTCGTCTCGCTGTATACCAGTTCCTCGCTGGCAAAACGATACGCTCGCACAGCCGAATGCAGGGTCGCCATCAGCAGCGCCGCCGAGATCCCCTTGCCGCTGATATCGCCAATCGCGATGCCTACTCCCGTCTCCCGCCGCGAGGGCACACCTTCATTCGCCTCTTGGTGAAAGACGAGGAAGTCGTAGTAATCTCCGCTCACCGAGCGCGCCGGACGACAGACCCCATGCAGTTCCAGGCTGGCAAGGTTCGAGACATGGTGCGGAAACAGGTTCGCCTGCACCTCCTGCGCAATCGAGATCTCGTTCTGCAGCCGCTCCTTCTCCTTCTGTTCCTCCAGCAGCCTCTGCAACGATCCGGTCATCGTGTTGAATGACCGGCTCAACTCCGCAAGCTGGTCAGTCCGGTTCACGCCAATCCGGTGGCTCAGCTCTCCACGGTCGACCGCATGCGTTGCCTCATACAGATCGGCGACAGAGGCTGTAATCGTCCGGCTCAGGCGAATCGCCATATAGAGAGCCAACGACTCAATCAGCGCAAAGACGATACACAGCACAATCAACCCATCGCGATATCCGCTCGTCAGCACGCCATTCAGCGACGCTCCAAAGAGCCGCCGATACAGCAGCGTTGGCCGCGAATCAACTTCGATCAGAATGCTGTCGCGGTCACCCGAACCCCAATCCGTAATCGATGTGGTCGATAAGAAACGCACCCGAATGTCCATAAGGCTGACAGCAGGCGGCTCCGTGCCGCCCGCAACCCCGGTTACGTTCTTCGACCGCCGCCCCGAAGTCATCACCAGTGAAGCCGGCCTCTTCTCTTCGGCTGCCGCCTCTCGCCGTTCTGCGGCAAGGTTCCCCAGCCTCTCGGGAAATAGCACGGCACGCCCCAACCCATCGGCGATCAGGTTCATCAACCCGTTGTCCACCGGCATGCTGCTCACCAGGCTGAACATCCGCCCGTCCCCCAACTTTCGCTGATGAACCACGACCAGATAAAGCTCTCCCCCATCCAGCACCAGGTTCTGGAAGTCCCCACCCTTCAGCTCCGATGCCCACGGCGGTAGCCCCAGCGGTGTCTTCTCATCGATCGGGTCCAGCGCAATCGGTGCTCCGTTGATATATGCCTTCGTCGCCGGATGCAGGCTCATTCCTGCCATATCCAGCCGGTTGACCACACTGTCCTGCTCTTCGATCTCCTCCGCCGACGGCTTCCCGCCGAGTACCTGGACGATCACATCAGCGCGATGCGCATTGGCTCCGTCCATCTGGTTCAGCTCCGCCTGCAATCGCGAGTCCACCAGATGAATGGCAAACTGCCCCGCAGCAATATAAGCCGAAACCAGCACCAGGGTCACCACCAGCACCACCGGCGCCAGTCCTATTAATAGATAGGTGATTACCAGCTTATTGCGCAGGCTCCACAGCATACGGCGGCGCACCGTCTGCAAAATCAGCGGAACCGCAACCGACACCAGGGCGATCCCAACGAAGATCTCGATTACGTTGAAGAACGTTCCCCAACCGCCCGGCAGCAGACGCAACAGCAGCAGCGCGCAAAACCAGATGGCCAGCCAAAACGCGGCTCCGGCCAATCCGGTTGGCGGCTTTTTGATCCATTTCTGCAACCGAGATCCCAAAGCGTCCTGCATCGCTACTTCTCTCCTCGTGCCTCTTGCCGGGCAAGCCACAGCGTATAACGAGTTGCCGAAAAATGCGCGCCCACCAAAAGCAGCAGCCCGGACAGAAAGGCCCACATCATCAGCCCGACCGAAATATAAAACGGCCCGTATACCGACTGAAAGTCCAACCACGGCAGCGCCCGCATATAAAGATACTTCGCGAGCTCCCACAGCAGTCCAGTCACAATCGCCGTCGGCAAAACCGCCCGTGCCGGAATCTTGCGGTTAGGCAGTATCCAATAGATCAGAAAGAACAGCAGAATGCTCGCAATTCCGGCACAAATCTTCATAAAGCTGAACGTGAAGAAATTAAACATCGCGTTCTGCGTATGTCCGAAAAAAAGCCACGTCAAAATGGTCCTCTGTGTCGCCGTAAACGCCACCGACAGCATCGCCAGCACACCCACTCCAAACGCCAGGCAGGCGGAGGTCATCTGGTTCCGCAGGTAGCTCCGGTTCTGCTTCACCCCCCAGACATTGTTCAGCGCCACTTCCAACGGCAGAAACACGCCGGTCGAGGTAATCAGCAACATCACCAGCGAAAACACCTCTGTCCGTTTATGCGGATGCGCCAACAGCTGCATATTACGCATCACAAACTCCTGCCCCGTCGGCAGAAAGCTCTTCATCATCGCATCGACGACCGTCTCCATCGACCGTGAGTGGAAGACCACGCGCGACACCGTCAGCAACAACACGATAAACGGAAACAGCGACAGGATCGCATTGGCCGCCACACTGAAGGCATAGGTATGCACCTCGGTTTGCGTCAGATAGCGAAACAGCGCAACCATTTGGGGCCAAAAGCCGCTTTTGGCCACCACCGGCCGCACCTCTTCGATCGGCTTCGGCGGCAGATCCGGCTTTGCCTGCTGGATCGCTTCAGGCAGCTCAGGCGGAACGGTCTTTTCGGGAACACTAGGAGTCATAGCAAAGTTGCAGCAGCGGAAAAATACCCGTACCTGCATTCGATGCTAGCAGAGCGCAGCGGCAGCTTTCCTCTCCTCCTCCAGCCTGCGCAGCCGTCCAAGCGCCCACCGCGCGCTCTCTGCCAGCACCTCGTCCTCGCCCGTGCTCCACTGCTCCAGTTGCGGCACAAACCGCATCTCGCCGCTGTTGCCCATCGCAATCGCCACATTCCGATGCAGCCGCTTCTTCCGCGTTCGCTCCACAGGAGAGCCCTTGAACCACAGCCGAAACTCCGCCGCATCCATCCCTGCCAGCCACTCCAGCGCCGGATTCACCATCTCCCTCCGCGTCAGCATCCCCTCCCTTGTCGCCACAGGAGACCTTCTGTTCCACGGGCAGACATCCTGGCAGATATCGCAGCCAAAGACCTGCCTCCCCATCGCCTCGCGCAGCTCCTCCGCAATCGCTCCCTTCTTCTCGATCGTCAGATACGCGATACAGCGCGAAGCATCCATCTCCCGCGGCTTTACCAATGCGTCAGTAGGGCAGGCATCGATACACCGCGTACAACTTCCGCACCTGTCCGCAGCGATCTGCAACTCTTCGTCATCACCCACCTCCAGCGAAGTCACAATCACTCCCAGCAGCAGCCACGAACCCAACCCCTGATTCAGGACACAGGCATTCTTCCCGATCCACCCCACCCCGGCCTTTGCCGCCGCCGCCCGCTCCACCAGTGGTCCCGTATCGACGTAGCACTTCGTCTCGCACGCATACCTCTCGTGCAACGCCTCCTCTACCCGGCGCAGCCTGCCCAGCATCTCGTCGTGATAATCAGAAGGAGCAAGCTCGCCCTCACCCTCGACTGCTCGCCCGCTCCAGGCATAACGGGCGATCCACCCCGTTCCCTCTTTTGCAGGAGCAATTGAAAGCGGCCCATCTCCGTTGTAATTCACCGCACAGACGATAACCGACCTGGCCCACGGCATCGCCACCTCAACGCCGCTGCGCAGTAACACTCCCTGCTCATTCCTGCGCTTTAGATACTCCATCTCTCCGGCACGACCCGCATCCACCCACCCCTCGAAGCGTCGAGCGTCGACTCGGCCAACCTCGCTCTCCGTCCCGTAGACAGGCGCAACCCCAGCCGTATCGAAACCAGCTTCGACCGCCCGTAGCCGAATCCACTCCTGCCACTCGCCCGTCCACAAACCAGCCACACTGCCCTCGCAAGACATCTGTCATTACAGTCTCGCAAAGCACAGCAAGGCAAGCCATCCACCAAGGGACAACTTGAAAGCAATGCCGGAGATTCTCTCTACGCCGTGCCCAGAAACGCGGCGGCCCCACGCACGCCGACACGTACACGCTCTCCCTGGTGAATCAACACAATCTCGTCTGCCTCGACGCGCACATCCTCGACCTCCCGCCACCCATGCGGAACCTCGACAACAAACATCATCCACGGAGCCCTCAGCGTCTCATGCGCTCCGATTCTGCGCGAGGTAGGACTTCCAAACAGAGGGCCGCGCGCGTCCACCGCCTCCTTACCCAGCGGCAGCGGCGTCGTGCCGAACTCCATGCCGCGCGCCTCTACGCGTCCCAGCCACGGCGCAGCATCGCGCGCATGGTTCTCCTCCCACAGTGTCACCCAGGGAAAATCCTCGACGCGAAAGACATACCCAACCGCCAATCCAACCTCTGCCTGGCAGAGCGCAACAAAGCCATGCTTCCGCCCGGCATCCTGCTGCGTCGCTGCCACAAACCCAGCGCCCCGCCGCCCAAAGAGCTCGCGCAGATCGACACGTTCGCCATCAGCGCCCGGAGCATAAGGCCATATAAACTCCGTATCGCGCGCCAACAGATTGCGTCCGTCATAGTCCTGCGGCAAGGTCACGCCCTTGTGCACCGACGCGGTTGCTCGTCCATTCCCGGCAGCAAACAGAGGAGTGCCAAATGTCGAATGCTGCACCCAGTGCAAATCGCGCTCCGCAGTGCGGAGATTCGTCACCTGCTCCTCGACGCGCAACACGCTCTCCCCAGCCGCTATGACGAACCGCCGCTCCACTCGCAACCCGGCCACAGGCAGTTCCACGCTGCCGTTCGCCTCGTTCTCCTGCTCGCTGGTGAATGCCCACGTGGCCGTCGGCGCCTCGCCGTGCAACGACACTCCCGCCGCCGCGTCCGCTTGACTGGCCGGACCAAATCCATCCAAACAGAGCACGTGCCCCGTGTATGACGCCAGATAACTTCCCGCCTCTTCGTCCGCAAACTCCGTCGCGATGGCCGCATGCTCTGCCGATCCCGGATCGGCCGTCTTCCACGGAGCCTCCCATAGCGTATTCTGCTCTCCGGCAAAAGCCCAGCGGGCTAGATGCCCGCCTCCCGGCAGCAAGGTCAACTCCACCAAACCATTCGTCAGCGTTACAGCCACGCGCTCATCCCAGTTCGCGGTCGAGGACGCAACACTTTGAAGTCTATTTTTCTCACTCATAGATCGAACATTCCCAAAACACTCTCCAAATCCCACACCACCCCTGGGACCAGTATTCCAATATCTGCCAACAACCTGCATTCCTGCCCTCGACCCTCCCGGATCGTCACGATCCGAAAAAGCCTCAGCTTCATCACAACACCCTGACCGCATACTGGCAACCCGGCCACGCAGTCTCAACCCATCAGCCGCGCTCATTCAGAGCCGCAAAGAAATAATTCCTACTCCATAGATAGGCTCCATCGCCGCTCCACCCCGCCCAATCGGCAAGCAAGAATAGAGAACCAGCCCAGACCCTCCTATCCCTCAAAGGGGGGATAACAGTTCTCCGCAAAAGCAACGATGCTGAATATCTGCGGCCCTTGTTCTCATAGCGATATACATTCCCTTCGGAATTACCTTAGAGTTCATACTGATATGGATAACCTTTGTCTTAATGCTGTTACTTAGTACGCATCGAAATAGAGATCGTTCCATACTCTGATGAAGCCAGATCGATGAGTCGCTCCTTTTAGGATGGCTTATCTATATTTCATCAGGTTGGCTCGTCTTTATTTCATATCGATCAAAAGCGACCAGACCATCGCGCTCTCAACCGGCTTGCCTGTCTGTGGAACACGCCCGTCGCGGCTTTCATGGCCGCGTTCAGTCACAGGGCTTCAGGCACGACCTAAGCGAGCAAAAATTTACCCTTCGATTCAGGAGTTTGTTCATGCGTTTAGGAAACCTGTGTGCAGCACTGTTGGCGCTCGTTGCCATGGCTGGAGTTGGATTCGCCCAGACCGGCAGCGTCACCGGCCAGGTCTTCGATCCCGCCGGAGCGCTCGTGCAGAACGCGACGGTCACAGCGACCTCCAGCTCGATAGGACTTACCCGTACCGCCACGACGACATCGGCCGGCCTCTACAACTTCGCTGCCCTGCCCCCGTCGGTCTACACCGTCTCTGTAATCGCACCGGGCTTCCAGCGTCTCACACGCCGAAACGTCATCCTTAATATTGCTGCAACGCTTCCTCTCAACTTCACCTTGTCGGTCGCAAGCGCGTCCACCTCGATAGACGTGCAGGACGCCAGTGCAGCTCCCGTCGAAACCGACAGCTTCCAGCTCTCCACGGTCGTCGATGCAAAGCAGATTAACAGCCTGCCTCTTGTTCTGCGCGACCCCTACCAGCTGGTTCTTCTGGCACCCGGTGTTGTCACCGCCAAAAACAATATAGGCGGCTTCTCCGTCAACGGTCAGCGCGACCGCAACAACAACTTCATGCTCGACGGCGCCGACAACAACGACACCTCCGTCCCCGGCGGCCAGGGCGGCCTCTCAATGGCAAATCCCGACTCTACACAGGAGTTCCGCGTCATCACCAACAACTTCGACGCCGAGTTCGGACGCAACACCGGGGCCATCATCGACGTATTGACCCGCGGCGGCAGCAACGCATTTCATGGCAGCGTCTACGAGTTCGGACGCTACAGCGCACTCGGCGCGCGCGACTTCTTTAACAAGAAGCAGAATGGCCGGCAAGACCCCTACGTTCGCAATGACTTCGGTGCTTCCATCGGCGGCCCCATCTGGAAAGACCGCACCTTCTTCTTCCTCAACGGCGAGGTCCAGCGCTTCCGCACCACACTCACCTCGTCGCAGACCACGCCGACTGCGGCCTTTAGAACAGGCAAGTTCGTCTACACCGATCCCATCGGCGGCAGCCAAACGCCGGTCGATCTTACCGCCAATCCGCTTACAAATCCCAACAATCTCTCCGGCCTCCCCCAGAACCCGCTCGTAGCAAAGATCCTCAATCTCGCTCCCGTCGGACAGGCCGATAACGGCGACGGCGTCAGCACGACTTACTTCTTCCCTTCACCGGATAATTTGAACTCCTACAACCTGACCGGGCGTTTCGACCAACGTCTGACCGACAAGCATCAACTGACCGTACGTTATATCTACGGCCACGCAGCCGAGAGCAACCCGCTCCACGACGAAGTCCTGCCCGGCTACGGCAACATCAGCAACATCACCACCACCCATAACGGTGTCGTCTCCATCGCCTCTTCGTTCTCGGTCCACGCCGCCAACGTCGTCCGCGCGGGCTATAACCTTAATAACACCGGCGACTTCTGCAACCACGCAGCCATCGATGCTCTCACCGGCACCGACAGCTTCGGCAATGGCCGCGACATCAACATCCCGTACTTCTTCATCTTCGGCTGCTCCGCCCTCGGCGACAGCAACGCGCAGGCGCGGCTTAGCTCAACCATCCTCTTCGCTGACACCTTCACCTACACTCGCGGCGCACATTCCATCAAATTCGGCGGCGAGTACCACAGCGTCAAAGACAGCAACTTCGACAACTTCAGCTCACGCAACGTTCTCATGCTCGATAACTTCACCATCTTCGGTTATCCCTCCTACAGTTTCTACGGCAGTCACTCCTCACCCAGCGTGCGCGGCTTCGAAGACCTTATCTGGGGCGCGCAGGGGGCCGTCGCCTACTCCTCCGAGAGCCAGTTCTTCACTCGCGCCGGTGTGCGCCGCGCCAACGACCTCTCCCGCTTCCGTCAGCATGAGGGCGCAGTCTTCGCGCAAGACACATGGAAGGTAAATTCGAAGTTAACCGCCATCCTCGGACTCCGCTACGCCTTCAACGGCGTGCCCTATGAGAAGGACGGCGACCTCGCCAACTTCTACGGCGACGCCTCCGCCGCGCTTCCTGCCGTCGGCTACTTCACCTTCACCTCCGTCGGTCCTGGCACAGGACGCCAGCTCTACGCCAACAACTCCGGCCTGGTCGAACCTCGCGTCGGCTTCGCCTACGACCTCAACGGCGACGGCAGGACCGCCATCCGCGGCGGCTTCGGCATCTTCCACGACCGCGTCTTCGACAATCTCTTCGGCAGCGCCAAATCGAACCCGCCCTATCAGGCGCAGGTCAACGACTACCCCTTTGACGGCTCTCCCGACACACCCACTGTGTCCGGCTTTCCCTTCCCCGGTGAACTCACCCCATCCCCCAACATCACCAACGGGCAACTTCTTAGAGCGCCCGTTGTGATCGATCCCCACCTCAAGATGCCGACCAGCCAGAGCTACAACCTCGGCATCCAGCATCAACTTCGCGGCAGCCTCGCGCTCGAAGTGAACTACGTCGGCAGCCACACCACGCACGCTCTTCGCGCACTCGACGGTGCACCGCCCCAGCCCAACCTCGTTCAAGCAGCTATCGCTGCAGGTGTCCGCCCGGATGCACTTACCTTCAACGCGCTCTACACCGGCGGCACCGATGCCAATGGGACCACCTTCGCCCCAATGGTCAACAACACCGCCTTCTATCACGAGGCCTTCGAGACCTCCATCGCCAGCGGCAACTACAACGCGCTGCAAGCCCGGCTCTCCGGTCAGATCGGACGCCTCACCCTCATCGGCAGCTACACCTGGTCGCACTCCCTCGATAACGGGAGCGACCCCATCAAACCCGGCGCAGGCGACTCCTTCTTTCCGCGCAACAGTTTTAACCTCGGCCCCGAGTATGGCAACTCCGACTTCGACATTCGCAACCGCGGCACCGTCGCTGCCACCTACGCTCTGCCCATCGGCATCGGCACCGCGCACCTGAGCAGCGGCCTGTTAGGTCACCTCTTCGAAGGCATCGAGATCTCCGGCATTCAACAAGCGCAGAGCGGCCTTCCCTTCGATCTTCGCGGCACCACCGACAGCCTCCACACCGACGCCGCCGACCGGCCACAACTCATCGGAGCACCCTATCCCTCGCATCGCGGAACCATCGTCGCCGCTGGCAAGATCACCGGCCCCGCCGCTTCGGCCTTTACCAACGAACCCTACGGCGAGACTCTTTCCATCCATCGCAACAAATTCTACGGCCCCGGCTTCATCAACACCGATGCCGTCTTTCAAAAGACCCAGACGCTGCATGAGCAGGTCAAGCTCGTCTTCCGCGCCGAGAGCTACAACGTCTTCAACCACCCCAATCTCGCCTCGCCACCGGCATCTTCATTGACCATCTCGTCGCCAACCTTCGGAGTCTCGCAATCGCAGCTAGGCCAGAACGACGGTACCACCGGAGCCCGGCAGATTCAGGCCGCGCTCAAGGTAGTCTTCTAGTCCTCTGCCGCAATCGCGCAAGAACATACAGCGGCAGCCCGCAAGCTGCGATCAACATGGAAAACGCGAAGGCAGACATGCCCGCGACCCTCTCCATGCGCGATGCATAGAGTGCATACACCATCAGCGCCGCCGGACTAAGTCCCAGCAGCACAGCCACCCAATCCGGCCCCGGAATCCTGAATGGCCGCAACAGCAGAGGCTCGCGGTAGCGCAGCACGATCAGCGCGACAAACTCCAGAATCATCGACAGTCCGTACAGAACCAGGTCGATCGTGATGAGCCTCTCGAAGCTGAAGCCCAACGCCAGCGCCCAGCAAAAGCCGCACACCAGCACCGCAACCCACGGCGTGCCATTCTTCAGCCGCTTCGTAAACACCTTCGGCAGAAATCCATCCTCCGCCAGCGCATGTGGCAATCGCGTGTACGACAGCGTGAGATTGCTGAACGTCCCAACATCATCCAGCGAGCCGGCAAGCACCACCGTAAACGCCAGCGCCGGGCCGCCGAGAATATGCGCAGCGTCGACCCATGCCCCGGTCGAAAAGCGGCCCGACGGAATTCCCGCCCACGCAATCGCGGCAATAGGAATGATGTAGGTGAGCATCACCATCACCGTGGCCATCAGAATCACGCGCGGATAATTTCTCTGCGGATCCTCTACCTCGTTGGCAATCGTCGTCGCGTTGTCCCATCCCATGTAGTTCCACATCGCCACAAGAATCGCGGTGGAGTAATCGGCATGCACAGGAGGCGCCATCGAAGCATGACCGCCAAACGGTCCGGTCACGCCGCGCAAACCGATATAGACCGCAATCACGATCAGGACCAGATAGGGCGAGATCGAAAGAACCCAAAGCTTCAACGAGCCCTCTCCCACCGAGGTCGCGCCCCGCAGATTCCACAGGACAGAGAAGCCCACCACGCCCAGCTCCAGCGCCATTCCGCGATGCCCACTCGTCAGCGAAGGAGCAATGCGCGCGAGATACAGCACAAACGTCGTCGGATAGATCGCCATGTCGAAGACCGAGGCTGCAAGCGAGAGCCACGCCTCCTGAAATCCCCAGAACGGCCCCATCGCGCGGCGCACCCAGGCGTAAAATCCACCCTCTTCAGGCACCGCCGCCGCCAACTCCCCCAGCATCAGCGCCGTCGGAAAACTCCAAAGAAAAGGCAGCAGCCCCAGCAACAGCAGCGCATGACCATACCCGGCAAAGCCGATAATGTCTTCAAGATCGTACGGTCCACCCGAGACCATGAAATAGGTCGCCGCAAGCAGAGGAAGCAACCGAAGTTTGCGCATCCCCGGCTTCGAGACAGATATTAAGGATGCGCTCTCGTTCATCACTCCGACTTTATCGCAGAACCACCCAGACTCCAGCTACAAACCTACGTCATCTCGACGGAGCCCGAAGGGCGCAGCGGAAAGACTCCTACATTTGGCCATTGCCTGTTTTACGCAACCACCTACAGCCGAATCACTACATGCCCCGGACAAAGATTGGCCGCAGCCTCCACCAGCCGCTCCACCACTCCTTCTCCATGCCGCGCCACAAACAAAATCCCGGCCACCAGCCGCTCCTGCGGATGCCCATCCGGAAAGACATTCAGCGTAATCGCCGCCGCATGTTTCTTCAGACTGGCCTCTTTCTGCAACTCGAACGCCGCCGCCATCCGCCGCAGCCGGTTCATCTGGTAGCGCATCTTCGAGCCTGAGACCTCGGCCGTCCGGCCCAGCGACTCATCCATGCCGCCCATGTACTCCACCGCCGCCGTCAACGCAGCGTCCAAAGCATTGCCCGCCGCAGCCAACCGCCGCTTCTCTTCAATCGGCATCGCCCGCGCACCCAGTCGCAGCGCCAGTTCGTCAGCAGTCACCATCGCATCCGGCAACTGAACCTCGTGCGTGGCCATCACCGTCGCAACCGCAGGCTCCAGCAGCGTCGCACTCAATCGCGGCAGCACCGGAGTTATCCTGCCCAGAATCGCCTCATACAAAACCGCGCTCTGCGCAAAGTAGGCAATCTCCGAAGGCCCACCGATATAAGCTGCTGTCGGCAAGATCGTGTCCTGAAAGACAGGCCGCAGCAGCGCATTCGGACTCAACCGCTCGGGTGCGCTCTCGAGAATCGCAATCAACTCCTCAGACGAATAAGCCTTGCCGCCAGCCTTCCACCCACCCTCGGGCGTGCGCCGCAGAGCCATCCGCTCGCCCGTTGTTTCATCTACCATAAACAGCAGACTGCCACCCGCCGCGACCAGCACCTGAGCATGAAACCCAGCCTTCACCAACTCTTCACTGCGAGCGATCAGCGCCGTCTGCAACTCCTCGGCATGTTCAATCGCATACTGCAGCGTGCTCGCGCCCAACGCATGAAACTCCCGCGAGGCAGCATCCATCACAACTAATCCCTGCGGCGCAAACAACCGCGCCATTAGCCGCGCAAACGCTCCGCCCAGCGTCTGTTCCGGCGTATAACACTCCTTCAACATCTCCCACGCCGGAGAAAACTCCAGCAACTCACCCGCCTGCTCCAGCACCTGGTCGATCTCGCTGCCCAGCGCGATTCCGCCAACCTCAACCGCGGCCTTCGTCTTCAAGCCTGCCCGCAGCGTCTCCACCGTGGTCTTGGTCAGCAACGAGACCTGATCGACCTCGGCCAGATCATGATCTTCAGTCGCCAACCAGAAGACCGGCACATGCTCTACGCCCGAGGTCCGCGTAGCATCCTTGGCTCGGGCCACTGCTGTAGCAGCTTTTAATAAAGTTAGCAGCGGCCCACCAAACAGGCCCACCTGCTGCCCGGTGACCACTGCACGAGCACCGCCACGCAGCTTCTCTATATTCGCCATCGCCGCCGGGCCTGCACCAAAGGCAGCATTCTGTTGTGCCAGCGCATCTGCCAGACCGTCGGCATTTACACTCGGACGATCGGCGCGCATCCACTTGCCGGCAAAAGGCTCGTCTCCATACCAGCGGCGCACAGCCGAATCCGCAGAACTGTCGCCCATGCCCAGGTAGCCGCGATATAACTGCGACACGTGCGGCAAAATCGTTATCGGGTAACACTCAGTGCTCATTGCAGCCACAATCCTCGAACCGGCAGTCCACTACGGGCTGGCCCAAAGCTTGCGGCCACTATCCACCTTACTATCTTCATCGAACTAACGGTTGGATGCCCAGCAGTCAGCCTGCGATGCAGGATGATAACGTAGCTTTATGGCCACCTCGACCAAAAGACCCGCCGCCCCTAAGTCAAAATCCGTCTCCAAAGTCACCTCCAAGGGCAAAGCCAAGGCTGTCCCCGCCAAATCGAAGTCCCCTGCTCAGAAGTCCCCTGCTAAAAAGAAGCCCTCTGCCACGAAGGCAGCCCTGATCTCTTCCAAGCTCTCCTACAAGGGCAACGTCTTCTCCGTCTACACCGACACCATCATCGAGCCCGGCTCCGACACGCCGCATACGCGCGACGTCATCCGGCACAACGGCTCCATCGTCGTCCTTGCGGTAGACGAGTCCGTCAACCCCAAAGACCCCGACCTCATCCTCATCCGCCAGTACCGTCACGCCGCCGGCCAGTTCCTGCTCGAACTTCCCGCCGGACGCATCGAGCCCAACGAGGCTCCTCTTGCCGCCGCCAAACGCGAGATGATCGAAGAGACCGGCTTCCGCGCCAAACGCTGGACCCACCTCACCAAGTACTACGCAAGCCCCGGCTTCCTCGGCGAGTCCATGCAGATCTACCTCGCCCGCGACATCAAGCAAGGCACCGCAAACCCCGAAGAAGACGAACACATCGAGATCGTCCGCACCCCCCTCTCGAAGGCCCTCGCCCTCATCGCCGCCGACAAGATCCACGACGGCAAGACTCTCATCGGCGTCCAGTTCTACGCCGCTGCCCATCGCGAAGGCCGTCTCTAACCAGACACTTCTCTCTTCGTCAGTTCCGACGAGTGATCACAGCCCTATCGTGAGCTACTCGGCGGAACTGACATGAAAAAAATAACCAATTAGGCTACCCGAACATTCGCGCAAACGCGCGAAACTGCTGATGAAAGAGCACATCTCTTTGTCCGGAAAAAACTGCCTACTCGCGGGAAAACTTTACCGGAAAACTCCTCACGCAACTCCTGCGTCAGACACAGGTAAGTCGCGGCAACGCGCATCGACCTACAAAGGGAGTACGTTCAAGTGAGTCAATACAAAGGCACCGTAAAGTGGTTCAATAACGCAAAAGGCTACGGATTCCTCGGCCGGGAAGGCGGGGCAGACGTATTCGTTCATTACAGTTCCATCCAGCGGGAAGGCTACAAAAGCCTCAAAGAGGGTGACGAAGTAGAGTTCGACATCATCGAAGGCACCAAAGGCCCGCAGGCCGATCAGGTCAGTCGCCTCAAAGAGGCCGTCTAAATCAACTCCTTCGCCCGGCCAGCTCCGTTGCAACGTGCATCCGCAGCTGCCGCCGTTGCATACTGACTGAGCAGCCGGGCGAAGACGATTCAGACATAGAAAGACCGGCGCGTCTCTTTTCATGGACAACATCACCATCGCACGCCTGCTCGACGAAACCGCAGCCCTGCTTGAGATCGACGCAGCCGACCCCTTCCGCATCCGCTCCTATCGCCGCGCCGCCGAGGCCGTCGAGCAGCAAACCACCCAGCTCTCCACTCTCGTCCCAGAACCCAAACAGCTCCTCGCCATCGCTGGCATCGGCAAAGGCATGGCCGCCAACATCGTCGAGCTGGTCAACACCGGAACCATGCCGCTCCGCGAAGAACTGCTCACAAAATACAAGCCCACCATGCTCGAGCTTCTACGCCTCCCCGGCATGGGCCCCAAGACCGTAGCCCTTATCTGGTCGTCCCTGCAGGTCGCCGACATCGACGCCCTCGAAGAAGCCGCCAAAGCCGGCCACCTCAACAAGCTCCCGCGCATGGGCGAAAAATTCACCACCAAGCTCCTCAAAGGCATCGAGGACTACCGCAAAAACTCCAGCCGCTTCCGCATCGACGAGGCCCACGACCACGCCGAGCGCATCTCCGCCCTCATCTTCGCCTTCCCCGGCATCGAGACCATCACTCCCGCAGGCTCTCTCCGCCGAGGCCGCGAGACCGTTGGCGATCTCGATCTTCTCGTCACCGGCCCCGCCTGCGAGCCCGATGTCGTCGCCGCCGCCGTCGAACACGTCGCCTCCCTCCCGCTCATCGACAAGCTCCTCGCCAAAGGCCAGAACAAAGTCTCCTTCACCCTGCGCAACAACCTCCAGGTCGACGTCCGCCTCCTCCCTCGCGCCAGCTACGGAGCCGCGCTGCAATACTTCACCGGCTCCAAGATGCACAACGTAGCCCTGCGTCAGCGCGCCATCAAGCGCGGCCTCACCCTCAGCGAGTACGCTCTGTTGCGCCTCGAAGACAACAAGATCATCGCCGCAGCCAGCGAAGAAGAAATTTATAACGCACTCGATCTCGACTACATCCCGCCCGAGCTGCGCGAGAACGGCGGCGAGCTCGATGCAGCAGCCAACCACACCCTGCCCAAACTCATCACCCTAGCCGACATTCGCGGCGACCTGCACATGCACACCGACGCCACCGACGGCCGTGACACCATCCGCCAGATGGCCGAAGCCGCCATCGCCCGCGGCCTCGCCTACATCGCCATCACCGACCACTCAAAAAATCTCGCCATGACCAACGGCCTCGACGACGCCCGCGCACTCGCCCACATCAAGCGCATCCGCGAAGTCGACGCCGAGCTTCAGCAAGACCTCGCAGAACTCATTGAAGCCCTCGCCAAAGACACTCCACCCATCAACTCCCGCCTCACCAATCTCTGGACCCTGCTAAAAGACACGTCATCTCGACCGGAGCGGAGCGAAGTGGAGAGACCCCTGTATTTTGCCGGTGCCACCACGAAGTCTGACCCGCTAAACTTCCGCATCCTCCCCGGCATCGAAGTCGACATCCTCGGCGAAGGCCAGCTCGACCTCGACGACAGCACCCTCGCCCAGATGGACATCGTCGTCGCCAGCGTCCACAGCCGCTTCGACCAGCCCATCGAGCAGATGACCGACCGCATCCTCCGCGCCCTCGAAAACCCGCACACCCGCATCCTCGGTCATCCCACCGGCCGCAAAGTCCTCAAGCGTGACGCCTACGCCGTCCACATCGACCAGATATTGAAACGAGCCGCCGAACTAGGCGTAGCCGTCGAACACAACGCCTCACCCGCCCGCTCCGACCTAAACGATCTCAACCTGCGCCTCGCCAAACAACACAACTGCAAAATCGTAGTCGACACCGACGCCCACGCCACCGAAGAGCTAGACCAGATGCGCTACGGCATCACCCAACTCCGCCGCGCCTGGCTCACCACAGCCGACATCCTCAACACCCAACCCACGGCTGAAGCCCTGCTCTCCCACCTCCGCTCTAAGCCATGACATCCATGGCCTGCTTTCGCTCGCGGCGCGTTCGAAAGTTTCCGAACAGCCATACCGCTATCGTCGCTGCGCCAAAAACAAGAAGGTAGCTGAGCATTCCCACACGATCCACATGCGCCTTGTAGCCTTGTTCGATGACAGGTCTCCAAAGTCCTGAGGTCTCCTTCTCCCCCAGTGTCCACTGACCGAAGTTCCAAGCTGCATGCAGGCCAATAGGTACCGCCAATCCGCGCATCACCAGGGCCGCCATACCAAAGAGCAGCGACCCGACGAAGACCCCGAGGAGCGCATTCGTCCATGTCACCCCTCCAACCACATGTTCAATGGCAAATACCAGTGCGACTACAAGCTGCGCGGTCCAGGCTCCAAAGGAACTGTCTAGCCGACGCAGCGGATACCCGCGAAACGCCAGCTCCTCTCTCGACGCGAGTGTTATATAAGCGAGCAAAGCCATAGCGACGGGTGCAAAGCCAACTGAGGAAGTGCGGACCCAATGCACATGACCGCCCAGGCTCACAAACCACGTCTGAATCCCAACGAGCAACACGCCGAAAGCGAAGCCGGCAATCGCGCGGCTCATACTCTGGGCATTAGGAGCAACGCCTACATCCCTCAGACGGAGCTTATCCCAGCGGAGGAAGAGCCCGGTGACAATGAAGGTCGCCACAGTCGTTATCGAGCCCAGGACGACCTGCGACAACTGCCCCGGAAGTCTTGAACAACAGGGCGCGGCCAAGGCAAGCAAGACAGCGCAGCTCAGAAAGAAAAGTAAAACTCGGCCAAGCGTGGCCCATCTGTTGCGAACGGTGGAACCAATAGACATCCCAAGCTCCCTGCTGATCACAAAGCGATGTTAACGATACGTCGCTCCTCCCAAAGCGGTTCCAATGTATCTCCTCAACACCCAATACACCGCCGCAGCCCTGCTCTCCCACCTCCACCCCAAACCAGATCGATCCTAAGGAATGAGCGTTATTTTTCCATCATCTATGCATCTTTTTTCAACTTTCCGCCAGACCTGGCATGACATAGAATCAGACTCGTTTTACCAATCTAAATTTATTCAATTTAAAAATTGAGGACTACTCATGCCTGCACGTTTTGCCTGGTTGTCTGCCATTGTTCTTTTCTTCGCTTCGCCTCTTCTCTTGCACGCAGACCCTCTGCCACCGACTACTCCGGCGATCTACACCTTCGCGGTGACTGGCTCCGGATCGCTCGATGGAATTGCGTTCACAGATCAAACCATTACCTTTACCGCCGATACCACCCTCGCGTCCGTCTCCACGCTCGCCAGTGGCACGATAGACCGCGCGTTGAATGTGCCTACCACTGTGTCGGTGTCGGGCGTGGGATCGGATAGCTTGATCGACAACATCTCATTTGTCGTGGCCCGTTCAGGCAATCCAAATGCCGGTATCACGGACAGGACACTGGGACTGGGACTTGTGGTGTTGCAGGGCAGTGCATTCGCCGACGTCAGCATGTTTGACAACGCGGGGCCCGTAAGTGCGAATGGCATTCCCAACTACTTCGCGGTTACGACTCCAACGGGCAACGGTTCCCTCTACCTTAGCGACGTGACGTCAGGAAGCTATACCGCATTGATCGGTGACCAACCGGCAGCGGTTCCGGAGCCTTCCTCACTCCTACTGCTGGGAACGGGGCTGGTAGGTGCTATGGGCGCATTCCGCAAACGGCTTGCCTAGTTTGGCCCGATCTTTTGAAGAAACGGTCTGCTTTGGCAGGCCGTTTTCCTTTGTGCCGAAGGGTGTTAGTCTCAAAATCTGTCAAGCCCCTTCATCTATTGAAAACCCTCCAACCTCCACATAAAAAACCAGATAACTTCCGTACTCCATTTGCAAATGAGTTCCAGCCACTCCTCTAAAATAGAAATAGACCTAGATAAATAAAACCCCGACCATCGATCCTTAAGTTGTTCGAAATGAATACTTTGCATCTATCGCCTTTAGAATGAAGACTTTGGAAAATACACTCTTTAGAATCAAGACTTTGAGACTTTAAGTACACCAGGGGGTACCCCCACCCAAGGAAAAGTCCGATGTACCGAAACGCAGCCGGAAAAGATATATGCTCGTCCGCTCCCTGCTAAACCTTCTCCTCAAGCCTTCAAGGATTCTGGCCGGCAGCGGCAGAAACTGTATCGCACCAAACAATCTGCAACATACGCGGTATCCTAAAGAACGTGGCAACCTCCGCGACAACCGATCAAGTCCTCGCCCCCGCGAAGCCCCACTCCCTGCTCGCCGACTACGCCACCTTATTTAAGCTTCGCGTCTCGGCAATGGTCGTCATCACCGCCGGAGCAGGTTTTTATCTGGGCAGCCTGCACAGCGGAATCAGCCCCTTTCACGTCGGACTGATCGAGGCGATCATAGGCATTGCGGTAGTTACCTGCGGCTCGGCCGCGCTCAATCAGGCGCTCGAGCGCAAGACCGATCAGTTGATGCATCGCACCGCAAACCGTCCAATGGCCGCCGGACGCATCGGCCTCGCGCATGGACTCGCGCTCGGTTTCGCCGCAGTCTTTCTCGGCTCGCTGTATCTCGCGATTACAACCAATCTGCTGACCGGAACGCTGACGCTTCTGACCGCAATTCTTTATGTCGGCATCTACACGCCGCTCAAGCGCTTCACCGTGGTCAACACCTTCATCGGCGCCTTTCCCGGAGCGCTGCCGCCGCTGATCGGCTGGACCGCTGCCCGCGGCGTCATCGAGTGGCCCGGCGTGGCTCTCTTCGCCATCCTCTTTTTCTGGCAGTTTCCTCACTTCATGGCCATCGGCTGGATGTATCGCGACGACTACGCGCACGCTCACATCCGCCTCACGCCGACGCAACCCGACGCTCAGGACGCCGCCCGCAGCACGGTGATTCAATCGCTTTTTTACGCCGTTCTGATGATTCCCGTTAGCCTCTGGCCGACGTGGCTCGGCATCACCGGCGTGCCTTACGCCGTCGCTGCAAGCATTCTCAGCGCAGGCTATCTCTTCTACACCATTCGCTTCGCGCGAATTACCCGCGATCCGCTTGCGCCCGAATCACGCATCTATGCTCGCGACCTTCTCCGCGCTTCGGTGCTTTATCTTCCGCTGCTGATGGCCGCTCTGATGCTCGACGCCAAAGGACGACTTCTCTTCTAAATGACGCCGATGACTCCAACGACTGAAAGCACGCTGCCCACAAGCAACAACCTGCGCACGCCGCCCGCAACGATCGCCGCCATCATCGCCGTCAGCGTGCTGGCCAGCGCCTTTATCTGCTGGCTCGTTTACTTTCACGCGCCCACTGACGTTGGCCACGCTCATCTCCGTTCCCTGCCGCTGGTGAATGCAATCCTGAACGCACTTTCGACCATTGCCCTGCTCTTCGGCTATCGCTTCATCCGCACACGACGCATTCCTCAACATCGCGCAGCGATGTTTACGGCATTCTTCTTCTCCACTATCTTCCTCGGCTCCTATTTGGTGAACTTCGCTCTCCACGGCGAAACCCGCTTCAATCGCCTCAGCGCGTGGTGGCCGTTCTACTGGAAGCTGCTCGCCTCGCACATCATCCTTTCGACCATCGCATTGCCGCTCATCCTCATCACCTTCTTCCTCTCGCTGACAGGCCGTTTTCCCTCTCATAAGCGACTTGCCCGTTATACCTTTCCCATCTGGCTTTACGTCTCCGTCACCGGAGTGATCGTCTACGCCATGCAATCGCTGATTCACTGATCTGATCCCTATGCAACCAGATACGCGCACGCTTCTCCGCTCCGGCATCGGCATCTTCTCCACGGGAATTCTCGCGGCACTGCTCACGATCACCCTCTTCGGCGGCGTCAGCCATCAAGGTCCGCATACCGACGCCGGCTGGCTGGCCCTTATGCTCGCGATGGGATGCCTTCCGACCGGCCTGCTGACCCTGATCCTCGCCGTTGCAAAAGTCCTCGGCGACCGCCGCCGCTGAAGCGCCCTATCTGCTATCCTCAACTTTTGTATCCGGAGTAAAGACATGGCAAAAGGCATCAATAAAGTTCTCCTTCTGGGCAATGTGGGCAAAGACCCCGAGATTCGTTCCACCGCCGGCGGCATGACCGTCGCCAGCTTCACCTTGGCCACTGCCGACCGTCAAAAGGACGCTCAAGGCAACTGGGCAGACAAGACCGAGTGGCACAACCTGGTCTGCTTCCAGCGCACGGCAGAGGTCGTCCGCGACTACGTCAAAAAGGGCACGCAGCTCTTTATCGAAGGCAAGATTCAGACGCGCTCGTGGGACGACAAAGAGTCCGGGCAGAAGCGCTACAAGACAGAGATTCTGGTCAACGAACTGACTCTGCTGGGCAGCAAGAGCGGCGGTGAATCAGGCGGAGGCGGCTATTCCAAATCGAATACTGCCAGCTACGATCAGCGCACTCCCGCAAGCCAGTCCGACTATGCCGATGTGGGCATCACGGACGACGATATTCCTTTCTAACTACCCCTTAGCTCAATAAATAAGCCCCTCACAGCGAGGGGCTTATTTATTGAAGATATTCTTATCCGAGCTGAAAACTCCAAGCAGCATAATGGATGACAGCGCTGTCATCGCCCCAGACCTGACCACGAAAAAGGAAATTCAACATGCGCCACAAAGCTTTTGTACTGGCCGCTGCGGTCGCCGCTCTTACGCTGTTCTCCTCTTCTGCTCGCGCGCAAAATTCCCAAGGGCCTGATCTGAATTTTCTGAACCACAACCGCCCCATTCTGGATGCGCATAACTGCTACCCGTACAACGGTCAGTGGGGCGATCGTATTCAGCGCGCACTCAATTCCGGCTTTCCGGTTTCAATTGAGCAGGACCTTGCGTGGTATGTCGATCCAGCTACGGGAAAGGGCCGCGTTGTTGTTTCGCATACACCGCACCCGACCGGCGAGGAGCCTACGCTCGAAGATTATTTTTTCAAGCAGGTCAGTCCCGTCGTCGAAAGAGCTATTGCCGAGAACAAGCGTGACCAGTGGCCTCTGATCGTCCTTCATTTCGACTTCAAAGATAATCAGGACCCTTTGCTCAAGGCCGTGTGGCAGGTTCTCGGTCAGCATGAGGAATGGCTTTCGACCGCGGTGAAGACCAACGACCCGAATCATCTCTCGCCGATCGATCGCAAACCGATTCTTGTTGTCACCGAAGAGTCGGATGAGCAGCAAAAGATCTTTTACGACGATCTTCCGGTGGGTGCGCGGCTGCGGTTGTTCGGTTCGGCGCATACGCATCCCGCGCCCAAAGGCATGTCGGCGAAGGAGTCGATGCATTGGGAGGCCACGGTAAGCCCGGAGGAGCTTATCGGTGAGAAGCCTACCAACTATCGCCGCTGGTGGAACGGCTCGTGGTATGCCGTGGAAGAAGGTGGAGAGCCGAGAGCGGGTGACTGGACGGCTGCCGATAATGCGCGACTCCACGCCCTGGTCGACTATGCTCACAAGAGGGGCTATTGGGTGCGCTTCTATGCGCTGGATGGATTTGCACCTTCAGAAGATCAAGGATGGGGAAACGCCTACAACTTCGGCTCGCGCGCTGCGGTCGTTCTGCGCTGGAAGGCTGCGATTGCTGCAGGGGTGAACTTCATCGCCACTAATCAGTATGAGGCGCTTGCTCCTTATCTCAAGCAGTATGCGAAGGAGCTTCGTCCCGTGGCTGTTTCTTCAAAGAAGTAGTCCGCGACGCAGATGCGATACGATGAAAAGGCGGCCTTCTGACGCTGCGCCCGGATGGTGAAATCGGCAGACACAGCGGACTTAAAATCCGCAGACCTTAACCGGTCGTGGGGGTTCAAGTCCCCCTCCGGGCACCAAAACCCTCATTAACATGCCGTTGAGAAGCTGGGGGAGGAACTTTACCCTTCGGTTTGCGTATGTGCTATTCAGGCCGTTTCTATCTCTTTTAGGCGGGTATGATTGCCTATGCCGATACGCGAAATATTCAGGCAGACTCTGTCCGCACTTTGGGAGAGCAAGCTGCGTAGCTTCCTCACCATGTTCGGCATTGTGTGGGGGATTACGTCGGTCATTCTGCTGGTGGGGCTTGGTATCGGCTTTAATCTCGACCAGAAGCAGCATCTTCGCACCATCGGCACCGATATCGCCATCATCTTCGGCGGCAAGACAGGCATGCAGGCGGGAGGTTATGCGGCGGGGCGTGACATTATCCTTACCATCGATGATGCCATCGCGATTCAACAGCAGGCATATCTGGTAAAGACTGTGAGCCCGGAGATTCGGCGCAGCGTCTCGGAGGTCAGCCCGTGGAATGCCGCGTCGCGCCCGATCCGCGGGGTGTGGCCGCAGTATCAACGCTTTCGTTCGCTGACGGTGGATCAGGGAAGGTTGATCTCAGATGAGGATGAGGCCAATGCGCGACGCGTCATTCTTCTGGGAGCGGAGGCGAACCGGCAGCTATTTCCGGGCAAGCCTGTGATCGGGCAGAAGATGCTGGTAGCGGGATACGAGTACACCGTGATTGGCGTGCTTGCCAATAAAAAGCAGAATGGAAGCTATGGGAGCGGGCCGGACAATACGCAGCTCTTTGCTCCCTACTCGGCCATGGCCCGCGATTTTCCGCCGACCGATCCGGGGATGGAGCGAGGCTACGTCAACAATATCGTCGTCGAGCCGGTCTCACCCGATCTCCATGTGAAGGCATTGGATCAGGTGAAACGCATCATCGCCGAGCGACATCATTACGATCCGGACGACAAGGAAGCGCTGTGGATCTGGGATACGCTCGATGGCTCCAAGTTTACGGAGCGCATCTTTTCGGTGATGACGTTCTTTTTCGGCGCGGTTGCTCTGCTGACGCTGGCGCTGGGAGGAATCGGCGTGATGAACATTATGCTGGTTGCCGTGACTGAGCGGACACGGGAGATTGGCGTTCGTAAGGCGCTTGGAGCGACTGCGCTCGACATTCGGCGACAGTTTCTGGTGGAGTCGGCGATTATCACGATTGTGAGCGGTGCGACTGGCCTGACGGTTGGGGTCGGGATCTGTCTGCTGCTGCGACTGGTGCCTCTGCCTGACTTCGTTCCTCATCCTGTGATCTCTCCGGTTGCGATTATTGCTTCGCTTGCCACGCTTACCGTCATCACGCTCTTTGCCGGGACGTATCCTGCACTGCGCGCAGCCAACCTTAGCCCGATGGAGTGCCTGAGAACGGAGTAGCGATGAACATTGGTGAGATCATTCGTCAAAGTATCGGATCGCTGCTGCGCAATCGCCTGCGCTCGGGGTTGACCATGCTGGGCATCGCGTGGGGACTGGTGACAGTGGTGCTCCTGCTCAGTTATGGCAAGAGCCTTGGCCGAGAGGTGCTGAACGGATTTCTAGGACTGGGCGATAACGTCATCATGATCTGGGGCGGCCAGACGAGCATGCAGGCCGGTGGCGAACGCGCAGGCCAACGAGTAAAGTTTCGCGATGGCGATACCGAGGCCATTCGCGATACGGTTCCTTTTTTGCGCGCGGTCAGCTCGGAGACTGACGATACGTTCAGCTTCAAATACGGGTCCAAGGTGGTGAACATTCAGAGCAAAGCCATCGAATATCCGTATGGAGAGATGCGCCGGTTGAAGGTTGAAAGCGGCCGCTACTTTGAACCTGCCGACTTTACCGATCATCGGCAGGTGGTCATCTTCGGGGCACACGCCGCGCAGAAGCTCTTTAATGGTTTCCCTCCGGTTGGAGAATCGGTGAACATCGAGGGCCATGTCTTTCAAGTGATCGGGGTGCTCGAGAACAAAATTCAAGACTCGTCGAACAACGGGCCTGACAACGAAAATGCCTTCGTTCCATTCGACATGATGCGGCTGCTGCGGAACCAGCGCGATCCGGACAGCATTGTCTTTCAGCCGGTCTCGGGCGATATGCATATCAAGGCCATTCAGGCCGTGAGGGCTGTGCTGGCACAACGCCACCACTTCGACCCCAAGGACGACAAGGCGATCGGCACGTGGGACACTGTGGCGGACTCTGCCGAGATTATGCAGTTCAGCACGGCACTGGAGCTTTTGCTGGGCATCATTGGAGCGATGACGCTAGGCGTGGGCGGCGTCGGCGTCATGAACATCATGCTGGTCTCGGTTACGGAACGAACGCGGGAGATTGGCCTGCTCAAAGCGCTTGGCGCGAAACGAAGGGACATTCTCTCTCAATTTTTATTGGAGAGCCTTACGCTTACCTTCATTGCAGGCGTCATCGGGATGATGATCGCAATTGCCGTGGCGTATATGATTCCACCGATGCCGCTTTATTCCGACATCTATAAGACTGCAAACCACGAGGGCGACATTATTCTGCGTGCTTCGCCCGAGGTGATGCTGATCTCATTCGTTATTCTGGCCGCAGTCGGCATCGTCTCCGGTTTGCTGCCAGCCATTCGCGCATCGCACATGGACCCTGTCGTTGCGCTGCGGCACGAATAAGAGAACTTTAGTTCGCGGGACGATAACGGATACGTCCGTCTTCGAGAAAATACTCCGCAGAACACTGGTCCGAGCCACAGATCATCGACTCGTTGCCTATGCACTGCTGGCGGGTGATGAGTCCAAGCGAACCACAGGAAGGACAGGATAGAACGGCCCAATATGGGTTATCCGCCTTTCCCAGCCCACCAGCATGCTCCAACAGGAACAACGTACCCGGCTCCATCTGCTCGGGAATCCAAACATCCAGTAGGTTCAGCTCCGCTGCCATGTCTGCCTCTCCGGTTGTTTTGCACCACTTATGGTGCAAAGGATATCCCATTTTGATGACATGTCAATTACGCGTTTTGCTAAAGAAGAGTCTGGGTTGATTCTTCCCGGAAAGCGCTGGATGTGCCTCTCGGACTTACCCTTAGTCCCCCCCTCCCCATGTAAGTATCTAAAGGCAATAAATACGCTGACTAACCCAATCCCTAAGATTGTATGCTTTCGGAATGTCGGAACTAATGCATTCAATGGGCCCGAGTGGACGGAAGCGTTCGTGCAATGCAAGTTGCTATGACGTACGGCGCGTCAAGTCAACGAAATGCAACTGTGTCTGCGGTGGGATCAATCACAATGTAGGGATATTCAAAGCCATCGAAAACACCATCGCGTTGCAGGGCGATGCATATTGGCGCGAGAAGCATAAGAAAGTCCGCTTTACTGATATGCAGATGCTGCTCGATCTAAGGCTTGCCAATTCCTGACTGCTCAAGCATAATGACTGCATGGCAAAGCCCACCAAGATCGTGAGCATCGCAACCAAGCAGACCACACCCGTCAAGAATCCTGCGGCTGTGGCGCTGGGGCGGCTAGGCGGCTTGAAGGGCGGTGCCGCAAGAGCAGCGAAGCTCTCACCGGAAGAACGCAAAGAAATTGCCCAGCGAGCGGCCAAGCAGCGCTGGGCAAATCGTGAGAGTAAGGTAGTAGGGTCAACGGCTGATCAGACTATGGACTCCAAGAGGGCGACTAGGCTAGCCTAGTTTGGGAACCACGACTACGACGGTTTCGTCACCACTGCGAATGGTGATTACTACCCGACTAGTCTGGATGCGTATCGTCACTGAGTGCATCCTGTCTCCTTTCCGATGCCCACCCGGTCTGCGCCGGGTGGGTTCTCTAGTTTGCAGAATTCTTAGGGGCATCGACGGACACTGTAACGGTGCCCTTGTCGTCAGCGCTGGTCTTATAGATCAGGTTGAAGATGCCTGCGGCGGTCTGTAGCCAATCTTGGCGTCCTTGAAGCGTCCATTCCGTCTTAGCCGTGCTGGTCGGCGGGAGCGTATCTAGCAGGCCGACGATGAATGGGTGATACTTAGGCGGCTCGTTGCCGCCCCCTCCGCCGCCCCTGCGCCCCCGCTCAAGTTCCTCTTGGTCGTCGCCGTCGTTGGCGTCCTGCGGCTTAGATTCGGTCTTCTTAAGCTGCTTCACTGTGGGCATCACCAGCCGATTAGGGCCATAGCCAAAGAACCCTGCTTCAGTTGCTGAGCGCTGGAAAGTCTGACGCGCCTTGTCCTTCTGCTTCTTGGCAACACCCAAACCAACCATCGCGTTCTCTAATCCATCAGCGCCGGGTAGCGTTCCGTTTCGGAACTGCTCGTAGACCGACTTGTAAAGGGGAACGCTCAGGAACGCCTCAACCTTGGCCGCCGCGAGCTGATCGGGGTCGTTGATCTGGATTCCCAGCGTGGTGAGGGTTACGGAACGGCTGGTATACGTTATCAATCCAAACGTCTTAGCGGCCATAAGGCGCTGTCGGAAGCCGCCACCGTCAGCCGCCATGTCCAGCTTCGCTCCTAGCTGCGCCCAATCGCAGCTATTGCCTGCATCATGGACGGCCTTCGCCAAGATTACCGCCAAGTCTAAGGCAGTGTATGGGAACTCAATCTTTGATCGCTCCCGCTCCTTCTTGGCGTCCTGCTCAGTTGTGACGATGGGTTCGTTGTGCTTCGCTGCGGGTTCAGTCATAAGGTGCAGCCTCCCGACTGCCGATAATGGGATATTATTGCGGGTTCCGACCTGCGTCAAGTTAAATAATGCCGATTCGCATTATTACCTTGACTACATGACCGCTCAAGCATATCATTTTCACATTATGATCTTCACGCCTACCACTCTCACAGAAGCCATCCGGTACTACTCCGATCCACAGACCTGCATCAACGCCGTCGCCATGATGCGCTGGCAGGATGGAAGCCCGGTTTGCCCGAAGTGTGGCGCGAATCAGGGCGAGCGCAATCACTATTGGCTGAAGACGCAGATGAGATGGAAGTGCTACTCCTGCCGCAAGCAGTTCTCTGTGAAGGTTGGCACGATCTTCGAAGACTCGCCACTTGGTTTGGATATCTGGATGATCGCTCTCTGGATGCTCTGCAACTGCCGCAATGGGGTATCCAGCTATGAGATTGCCAGAGCTACAGGCATTGCCCAGAAGAACGCATGGTTCGTGCTCCAGCGACTTCGCTTGGTGCTGAAGGATATCAAGCCTGTGATGATGGGTGGGACGGGTACGCCTGTGGAGATGGACGAGACGTTCATCGGCGGTAAGCCAAAGAACATGCACCGCAGCAAGCGTCTCAAGCAGCAGATTGGCATGAATGGCTATGCAGAGAAGACGGCTGTATTCGGCATGATTGAGCGCGGCACACGTCAGGTTCGCGCCTCTGTGATTCCGAACGTCAAGCGCGAGACTTTGCAGAAGAAGATTCTTGAGCAGGTTGGATTCGGTTCGACGGTCTACACGGACGGTTGGCCCGGTTACGACGGTCTTACCGCGCAGAGCTTCATTCACGAGACTGTGAATCACATGGAAGAGTATGTACGCGGCGAAGTGAGCACTCAGGCAATTGAGAACTTCTGGTCATGCCTCAAGCGCACACTGAGTGGCACCTACGTTGCAGTAGAACCGTTTCACATGGAGCGGTACTTGGATGAACAGATGTTCCGGTTCAATAACCGTATCGGACACGACGACGGAAGCCGATTCCAGAAGGCTCTGTCTCAGGTTAGCGGCAAGCGCCTTACATGGGTGGAGTTGACTGGGAAGGAGTATCCCAAAGCCGTCTAAGGCCGGCCCTCTTCGGGGGCGTAGGTGTATTTCGTATGAGGCGAAGGCTTCTCGGTTTTGGCTTGAGCGAGCTTTTCCCGGATTTTCTTTGGATCGGCGGAGAGGACGGAAGCCAAAGCCTTCGTAAACTTCTCTTGCTGCATATTAGGCTTTGGCTTCGCCATGGGTTTACTTAACCTTTGCGCTGATGGTTTGAAATGTTCTGGTCGTGTCGCGAACAGCAGTCTTGTACGTTGATCCTGACATCTTGGGGGTCTCCCCGTACTTCTTCATAATTTCCGCCTGATCTTTCATGTATTGCGCGGCGGCTTCTTTGGCTTGTTTTTCTGACATAGCAGGGCTCCTAGGGTTTAGACGGTTTCTTAGTGAGTTCAGGTTGTGGGAAAACCTGTTCCAGAATGTATTCGGCGAACAGTTCCTGCCAATACTTCTCTTTCAGCTTCTTCTTCTGGACGTATGCTTCAAAGGACGGAAGAATTCGCACGGCATTAGTGATGATGAGAACCACATCTCCGACTCGAACTTTTTCCCCCGCAGGAACGCATGTCTTCGCATAGTCGAGAGCGGTATGCGCCATCTCGGTGAATTTGTCGGGGTCGCTGCTATAAAGCTTGTCAAAACCCTTACTGGTCAATCGGTGAATCTGCTCGGTGTCTAGGCTCATCGTTAGAGATACCTTAGGATCAAGACCAAACCATACAGCCCAGTCAGAATAAGCAGCAAGAAAAATCCCCAGATGACGCCTGTGTATAAATAGTCTGATTTGTGAACCAGCCAAAGCAGCGATGCTCCAGCTTCGACTAAAGCCAAAAGAAATGGAATCAGCCCTAGTCTCCCGGCCATCTCGAAACCCGCAATTACCTCGTCGTCTGTTTCGTCCGGGGGAAATGTGGCGGCCTGAGCAAATACGAATCCGGCTACCACCAAGAGTAAACCGGCTATACCCACAGATGCTCCCAGCAGAGCTATAGCCACATCCTTCGCGTATTCTGGGGCTGGAAACATTGGTTGCGGTCATCATACGATACTTGGGTTAGCCAACGTATTTATTGCCTATCTAAAGTCTTACATCTAAAGGACTTATTTTCCAAAGTCTTGATTCTACATAAGTTAGGTCCGAGCTATGGATTTCCTCGTTATTTTCTACCTGCTATTTAAAGGATAGCTTGTGGAGGAAACTAATCTGCACCGGGTAATCCTTTTGTTTTCTGCTGCTTAGATTGTCTGGGGGCTTGACAAGCGTTTTAATGGAGCAAAGCTTCTGTTCAACGGTTCAACCGTAGGGAGGAGAAGCGAAAGACGACGCCGGAGCTGATGCGGAGGCTGTGCTGGTGCTCGTTGAGGTCGTTGGGTAGACGGGTGACAAGATAGTCGGCTTCTACCGCTCTGACAGAGAGCCAGTTTTTGACACCGACCTCAACACCCCCACCGGGCGCGAAGGCCAGCGAGTTGGCTGCGCCGGGAGACTGGGCACCTGCTTTGGGAAAGTAACCGTCAAATCCGTGGACGCCGCCGATGACAAACTGACCGTAGACGGTGAACCGCTGCATGGTGTGAAAGGAGTAGCGAGGGCCACCCATATAGGTAAGCAGGCTGAGGCCTTGTTGTGACTGCGGCACATGATCGGTTCGGCTACCAGTTACCTGGGCCACTGCCGCGATACTTTTCCAGACGTGAAACAGCTCTTCGCTGCTGCCGCCGTTAAGCAGAAAGCAATTGCAGCTCCCCGGAGGGGCGTTGCCGATCATTGCGGTGTAGTTGATCGAGAGCGCGATGGGATGGCTCTTTGAAACGGTTGGTCCCAGATCGGCAGCCTGCGGCGAAGCCGCCTGCGCAAAGGCACCGGTCGCTGCTGCCATCCATACTGCCGATGTCCAAAGCAAGTTGAGTCTCATGCGTGCGGACCTGCTCCTCTGCGGTCTTATTGAACGACCAGCGTGACCGTGGTGGTGTGCTGCAAGGTTGCATTTGCTGCGCTGGTGGCGGTTGCTGTAACCGTAACCGTGTAGCTCTGCGGGTCCTGCGCGAAGAAGCCGCCGCTGCCGCAACCGGTCAGCCCAATGGTTGCAGCGCCTGCAAGAAGCACGAACAGGATGCCGAGCAAGGTACGGGGCATACTAGTGAATCGCGCGCGGAGACGCTTGTTGCGCAGCAGCGGCAACAGGAATACGGCTGCGGTCATCGGAAGCAGAGGTGTTCTTAGAGGTGATGGAGGTGGTGTATTTGCAGCCTTAAGCGGGGCCGTTTTGATGGACAGGGTAAGAGATGTGGCGCCGCTGCCCGATGCGATCGTTGTGGGCGTAAGTACGGCCGTCGCTCCAGGAGGAAGGCCCGATGCGGTCACGGAGATGGAGGTATTCAGGACTCCGCCCTGCGGCTGGAGTGCAAAGTTGAAGGTCGCGGTTTGTCCCGGATTGACGGACTGTGTTGTCGCTCCGCTTGCGGTGAGCGTGAAGTCCGTAATAGGCGGCGGGATGACGGTGAGCACAAAGACGCTGCTGGTGATGGCGGGGTTGAAAGCGTCGCCGCTATAACTGGCCACAAGACTGTGCATGCCGGGAGACAGCGTTGCAGTGCTGATGGTAGCCACATTGCCGGACAGCGAAGCAGAGGCAACGGACGTTGAGCCATTAGAGATATCGAGCAGGCTGACCTGTCCTGTTGCTGTGAGGCCTGCGTTGCTGAAGGTCGCTGTCAGCGAGCCGCTACCGAAGGGGTCGCTGGAGGCGCCGCTGAGTATAAGGGTTTCAGAGAATCCCTGGCCGCCGGCGATGCCTGTGTTCTCACCCGCGATGGTGTGAATCACGCCGTCAGGGCCTACGGCGCGAACCAGTTGGTTATTGGTATCGGAGAGCGCAAATGCGGTGGGGGACAACGCTGCCGGAGCACGAGGCGTATCGAGAATTGCGTTGACCGCAGGGCCGCCGTCACCTGCAAACCCTTGCGAGCCGTTGCCTGCCACTGTCTTGATGTTTGTGCCGGCGATGAGGCGGATGCGATTGTTGTCGCTGTCGGCGACGTAGATGTTGCCTTGCGCATCGATGCTAAGACCACGAGGGCGAGCCAGCGTTGCAGAGGCTGCCGGACCGTTATCGCCGCTGAAGGTCTTGGTGCCGTTGCCTGCGATTGTCGTGATGGTTCCGCCACTGACCTTGCGGATGCGCTGATTGTGGGTATCGCCGATGTAGAGGTTGCCGCTGGCGTCGACAGCCACGCCATTGGGCGAGTCGATAGCGGCCGAGGTTGCCGCGCCGCCGTCGCCGAAGAAGCCTTGTTCTCCATTACCGGCAACGGTGGTAATGGTTGTGCCTGCGATCTTGCGGATGCGGTGGTTGTCGGTGTCGGCGATGTAGAGGTTGCCGCTTGAATCGACTGCAAGCGCGGATGGATTGCTCAGCATGGCTGAGGTGGCTGCTCCGCTGTCCCCTGAAAAACCTGCCGTACCTGTGCCCGCGATCGTCGTGATGGTTCCGCCGCTGACCTTGCGGATGCGCTGATTGTGGGTATCTGCGATATAGATGTTGCCCGCGGCGTCGACGGCGACTCCAGCGGGCGAGTCAAGCTGGGCGCTGGTGGCTGCGCCGCCGTCGCCAGAAAATCCCTGTTCGCCGGTGCCAGCTACGGTGGTGACGATGCCAGCCAGATCTACCTTGCGGATGATGTTATCGTTCAGGTCTGCGATGTAGAGATTGCCCGCGGCGTCATATGCGATCTGAGCCGGAGCCGCCAGGGTCGCTGCTGTCGCTTGTACGTTGCTGGGCGGCGTGCCCTGCGCCAACGCGCGGTAGCCACCGAGGGACGCCACCATGACGAGCGCTATCGCCGACAGAACCGACGCGAGATGACTCAGCCTCGACCATTGCCGCTGCAGACCGTGCAGGCTGGCTGCCCTGGCCATAAGCATCTCTCCGGATTGCGATCTATCCCTTGTGCTTTTCAAATCTTCGTCCCATCCCAAACCATCTGTCTACGAAGCGCATCTTCAGCCACGAGCCTGAACCCCAGCCGCCGGTAGAGTCTCTCGGCCGGAGTGCCTTTCAATACCTGCAGCCTCATCTGACAGCCTTGCGCCCTGCACTCCTGTTGCAATTCCTCAATGACCCGTGCTCCGATTCCCTGCTTCTGCATCTGCGCTACGATGGCGATATCGATGAGGCACATTCCGTCTGCCGTACGATCGGTCAGGACTCGCCCCAGCGGGAGTCCGCTATCGGCGCAGATGATCTCGTCCAATGCCGTTGGGTGCGCCGCGTTGTAAGCGGCCTGGCGGACGCGGAACTGCATCTGCACAAAGACCTCGCGCTGCCATGCATCCATTCCGGCGTGCGCTAGCTCTTCAGCACGAGATTCGGCATAGAGTTTCAACAGGAACGGCTCATCCGCAGCGACGGATCGTCGAAGATGGTAGGCCGTATCCTGCATTTGAGCTGTTGCCGCCATAGGATTGAGATTGTCCTGAGTTCAAAGATGCGAGATGTGCCGTCGACTTGCGCCGACGGCACCATGCCGCTATGACCGCGTCGGAAAGATACCCGTCAACGCAATGATGAAGTTAATACATAAGAATGGTTGGATATTGCTATGCGGTTGACTGCCGCCGGCCATTGAGATGGTCGCAGGAGCAAGAGTTCCCGTAGCGGACGTCGAGACATAGTCGGTAACGAGGACGGGGCTTCTTCCGGAGCCAGAGTTACCCTGTGCCAGCACTGCGTTGGTTGGATCGGCGACCGATCCCGGTAGGTTGCTGACTCCTACCAGATGGTTGTGTTGCGGCATCTGCGTGGACAGCAGGGTGATGTTCTCATTGCCGCCGACTTCACCTATATCGTAGGTGCTGAGGCCGAGACCGGTGCCCTGATGAATCGGAACGCGGCCCTGCAGATTCGGTAGCGCGAAAGTCTGTCTACCGTCGCCGCCATAGTATGTTCCCAACAGCGAAAATAAGGCAGTGTACTGGCTGATCGACAACAATTGCCCGTTGCAAAGCGCCCATCCATTCGCGGCAAAGTTCCAGCCGACCATTCGTATTTCTCCAAGAAATGGCTCTGACATGATCTCTTTCCTTCCTGTACAGCTCGTGATTGTTGGTGCGTTCCTGTGTCCTCTTTAAGGGGACGGCTGAGTGAAGCGACCTGGAAGAAATACTGCTAGACTTCGGCCCGTCGTTGCGGGCTTCTGCCCTCAAGTGCAAGGGCTATTGGCAAACCAGTTCTACGGTGACCTTGTTGAAGGGAGTCGCATTGGTTTCGACAAAGCTGATGCTGATGGTGTCGCCACCTGCTGCAGAGAAAGTATGCGTCTTATCCTGGCAACTGGAACTATTGCCGTTCGTGCTTACAGAACAGGTCATTGATGTCGCCGCACCGTTTTTATAAACGCCAATCGTTGTTGTATCGGCGCTCGCGACGTTGTAGTTGTTGACGCCGACATTCAGGGCGCTCATCGTGCAAGCCACCGGCATGGCAGAGAAGTTGGACTCGGTCGCATTTGCAATTGCGTTATTAGTTGCCGTGGCTGGGCTGCCGCTGTGCGAAAGCGGTGACATAAAGAAGGTCGTACCCGCATTGGTGCCGGGATTGACGAACTCCATGGCAAGGATTGCGCCATTCACTCCGCTGCCACTGGCTCCGGCAGGACCGGCGGGGCCTGTAGGACCGGTGGGGCCGGCCGGGCCCATAGCTCCTGTTGGACCGACTGGGCCTTGCGGAATGGTGAAGTTCAAAATGGCCGCAGAGCTGGTTCCCGAATTCGTTACCGAAGCCGAGGTTCCTGATGCCCCAGTCACCGTGGTTCCTACACTCACGGTTCCGGCACTACCGGCTTTCGCCAGAACTGCCCAAGTGCCTCCGCTGCCTGCTACGTCTACTGCCGGGTCAACCCCAAGATTCGTTGCCAGCGCAATATAGCTTGTGCCATTTTCGTAGACGGCATTGCCGATGTTGTAGATTGTGCTGTTGTTCCATGTGCCGACAAAGCTCATTGGCGGACCTGTGGGACCTTGAGGGCCGGCAGGTCCGGTCGCGCCGGTTGCACCAGTGGGGCCAGCAACCCCGGTTGTTCCGGTAGGGCCGATCGGACCTTGAATGCCGGCGGCACCGGTAGGGCCAATCGGTCCAATCGGACCTTGAAGGCCTTGAATACCCTGAGGACCAATCGGGCCTTGAAGGCCAGCCGCCCCTGTAGCCCCTGCTGCACCCTGCTCCGCCAACAATGACCATTGCGCGGGAGTTGTATTCGGCTGGTTGCCCGTGTTGGCGTTTTGCAGAGAGATGTAGCTGGAGCCGTTATAGAAGACAGCATCGCCCGTCGCATAGGAGGTTGCGTTTACCCATGTGCCGCGAAAGGTGACAGGAGGGCCCTGCGGGCCGGTAGCTCCGATCACGCCCATCGGTCCGATAGGGCCAGCAGGACCAGTTGCTCCGGTTAAGCCAGTGGCACCTTGTGCGCCAGTCGCTCCCATTGGTCCAACAGGCCCCTGAATTCCCTGAAGCCCCTGAATGCCCTGCGGGCCTTGGTTGACGAGCGTGATATCGAGCTGCGCCGGGTGAGAGGTCTCATCGTTTTCTTTGCTATCAAAGAGGGCGTTAGCCGTGCTCGATGTCAGTGCGAGCCCATAGTTGCTGTTGGAGGTATTGATCCACGACTGAACCTGCGCCGTCACATCGACAGAAATAAACTGGCCAGCAACTGAAACCGAAAAGTTACCGATCGCGCTTCCAGTCGCCGGTGCGATCGAGGAGCTTATGTTGTCTTCTTGCCAACTTGAGGTTACCGGGGACACCGCTACCGTTCCGGCCGTATTCACTCGATTCACGAAGACGGTAAGCGTCGCGCGAGAGACCTGGGCTGCCGTCGTTCCGACAGGCAATCCTGTCAGATCGAACTGCAGAAAGGCAGTGTTGCCATTGCCGACATACAGGTTCGAAAGCGCTCCGTATTTACTGCCCGGATGGGCGGAGTTAACGCTGGCATCGCCGCTCAGAGTGACATCAAGGGCAGAGGCTTCGTGGACACTGAAGGCTAGCACACCGAAGCAAAGAATTAAACGCACGAATCCAAGTCGGCTCAAAATACACACTCCTAAATAGGCACATACGAATCAGACCTAAAGGTCACCGTGTTTGCTGCAAAGGGCGAGGAGAAGAGAAACCGCAGATAAAAAATACAATGCACGTGCTCTGGCGGCGCCGTTGCAAGTAAAGGAAGATGAAAAGATACGCTGCCAACTCTATCCCGTATTGGGAATCTCATCCGTACAACTTTGGTAGCAGATATCTGTAATCATTGTTGAAAACGAGTCGGCTTTTCTTGCCAATTGCGGTCGAGCCTCGATCTCTGCTAAAAGTCATTCCCTGTAACCTCTTTGCCGCTCAACGCTCTAACGGTGCACAGAGTACGGAGAAGAGGACGATGAAGAGATTAGCCGGATGGTACACATACTTTGCAAAGCTGGCCTCCTGTCTCCAGTCGCCCTTTCTGCTGCTGGTTCGGCTGTATTGGGGATGGCAACTGGTACAGTCGGGCTGGGGGAAGCTGCACCATCTCGACAAAGTTACCGACTTCTTCTCGAGCCTCAATCTCCCTTTCCCCGGACCGACTGCACATTTTGTGGCAGGGCTGGAGTTCGTTGGAGGAATCCTTTTAATTCTGGGACTTGGATCAAGGCTGATTGGCCTGGTGTTGACGGTGAACATGCTGGCCGCGTACTGGACTGCTGACCGCGAAGCTCTGCTTTCGGTCTTCTCCGATCCGGGTAAGTTCTATGCAGCCGATCCTTACACGTTTCTCTTCGCGTCAGCTATGGTGCTGGTATTTGGCGCAGGATTGATCTCTGTGGATGCGATACTGGCAAGACGCTATCGGGTATGGACAGAGACACCATGATCGAGAGAGGCACAACTCCGGGGGAGGAGCAGCTGATTGCTTCGATTCTGGGAGGCAACTCGCATGAGTTTCATGCCCTGATTCGTCCCTACGAGCGCACCGTCTATGTGATGGCACTTACGCTCCTTAAGAATGAAGCCGATGCGGAGGATGTGGCACAAGAGGCTTTTCTGAAGGCGTTTCGTAACCTGAAGAACTTTCGCGCTGAATCAAAGTTCAGCACATGGCTCATCAGCATTACGCTGAATGAGGCGCGCAGCCGCCTTCGCCGCAAGAGCGCAGTGCCGATGGAGTCACTGGATGAACCCTCCGACGAGCAGGGCCACGTCTCTCCCGCGCTGCTCCGCGACTGGAGGGAGATTCCTTCAGAGTCGGTGGAGCGGCTGGAGGTAAGACAGCTATTGCAGCAGGCGGTGGAAGATATTCCGCTGATCTACAGAGAGACGTTTATTTTGCGAGATATCGAGGAGCTGAGCATCCATGAAACGGCAGAGACACTGGGCATCAGTGTCGCCTCGGTAAAAGTGCGGCTGCACCGAGCACGTATGATGCTCCAAAAGCGACTGGCGCCTCAATTGAAGCAGGTGAATCCAAAACGGAGGTGGCTGCCGTGGTCATAGATTGCAAGCACGTCTGGAATCACATCTCCGGTTATCTGGATGACACGCTTTCCGCAGAGGTGAAGGAGTTAGTGCAGGAGCACCTGGAGCACTGCGAGATCTGCTCGGCGATCCTCGATTCGACACGTAACATCCTGATCCTGACAGCGGATGAACGCACCTTCGAGTTGCCACTGGGCTTCAGCGAGCGCCTGCATGCGCGCCTGAGCGAAGAAATCGAAGGGATTAGGCCCGCACCCTCTAAGAGCGATTGAGCATGTCGGCATGTAGCTCGTATAAAATGCCCCTATGCGAGGGAGAGTTACGGTTCTACTCCCTCTGAAAACGAGCTCTAATGCCGATCAATTCTGTTCAATCGCCACAGCCGAACGATCTATCCACCCGTTTAATGCAAGGTGAGGTGAATGGAACTCGGCGCGCGATCGCGTGGTCGAGTTTTATCTTTGCCCTTCTTCAAAGTATCTGTGGGGCTGTTGTCGCAATTAATGGACTTCGTCTCGCAATTGGGATCGGCGCGCTTGCGCTGACGACTGGTGCCGGAGCAGATGTCGTTCGCTTTCATGCAGCCTGGATTCGGCGTCCTATGATTGCACTCGCGCTTGTGGGTTCGTTAATGAACCTGGCGATCTTTTTGCATGTCCGTCATCTTCGCAATCGGCCCGCCTCGCAGTGGCGGCAAAAGCCTTTGAGTCCCAAGAAGTTGAGACTGGAGCGTGTGCAACTGCTTTTGTCTCTCGCGACCCTGGTGCTGATTGGGATCGAAGAGTATCTGCACTTTAGCTTTCACCATTCGCTATGATTTCGCAGACAAGCTAAACCAGCCTAGCCCAGCCGCATGCGCAAAATATTCCTGAATCTTCTGTGCCTGTTTCGTTGCCGACAAGATGCTGTCACTGAAGGCTGTCTCGATAGCAGCGCCTATCGTAACTCCTGATTGAAGCGCGGAGAGTAGAAGAAATGCTTCGCGGTCGATTCGCCTATAGTAAACCTCGTTCTCGAAGCGATGGATGACGAGGTGAATGGCAGAGCGGCGCATGACAGGAAGCCGCTTCATGCTCTTGTGCTTATGCTCAGAGGCTGCGTTGCTTGCAACTCCTGCGGCAGGGGTCTCGCGATGAACGGCAAGGATGAGCTTATCCACGGGATAACGAAGATCTAATAGCTGGAGATGCGGCTGTAACGATAGACGGGACTCAGCCGTCAGGCCGCTGATATCAAGCTCGGATAAAGGAGAGAAGGCGGCTCCGTCGAACGATTCGATGTATGCCCATTCGAGCTTCGCCACATCGACCAATAGATCGTGACGTCGGGGAGCGAATTCGGAGTGGTCCTCAAGCCAATGCGGCAGCTTCGCGCCAAGATTGCGGAGTGTAAACGAAGTTGACGGGTTCTCTTTGAGATAGGCCAGTACCAGCTTGTCGAATTTTTCCTCGCCGAGGACAGCGAGCAGCCCGGGAAAGTCTTCTGCAACCGCTCCGATGACGCGAAACCAGTATTGACGATTGTAGATTTCGAGACGATCGAAGGAAGAGAGAAGATCGTTCGGTTTGATATAGCTCTCGGCCAGCGTATGGACTGAGGTGCCATCACTTGTTGAGTTCTGCATGCCGAGATCGGGTGTGAGTGGCCGCATCACATCTTCGGCCATGCGTCTTTGCAGCTCTAACAGGTTCACGAGTGCATCACCTCATGGCGCAACGATTGTTCGAAGTGCATGGAATTCTCTAACGTAGCTGAGGGGTTGAGATAGCGTGTCGCTTTGAGAGCTTCGGCGTGCACCTCGTCGAAGCTGGGGATATTGTCGTCCCATTCGAGCAAGGTTGCAGTCTCGCCGATGCGGCCAATCGCACGCGCATAAAGAGCCCACACCGGATCGAGTACAGGGTGGTCATGCGTGTCCAGAGTGTACTTCTCGAATTTCGAGTGCCCGGCGATGTGAATCTGGGCAACACGTTCTGCAGGGATGCTGTCGATATAGTTCGCTGGATTGAAACCATGGTTTTGCGACGAGACATAGATATTGTTGACATCGAGCAGGATGCCGCAGTCTGCTGCCTCGACGACCTCGTTGAGAAACTCCCATTCGGTCATTTGAGACTGATGAAACTCCGCATAACTGCTTACGTTTTCGACGGCAACTGGAATCTCTAGAAAGTCCTGAACCTGGCGAATGCGCTCTGCCGTTGTTTTGACGGCCTCGAAGGTGTATGGAATGGGAAGAAGGTCATGGGTGTAACGGCCATCGACGCTACCCCAGCAGAGGTGATCGGACAACCACGGCGTCTTGGTTCTGCGCGTCAGTTCTTTCAGGCGCTTGAGGTGATCTCGATTGAGCGGCTGCGCAGAGCCGAAGTACATGGACACCCCATGCTGGACGACACGGTATCGCTCAAGGATTTCGTCGAGAACCTGAAGGGGACGGCCTCCGTCGACCATATAGTTTTCTGAGATGATCTCGAACCAGTCGACGACGGGCTTCTGCTCAAAGATATGGTTGTAGTGCGGCACTCGCAGGCCTATGCCCACGCCGTAGTTGGTGAATCCGTTGAAACGATTTGCTGGCATTGCACCACCTTTACCAAGAGAGCTTTGTATCAATCTGGAGGCCTGAGCATGTCAAACCTCCAGATCAGGTTTACTAAGCTTTGGCTCCCTTGGAACCATCGGTTGCGCAACCACCCTTGCCCTTGCAGGAGTTGGTGCCGGGATGCTTGCCGCCGCCTTGTCCCTTACAGTCATTCTTGCCCTTGCAGGAGTGCTTGGGCAATGGTGCGCTTCCCTCTGCCACCAAAAGCGTGCCAGCCTGAGCGGATTGCGCAGTCGCCGTCTTAACTGTGGGAGAGACAGACTGGGCGTGAAGACGAACGGTCGTGCCACCGAGCAGACCTGCAAATGCAGCTGCCAGAGCGAGTGAGTGTGCGGAGTTCTTCATAGAGAGGATACCTTCCTTCGCGGTTGAGCCGGGACAAAATGCCCGGCTAACATTAATGGATATGGACCCTCAAATGAGGGGCCGCCAATGGAGATGGCACCTGAGCCAGAGAAGGAGCAGGACGATCGCTCGCCTGCCCTTCCTTCTGCCGCAGATATGATCTCCTGGCAGCCAAAAGGTTACAGTACTTTTTTGACAGCTCGGAAAGAAACAAGAAAGTTGGTCTGAGCTTCTATTACGACTCCATGAAGGTTAGAAGTTGAACATCATTTGCAGATCGATGCTGCGGTTTGAAGAGGGAGACGAGAAGAAGCCTCCGGCCAGAGCATTCGATTTGCCAAAGAGATTTGAACTTAGCACGCCCACAGGCGCTGCAAGATTTACGTTGTTGAACACATTTCTCCCCATGACGGTGAAGGACAGCGAATATTTTCTGGGAGCTGCCTGCCCCATAAAGGGAGGGCGGCCGCCGCTGCTGCTCAAACCGCCGGGCCCCAGACCGCCGCCGGGACCACCACCAGGGCCACCGCCGTGTCCGCCTCCTCCCGGAGGAGGGCCACCACCGTTATTTCCACCATTGCCTCTTCCCTCCACTCTTGGGCCGATTCCGATGGATTTACTCAAGCGCAGATTCAGACTCAGCTGACTGGGGCCATTTCCAAAGTTGTATGGAATGCGTGTCGCATCAAAGGCAGGATCCAGATCAAATTTTCCATACTTGGTCTGAATCACGTCGGTGCTCGATGCCGTAGCGAAGGATGGACGGTCGTTGAATTGGTTGTCTCCGTTTAAATCCTGGCCCAAGGTGATGTTGAATGGTGTACCAGAGTCCATAACCAAAAACGGGCTTAGCGAGACACCAAAGGGAGCCTGATAGTTTCCACCTAACAGAAAGCGATGATGCACATCGAAGGTGGATCGGCCATAATCTGCACCAGGATCAAACTGGTTCGAGGGGAAATAATCTACACCAGAAGTATCTGCCTTCGCATTGTTGAAGAGATAAAAGCCGAAGAGCGTCAGCTTTTTGGCACGGATATTGAAGCTTGTGATGATTTGATTCTGGTTGTAAACTCCGCCCGATTGATATTGATAAAGGTTCTCGTTAATGCCATTGGGGCGTACGCCGGTGCCTGTGGTGGAATCGTATGTTCCAGGCAGGAATGCATTGATATTGTCGCTGTACAACTGGTGAACACCACGAGAGTTGATGTAGGTGACAGAGAGGGTCGCGATCTTTCCGAACTGGTGCTCTACCCCGACTGCGGCCTGCATATTAACCGGCGCTTTTAGATGAGGCGAGAGCTGATAGGTAGTTGGCGCAGCCTGATCGTTGTTCAGCGACTCCACTGATGGTGCGTTCTCATAAAAATTGGGATTCTTCACAACGTATTGCTTCTGATTAATTCCATTCTGGCGAATTGTCTGCAGGACATTACTGTACTGGAAGCGATCGAAGAACCATCCATAGCCTCCTCGAATGACAGTCGTTGGAGCTTTTTTACCCGTGCCAGCCGGTGCCCAGGCGAAGGAGAAGCGTGGCCCAAAGTCTGCGTGGTCGCTGATCTGGTTTTGACCTTCGTAACGCAGCCCATAGCTCAGAGTGAGATTGGGACGAGCTCTCCAATCATCCTGAAAGAAGATGCCGGAGTCAAAGAGCTTGACCTGAGCGGATGGAGTTCCGGCTGTCACCTCGTATTGCGAAGGCTGGTGCGCGGCATAAGCGCTGAGTGAGGAGTAAGTGTAGTTACCGTTGAACCCCAATGTAGAGTAGTTAGAGTCTCGCAGCAGGCGCAACCTGGCTCCAAAGTTGATGGAGTGATTTCCTAATGCAGCGGTTGTGTAGTTTTGCAGCTCATAATGGTCCTGGCTATCGCGCGATATGCCGGTATTGTTTCCACCTCCGGTAAAGGCTCCCTGTACGGTGACTGTCGGCGTCGTGTTTTCCGGCAACTGATTATCGCGATCACGAATGTATTGGAACCTTGTCTCATTGATCCAATGAGCGCCTAACACCTGTGTATCGCTCATCTGCAATGTTTGCTCTTCATTCTGTGTGTTGTAGCCTTGCGTCGGCAGAGCAAATTGTGAGACGCCATCATTCGTATTTTTGACGCGGTCGTACATGTATCGAATGGTTAAGGTGTTGTTGGGCGTGAGTTGAAGATCCAAGCGCGGACTCAAATCTAGTCGCGATTGAGGATTGGAGACTGCCTGCGAGAAGTTATAGGTTTGCCCCGAGGAATCGAGCAGCTCTGCATTGATGATTGAGTTAGCTTGCGTATTACGCTGGAAGGCGCTCATAAACCATGAAGATTTACTGTTCAGCGATCCGCTTATATTGCCCATCAAAAATGTTGAATAGTAAGGCGGTTCGCTGGGTACGAAGGTATTGAGTGAATTGAAGGCCGAGTCATTTCCGTTCACCATGAACGATCCATGGAGCTTATCTGTACCGGGCTTGGTAAGAATCTCAATACGACCATAGCCTAGCTTGTCATACTGCGCAGAGAATGGATTCTGATTGATTCGAATCTCGCGAATGGATGACTTCGGGGGCAACTGCCCTCCTGTAAAGCCATCAATATATATCTGACCACCGTTGGGGCCAGCTGCGGGGCCAGCTAGTGCGTTCAGTTCGTCCTGCAACTGATCGGGGTCGTCTGACAATGCATCAAGGTCTTTCCCTTTGATGACGATTGCGCCTGCGTTGTTGTCGGGAGCGGTGTCAACACCAACGCTCTGGCTGCTTACAGTGACTTGCTGCTGTTCGACGGCTATGCTCAATGAAATGTTCTTTAGGCTTGGCTTCTCAGCGCCGATCTTAACCGTCAGCGGCTCGGCCAGATTAAAACCTTCTGCGCTTACGGTTATGGTGTAGGTCCCGGGCACCAGCTTAGAGAATCGGTAATTGCCATCTGCTCCCGACTGCGCGGTCGACATTGTACCGTCCAGTCCTGTGACCGTAATTTTGGCATTGGGAATTACGGCTCCAGATGGATCACTGACGGTCCCGTGCAACATCCCGGTTGAAGACTGAGCAAACATTACGGAACTTAAAATGCCGATCAGTAAAAGAACGATGGCCGCCGATTTTGCGATCCTGAATAAGAGCATCTTTACATCTCCTGAGCTGCGCCCGTGGACGCGTTCGCCCTCTTCTTTCGGGGTATATTCAGAAGACTTCAAATCGAAGATGTGCGCGGTCACAATGGGTAATGCCGCGTAACAAAGTGTCACCTTCAACGTGACACTTTGTTACATTTCCAGCACAATCTAACTGGCAGAATAGGCGTACTCTCGAAGTTGGCATAGGCAATTCATGGAAACAATTCTTCTCATTGATGACGATGTGGACCTATGTGCGATGCTCACCGATTATTTGGGGCGTCATGGATTCCACATTACCGCGGTGCACAACGGAGAGGCCGGATTAAAGCTGGCCCTGACGGGTAACTATGCCATGGCGTTGCTTGACGTTATGCTTCCCGGGCTCGATGGCTTTGAAGTTTTGCGCAAGCTGCGCTCTTCCTCTTCGATGAGTGTACTTTTGCTTACCGCACGAGGCGAAGATGTAGATCGCATTGTAGGCCTGGAGATTGGGGCCGACGATTATCTTCCCAAACCATTTAATCCGCGCGAGCTGTTGGCGCGAATCAAGGCGATTCTGCGCAGAGGCACGCGGGCTGAATCTTCCGCGCTCAACATAAAACAGGTTTCAGATTCTGTTTCGGTGCTCGGGCTTGAACTTGATTCATCTGCCCGCACTGTAAGCTGCAACGGAACACCGGTCGTGCTTACTGATGTAGAGTTTTCGCTGCTGCAAACGCTGATGCGGTCTGTGGGCGAAGTCGTCGAGCGGGAGCGATTGGCTGAGGCTGTTCTGGGAAGAAAGCTGCATCCTTTTGATCGTAGCCTTGATATGCATATTAGCCGCTTGCGCCGAAAGCTGGAGGAGACCTGCAGCCTGGGCGAAAGAGTAAAGACGATTCGAGGTGTCGGGTATCAACTTGCGATTCCGTCAACACATAGACATCGGGGAGGCCAATAGGTATGCGTGGACTCTTCGCAAAGATTTTCTTCTTTTTCTGGGTCGCTCAAAGCCTTACCTTTATTATTTCAACACTGCTTATTGTTCAGCATCGATTTACACGCCCTGATCAGGTATTTGACGCGCTGAGCGTTACCTTGAAGAGCGAAGGTGCGGCGGCAGCTCAGGCTTATGAACAGGGAGGATGCAGCGCCTTCCATCAATATGCACTATCTCTAAGCCAGCCTGTCTATCTTGCCGACGTAACAGGAAATTTTTTATGCGACGCAGAAAATGCCAAGGAGTACAGCGACGCCTTATCAAATGCTGAAAGAAATTCTCCCTCCTTTTCGGTTCAGGTAGCTAATCGATCTCTTTGGCCAATCTCTATTGCGTCTCCTTCCGGAAAGCATTACCTGTTTATCCTCTCAACGCCGTATCACGCGGAAAAGAGGCATTTGACTCATGATCTCTGGCACTTTGCCTTTCCGCAGTTACCTGTAGCTATTGTCGTCTTCGGGTTGACCACATTCATCCTTGTGCTTGTGCTGACGAGGCCGATAGCAAGACTTCGCGCAGCGGCACGGGAGCTTGCACGCGGTCAGCTCGATACTAGAATTCCCAGTCAGCATCGCGAAACGCACATCTTCGGTGGAGACGAAATACAAGGGTTAGAGCATGACTTTAACCACATGGCAGAACAACTTGAGTCGCTTGTCGCTGCACAAAAGCTACTGCTCCGTGACGTATCTCATGAACTGCGTTCTCCGTTGGCCCGATTAAGCGTTGCTTTGGAGTTGGCTCGAGAGGACGCTCCGATGACGATGTCGGAGAACCTGGAGAGGATCGAACGCGAGACGGGCCGGCTGAACGCATTGATAGGTCAACTGCTACGTCTTTCTTCGCTGGAGTCCAGCAATACGGCGGTCGAGACCGAAGCGTTCAGTCTGAAGCATCTTCTTGAAGAGCTTCTGCCCGATATTGAATTCGAGGCGCTGCAAAGAACCTGCTCCATCAAATTAGAAGCCACATGCGATTGCACTGTGCACGGTAACTTCGAGCTAATCTATCGTGCAATCGAAAATATTGCGCGCAATGCGATTCGGTATACGAAAGAAGTTTCATCAGTAGATGTGGATTTGGGTTGCGAGATACGAGAGGGACGCCGTATCTGTGTACTCAAGATCAGTGATCGAGGGCCAGGAGTGCCGGAGAGCGAGTTGCAGAATATATTTCGCCCCTTCTACCGCGTCGATAATGCCAGGCAGCGCGACACTGGAGGATTCGGCATTGGCCTTGCTATTGCGGAACGTGCCATCCGGTTGCACCAAGGCCAGGTATATGCGATCAACCGAGAGGGCGGCGGTATCACTATGGTTGTTACGCTCCCATGCCATGACGCAATTTCTCAGGAAAAAGGACTCTGATCAGTTTCTATCGCCATGTGAACGGTTATCCCGCTTTCTGCGTTGATATGCGGAAACCTTGAATTTGTTGCCGCATATATTCATGCTGCACCAGCGACGCGATCCCTTTTTGCTCGTATCAAAAAAATGAACGACGCAGGACTCACATTTGCGAATTCTATGAATTTCGGCCTCACTCAAAAGTGCTGCCGCATCGTCAATAATTGGTCCCCAGAGGTCCTCTGGCTTCTGGGGATCGAAGAAGCGTTCTCGAATTAGCTGACCATCGCGCTTACGAATTAGCGCGCATGAGGGATATTGCAGCAATCGCGCATTCACTTCTTCGATTATCTGATCGGATGGAGTCGAGCCGTCTTCCATACGAAAGACGGCATCTCGCAGACGCTCTCGAAAGGCGATCAACTCCTTCAAAAAAGTTGCGGCTTCAGGTGAGGTGCGCCAACGTCGTAGCAAATTCTTCGCTTTCGTGGAACTCACGATGCCTACTGCAATCAACCATCGCTCCAAAGCATGAAAATCCGACAAAAGCTCTGTAGGCCCACCTGCCAAAACTGGTTTTGTATTCAGCAGATCAAGGATCGGCCGATTCGCTACAAAAAGAAATCCGTCAACCCATTCGCCTGAATCTTGGGAGGCCGTGCGCGCCATATCATCTCCTCAGAAATATCGAAAATCTTGCAACACTGTTATTGACTTTTTTATTGGTGTTATCTACTCTTCCCTCATCGCTGTTTTGAGCGTCATACGTTTTATCAATGGAAGGAGAGATCATGTCAACGTATAAGGATGCCACAATTGTTCTTGCCCACGGAGCATGGGCTGATGGCTCAAGTTGGGCACTTGTCATTCATGAGTTGCAAAGGCGAGGCTTGAATGTCGTTGCGGCTCCCATTCCGTTGACTTCATTTGGTGAAGATGCAGCGGCACTTCGGCGAATAATCGCACGAACTCAAGGCCCCTTGATTGTTGTCGGACACGCTTATGCCGGCGCGGTCATTGGGACTGCCGATGACGAACGCGTGAAGGCTCTTGTGTACATTGCAGCTCTGGCTCCCGATGAAGGCGAGACTATTGCAGAGGTCTTCTACCGCGATGAAACTCATCCAAAAGCTCCTCAGTTAGCTCCTGATGCAGATGGCTTCATCTGGATGCCTGATTCCGGCTTTGAACAAGCCTTTGCCCAAAACGCGACACAAGAGCAGATTGCATTGTCCAAGGCCGTGCAGCGTCCTATTGCTTTGAAGAGTATTCAGGAAAAGATTGTCCATCCCTCATGGAAGAACAAGCCAGTGTGGTATCTGATCGCTGAAGAAGACCGCATGATCAATCCTAAAACCCAGCATTTTATGGCCGAACGGATGAAAGCAACAGTGCGCATCTTTAATGTAGATCACACACCATTGCTTACTGCACCAGATAAGGTTGTGGATGTCATTCTCGAAGCTGTACAAGGAGTGCTTCATTAAAGGCTTCCTGAGCACGCTCAACAACACATTTAGAAAGGAGCAAAGAGCATGAAAAGTACCGTTGCCATTGTTACAGGGGCCAGCCAAGGCATTGGCCGTTCAACAGCTATTCGATTGGCTCGAGACTTTTCTTCGATTGTCCTTGTTGCAAGAAATGACAGTGCATTAGAGGAGGTCGCAGACGCGGTTCGACAGAATGGAGCAGAACCATTGAGCATTGCGTCTGATCTAAGCCAGTCCACTTCACCTGAAGCGGTAATTCAATCGACCCTTGGCCGCTACGGCCGAATCGATGCTCTACTCAACATTGCGGGAGCAGTACCCCAAATCAATCTGTTTGAAATGACGGATGAACAATGGCAAGCTGGCATGGAATTAAAGCTCCATGGAGCGCGCAGGCTGACCATCCGCGCCTGGGAGGCACTCAAGGCTTGCAGCGGATCAGTCGTTTTTATGTCAGGCAGCGCAGCCCTTGATCCAAAACCCGCATTTGCTGCTGTGGCGGCAACCAATGCAGCCATCATCGCACTTGCGAAAGCCTTTGCCGAACAAGGGATTAAAGATGGAGTGCAGGTAAACAGCATTATTCCAGGTGCTGTTATGACAGGACGGCGCCGTTCTTTTCTTGAGAAGTGGGCTCCCGCACACAACATGAGTGTCGACGAAGCTACCGCAAAGTTCCCGGAAGAGGCTGGCATAAGCCGCTATGGACAACCGGAAGAGATTGCCGAACTGCTTGCATTCATGGTTTCTCCTTCTGCTAAATGGATGACAGGAACCTCAGTAAGAATGGACGGCGGAGAGACCAAGGGAATCTAAGATCCCTTATGAAGGTAATCAATCACTTCTTTACTATTTCCTCATCCTTATAGCCAATCGAGAAGCTATTTGTTTTGGCTCTTCTTTGGCAAGAGCAAATTACCCAACCATAATCTCCAACATGCGCTGACTCGCTAACATGTCATGAGTAAGTGTGACATAGTCTTTCTCAATCTTCCCCATGGACGTCGTTGTAATTGGCCGTCCGTCGGCTGGGTGAATATGGACTTTAAGTGTGCAGCCGAATCTCTCAGGTAAGTTGAGCGTCACCCTCCATTGTCGGTTGGCAAGAGACTCCGTCTTCCATCCAATAGTGCCGAAGCGCGTGGGACAGCGTTCTACCGCAATCTGCTCTCCCTCGCTAAACCAATGTTTCGGCGCAGCTTTTTGTAAATGACAGATGTCTGCATCACTGTCTTCGTAGCAAAGCAACCAACGCAGTCCAAGCGCTGGTTGAAGAACCGAATTCACTACGGCAGACCACCAGTATTTATTTCCTTCACCAGCATAGCCTCCCGGAATCAACGCATCTTCAGGAGAGTAGTGATTGCCCGAGTCGGCTGTGTAACATACGAGACCATAGAGAGTAAGTAAAAAGGAACGATAGTCGTCCTGGCGAATTTTGACGGCAAGAGTTCCATGCTCCATGAAGTTAGACGTCCGCTGTTCCACTCCATCCATGTGCAGGCCAATTAGTTCCATTCCCGCTATTGATCGATGCTGCAAATGTCCAAGATCCAACGCGGGATCTCCCCAGTCGGAGAGGAACCAATCCTGCATGAAGCGATGGTTCTCGTAACTCAGAAGGTACTTTGGATCGCGATGCGTATCTTCAGGGGTAAAGGGCGTGATTCCCGCAGCCTTCATCTCTGGACTCCGCGCGATCAGCGTCGTCTCCAGCGATCGCTGAATGTTGGTCCGCATCTCAGTCGCAATCGCCGTGAAGCGGGCTGCTTCATCAGAGAACGTAGGATCAGCAATAGCAGCAGCGGTAAGAGCGAGAGCATGATCGTGCATACCTCGCCATACACCAGCAGCATTTTGATAGTAGAACGGATGCGAGTCGGGATAATCATTCAAAGGATCACCCAGATCCGCCTCTGGGGATCCCCACATTAGACCGTAGTGTGGATCGTTTGGAGCATATCTCTGTTTAGAATACTCATACCGGCAAAGAACATACTCCGTCATCCTTCGCAGGATTGGCAGTCTCTTTAAAAAGATACTTAGATCACGTGTGTAGAAATATCCTCGAGCTGAATTGGCGAGGAACAATCCTACATTGAGTGGCGCTTCAACCTGATCCTGCACGTTATAAAGAAAATTACCGTCGGGCAGCACATACTTGTCCAGATAAAATTGGAAATATTCGTCGCTCGATGCAGTCAGATTCCAGAGCTGTTGCGCCCAAATAAACTCGTATTCGGCAACCGGAAACAGTGCATGGCTTCGCTCGGGGATCTGCGTGTAGGCCCCCTCTCCAACCTGATAGGTCGGCTCAAGCCCACGGTAACTGCATCGCGAAAGCATGATTCCAGCCCGTGCGCTATCGCGTAGCCACTCATCAGGAATCGTTACCGGCATCGACTCCTCAAAAAAAGTGTTCCAGCGATTCCAGATACCGGCAAGCGCACTGAAAAAGGAGTGCGCATTTCCATTTGAGTATCGATCTATAAAGCCGCGGTTCTGTGAATCACGATAGACATGCATATCTGCCATGATCTGATCATCAGGAATCATGATTCTGATGCGGGCAATGGGTTTAGCGTCGACTCCGTCAGGAAGCAACACCATGGCTTCATAGCCGCATTGGTACTGCTCATTCCATACACCGATATCTGCTGCCGGAGTATAGCCGCCCAGCAACGTTCGCTTACTGAAGCCCTTCTCATACTTCCATAGATGGACATTATCATTCGGGAAGAAATCCTTCGGATCGAATATGGCACTCAACTCGTCCGGAGCCCATGATGCGTGCGGAGGGTCATTGTTTAGTTCTCTAGACGTGCCATCAGGCTCTAGAAAGAGAGAACGCATAGGACCGCTCTGCTCGTTAGCTACAAGCGTCCAACCAATGTATTCCGGGCCAAGAGCAGCAATATTTTCGTAGCAAGGATCTTCATTAGAGTTCAATATGTACTCGCCTGATACGTCGGGACCGGGAACATAACGGGCTGGGCGTCTCAACTGAACATCAACAGGCGCTGTGATCTGCCGAGGTCGTATCTTTGCTAGGTCTCCAATGCCCTTCGGTATCAGTGCAATCGTTCCCTGTTCAGCAGTGACAAAAGCGATCGCGCCGCGGTGTGTGACATGTTTTTCGAAGATAGCGGTCAATGTGCCATTCATGCCCACAACAGCCAACAGATGCCAACCATCTACCATCTCGCCGATAGAAAGGACTCGGTTGATTGGTCCGGTTTGCAGATGCACGCCGCTCGCATCTGCTGCAGTAATTGTCGGGGGTGCCGCAAGCGCTGTACGTTCGCCCGGTAGAAATTTGTAATACTCGTTGACAATCCTTTCTGGTGAATACGATCCCTTTGGTCCAGACAGATGCGCTCTCTCCGCATGCAGGAAAGCTGGATTCAAGGCAGACGTAATACCAGCAGAAGCCAGTAGCTTCAAAAAAAATCGTCGTTCGATTGTGTCCATAATTTCTCCAAATGCCTTTTGAAGGTACGTCCGCTAGCTTGCCGTTTCACCAGCTTCGGGGTTTTACCTAGATATAAAATGCAGCAAGATAATCGCGGGCGGGAGGGCAATATGTTGTAGTGCAGAGGGCAAAAACACTCTACATTGTCATGAGCTATCTGTCAGATGAAAGATGGGCACAACCGAATAGCAGTTGCGCCCATTCTAGCTTAGAAGTTGAGCCTACCACCGATCAGCATGTTTCGCTGCGGATAGAAGCTTGTACTCTGTGCAAAATTACCATCTTGGAGATTAGTATCTACTCCCTGATAATTCACGCGGTTGAAGATATTGAATGTATCAAAGCGAACTTCAAAGTTGACCCGCTCTGTTATCGGGGTTACCTTCTTCAGAGTGAAGTCTACGTCAGCATAACCAGGGTTGCGAAATTGATTAGGCATCTCGTTGCCTTCAGTACCGATCACCGGAAGAGTAAAATTGCCACACGGCACAACTCCGCCCGGACAAGCTGCTAATATCCCGCGTCCACTATGATAATCATTTCTGTTATGACTCTGCTTATAGGAGGTTACATTGGGATAGTCATTGTTATCGCCGTCAGCGTTGAAATCGCCACTACCAGGAGAGAATGCTAGGTTATCTTGCGTGGCTGGAAGAGCACGATTTATGCGATGGGCACTAAACGGAGCACCTGTATAGACAGTGAATGGAGTACCTGACTGCAGGACTGAAATACCAGAGAGTGTCCAACCACCCAGTATATGTCGCTCCAAACCATTGCTTAACTCTGCACCAGGAAGCTCATAAGAAGCGCCCAGCGAAAATCGGTCGCGTACGTCATACGGCGAATTGGCATAGAACTGGTTTGTAGGATAGCCAACTGGGTAGTTCTGCCAATCGTCCAACGAATGACCGTGTGTATAAGAAGTCGTAAGAAAACCACGTCGAGCAAACCGTCCTCTAGCCGAGACAATAAGCCCGTTGTAGTTCCCTACGGCGGAGTTATAGGCATAATTGATATTGCCAAAACTAGTATTGAGCCGCGTCTGAGTTCCGGTGCATGTCTCCTTTTGGGTCTCAGGATCAATAACGCAAGCTATATGTTGAATTAGATCGCCAGCATAGATATTCACATCATTTCCATATGACGTGTTACCGGTATTACCCCCGGCAGCTACCAAGTTTCCAGAGTGAGATCCGACATACCCGAGACTGACAACGAAATCCGGCGAGATCTGTCGATCAATAGCAAGAGAGTAATTGATGGTGTAAGGACTCTTTAGATGACCATCGACACCGCCGACACCAATCTGTGAACCGGCGATTCCCCCTTTTGCATCGAGCGGCTGTCCTTGAAATGCCGGGTAAGGATAACCAAAGGGATAAGAATTCTGTGTACCATAGCCAAAAATGGGAGCTGCGGTTGATCCATTATTGAAGAAGGTTGGTCTCACAAATCCGGGCGGATTTGCGCTGAGTCCATTCTCTGAGTTGCCCAGCGTAAAGTAATCATGGAACAAGCCAATGCCGCCGTGAGCTAACCATTTACCACTGTCCCCTGGGGCATAAGCAAAACCTGCACGCGGGCTAAAGACATAGTTCATATCTTTTGCGAACACATGGCCCTGCGCCGTCATGACGCCGTTAGCAACCTGCTGCTGAAAGCTCGAACCTGAGCCGAGATGGAAGTTAGAAAGACCTGTTCCGGCGAGTGAAGGATAGGCATTGCCGAAGTTGTCGTAACGGATGCCATAGTTGATAGTTAGATTATGGGAGACCTTCCAGGTATCCTCGGCGAATGTGCCGCCTGTTGTTTGAGCATAACCATAGTTATTTGCTTTGGGCTTACCAGAGACCGGATCATAGGAGAGGTTATTTTCAGAATAGGGGTTGTTATTGATGAGATCGATGAGGCTATTGAACTGAAAGGTTGGTTGTGCATACGCTGCAGCAAATAACGCCACATCATCTCCATGCCAGCCTTCATAACCAAATTTGAAGGAGTGCGAACCATGAATGTGAGTTAGCACGTCGCGCCAGTGATAACTATGTTGGATATAGTCGCCCAATGCAAATCCAGAGCCGAAGCCAACACCTAGACCAGTTACATTTACGACAGGTACGGTAAAATTGCCACCTGAGGGGGCAAAGCCTTCGATACGGTTGTACCCAACAAACGCTTCATTCAACGTATTTGGCGAGAAGGTATGGGTTTCATTGCCCTGAATGGAAAAAGTATAGTAGTTGTTCGTTGTCGAGAAAGCTGGACGCACAGCTGGGCCACCAGTGCTAATGGTATCGCGGTAGAAAAGTCCATAAACTCGGTCCTTCGTGAAATATTTATCAAGACGGATGTTGTACTGCTTTGAATTGTTGTAGCTGCTCGAGTTGAAGTTGCCCTGGTCAAAAACCGGAGTGCTGCAAGGGATGTTATCGGTTGAAGGCGTCCCGCATCCTGTATTCTCTGCGACATCCTGCGCGCCAAATGCCTGCTCGGCAGTCTGCAGCACCTTGCTAAAAGTCACATTCGTCGGTTTGTACTTATTAATAAGCTGCACTTCAGGGCTATTTGGCTGGACTGCATTGGCAAAGCTGACGAATGCAGGATCTTCATAGGTTTGCAGCGAAGTTCCATTCGAGCTGAGCGAGAGATACGGTTCATAACCAGCAAAGAAGAAAAACTTATGATGCGGGATAACCGGACCGCCAACGCCGAACGAAAGATTGTTTGTATGGAATGGCGCTACACGTGTTCCCTTCGGTACCCCGTATTCTCCACGTGCGTACAGACCCTGGTAAGTGTAGTACTCGCTGGCAAACCCGTGATAAGTATCTGTTCCGGAACGCGTTGTGATAACTGTTTGAATAGAACTAGCCCGCCCAAAATCTACCGTATAAGTATTGGTCTGCACATTGGCTTCCGCAACCGAGTCAGCGTTCGGAGTAAGATTTACAACGCCTGGGCGGATGCTACTAGTTACGTCCAGACCATCGACCACATAAAGATTGCCATTCGCTCCCCGCCCATTGGCACTCGCATCAACTGAATTTTCCGGGTTGAAGTTCGTAGAGGTTCCTGCCCCAAGTCCTGTCACTCCAGGAGCGAGGGTAACCAATGCCAACGGGTTACGAGCAGCCAGTGGGAGATTATCGAGTGCAGCTTTATCAATAGTAAGTTGGTTACGGCTATCCGCTGTATCAAGCAAGGGTTGCTGGGTAGTAACCTGCACAGAGGAACTGACCTGCCCTACCGACAACACGATGGGTACGTTGCGTGTTTCGTTGGTGCTTAGAGTCAGTGCAGTCTTTGAGCCTGAAAACCCGGCTGCGTCAGCAGATAGTTGATAGTTCCCTGGAGCAAGGCTCGCAAACCTATACACGCCTGAAGAGTCCGCTGTAGCTTTTTGGCTAACATTGGTATCCACGTTGGTCAGCGTCACAACTGCGGATGGAACTGCAGCTCCAGTCGAATCCTCAACCGACCCTTGCAAACTACCGCTGAATTGAGCCCAACACGTGACGGACGTCAATAGAGCAACGCAGAATACTATGCCGGCTATACGCTTTGACAAATACTTTATCCCTGCGGCCGATAATGCCTGCAGGGATAATAGCTTCATGACTATCGGTGAAAAATCATTCATAATGCCTCCAGAAAGTTTGAAAAAAACAGGCCCACTTCTTCTATCGCCTTGCTACATAAATCAACGAAACAAAGGTTTGTGGGCCTGGTGGATGAAATCGCTTACATTAGAGAGCAGTCTCTGTGCAACTAGAAATGTGTTCATAAATCTCTCTTCAAGCAAATGTAAAAGTGCTATCCGTAGACTTATGTAATCCGGTGTCCCGGCTTCATTTCACAACCTAAGGAGAGGCCAACCAGATAGCCAATAAACCTTACGCGTCGAGGATTGATGTCTGCATGGGTAGGATTAGCTAGCTCCTTATAGGTCATATGACCTATAAGGAGACCAATGCTTGATGGCCATAGCCGAGACAGCGTAAACTCAGCCCGCGCCTTCATGAAATTTTTTCTCTTCAACCTTGGTCATTTCCGTTGCTGGAACCGCTCAATCTGGATCTCGTTGGCTTCTCTCTCTCTTTTGCTTTCTATGAGTTGCCGCGAGCCACATCAGGTAACGATTGCGGTAATTCCACGCACCTCAGGCAGCCTCCTTTGGGAGCCTGCACATCGCGGCGCTCAAGATGCGGCTGAAGAAATCGGCGCACAAATATATTGGAATGCACCAACGCGTGAAGATGACGTAGCGGGACAGATCGCGCTCATCGAACATGTAGTTGCTGGAGACTATCAGGGACTGGTGCTCGCACCCAACCAATCACTTGCCTTGATTACACCGGTTCGACGTGCATTGGCACACGGACTTCCTCTTGTGATCATTAGCTCTCCTCTTCCTGTGCCAGCCGGAAATAACCTCTCTTATATTTTGAATGACGAGGAAGAGGGAGGCCGCATTGCCGCGCGAAGAGTTGCCCAACTCCTGCATGGCCGAGGCACGATCGCTATTCTCGGCATCGATCCTGATGTAAAAGGAATTATGCTGCGCGTGGAGAGCTTCGAGCGTTACCTGGCTCAAAACGAACCTGATATACATATCATCGAAAGACATACAGGATCTTTTAATGTCCCGCACGAGCAAGAGGTAGCAGAGGAGGCTCTTGCGGCACATCCAGATCTCGATGCAATCGTCACACTAATGTGGCCCTCGGCACGGGGTGCCATGTCAACCATTGATAATAATCCAGGAAGATTCAAGGCAAAGGTTCTAAGCTTCGATCCCGAAGATCTTTCATTCTCCTCACCTAGTCTTGATTCTGTTGTCGTACAGAATACCCGGATGATGGGCAACCTTGCGGTAAAGCTTATCCATGCCAAACTCAGCGGAAAGGCAATCCCGGCCATTACTACTCTGGAACCGGTCCTGATCACGCGAGCCAATGCGAATAGTGAAGAGATACGCCATATGACCACGATGGATTGGAATCCTGGTTGGAACCTGAGTCACACACCATGAGTCGTCCTCTTCAAAGCCGCCAATGGATCTGGGTCTGCTTGCTGATCTGCACGCTGTTGACTTTCGTAGGCGTTGGATTGCGAGCATATCTGCGTAGTTCTACACGCGGACTTCCCTATCACGATTCCTTTGCTCAAGACAGAGCTGATGAATGGAAGGCATTCGGAGGCACATGGGATGTCGTAAAGGGTTCCATGCGAAATGATTCAGACGAACGCGGAGCCAAATTGCTCACTGGTTCTCACTACTGGCGTGATTATCTGATTGAAGCCGATGTAATGCTTCTGAGTTCAGGTGGAGATGCCGGGCTTATTATCCGTTCAAGCAACGAGGAACAGGGTGTCGATGCCTATACCGGCTACTACGCCGGCCTTCGCAGCCTCGACAATGCACTGGTCCTCGGCCGCGCTGGACACGGATGGATGGAAGCAACCGTCAAATTTGCACCAGGTCATGATCAGATAAAGGCATTGCAGTGGTATCACCTTAAGCTCTTGGCTTATGGATGCCAAATCGTGGCCTCTGCCTCTATCTTGCCGGATACTCAACTGGCATTCGCTAAAGTGGCTGATACCCATTGCATCCCCTCGGGTCGTGCTGGTCTGCGTTCTTATGTGTCAGGCGGAGTTTGGCGCAACGTTGTTATCCGTACCGCAACGCAGAAAGATGTTCTCGCTATGACAGGCCTCTCGAAGAAAACCGGAAATACTTCCAAGCAGGCCTCTTCCGATGAAGAGTTTGGCACCGTTGATTTCGCCGCACCCTCCCCGCGGGACGATGAATATATCTTTCACTCGAGCTCAAACGCCCAATCAATCAGCAGCCTGCACCTCGTTTCCTTCGCCACCCCCACTACTGCAACCATTCGCGGAAGCGTCATCCTTACTGCACCTATGTTATTTGTGCAGGACTCTACTGGTGGAGTCGCCATTCCGCAACCGATCTCTCCATCGCTGAAAGTTGGAGATCAGGTCGAAGTTACAGGGCAAGTTCATACAACTGATTTCACATCAAGTCTTGAACATGCAACTGTCCATGCGTTGTGGGAGGGAACGCCGATACCAGCCGTCACGGTTGCTGCTTCGCAGGCAGCAACCGGAGCATTCAATGCAACCTTTATCGAAGTGGAAGGTCGTCTGCGCAATAAAGAATACGGACCAAACAACACTCTCCTGCTCAATTTCGATGCTGGTCCACAATCGTTTCGAGCCATCATGAATCGCGGACGCGGAGACTATCTATTTGCCAAGCTCAAACCAAATAGTCTGCTTCGCCTGCGTGGTGTCTGTGTCGTCGATCCTGCTTACACTCGCAACCTCACACCGTTCGTCCTTCTGCTGCGATCTCCAGAAGATATCGACGTATTGGCGGAGCCTCCGTGGTTCAGTGCAGGACATCTCATCGCTCTCGCATTCGGCATTTTTATACTCGCACTTTTTGTAAATTACTTTTACACACGGGTTGAACATTGGCGTCTTCGTGCAGTCCTTGAAGAACGCGAGCGCATGGCCCATGAGATGCACGACACATTGGCACAAAGCTTTGCTGGCATTGGTTTTCAACTCGAAGCGATTCGAAGCGGGCTTCCGGAAGATCTGCCTACGACGCATCAGCAACTCAATCTCGCCACTGATCTTGTTCGTCATAGCCACGAAGAAGCACGCCACAGTATTGCTACACTGCGTCCCGAATCGCGCGAATCAGTAGATCTTCTCAGCGCACTTGAGTCTTGTGCGCAACGCATGGTCGAAGGTGGGTCTGTACAAGTTCTGGCTTCCGGCAATGGAGATATTCGTAATATACCTCTGCGCATTACGGATACGCTCTATCGCATTGGCCAGGAAGCCGTCGCTAACGCAGTACGCCACGCACACCCGAGCGTGATCAAAATCTCTCTTCACTATGCAAAAAATATTCTAACGATGCTGATCATCGACAATGGTATTGGATTTACTCAAAGCGGTAGCCTGTCCGGCTTCGGAGTACGCGGAATGCGTAAACGCGCTGACAGCATCTCTGCCAAATTTGAGATAGTAAGTGAGTCACAAAAGGGCACACAGGTTCGTGTAGACGCCATGCTCCCTCCACGCATGACCTTTATCTCGTGGCCACAGTTTCTATGGAAATATTTGAGGACTTATCAAGCCGATGACACATTCAGTCGCTAATCCTATTCGCGTTCTTATCGTCGATGATCACCCAGTCGTACGTGCAGGTCTAGCCAGCATGCTGGGTACGAAGGCTGAGCTGCAAGTCGTCGGCTCCGCATCCAGCGGCGAGGAAGCACTTGTAATGATTCAGCGCGATGCTCCCGATGTTGTACTACTTGATCTTCGGATGCCGGGGCTCAATGGCATCGATATGCTCATCGCCGCAAAAAAAAGAGGCTCACAGGTTCGTGCCATTATTCTTACCAGCTACGAAACAGACGAGGACATCTACCGTGCTGTACAGGCGGGAGCTCAGGGATATCTCCTCAAAGACACCCCGTTTAAAGAAATGCTGGAAGCGATTCGGACTGTGAATGCAGGCAAGCGCTATATTCCAAGGCAGATTGCTCAACGCCTCGCCGAGCGCATGATGCGCACAGAACTTACCGCTCGTGAGATCGAGATCCTCAAGATGCTCGCCAAAGGTCCCACGAATAAGCAGATTGGCCAAGCTCTCGGGATCAGTGACTATACCGTACGAAATCATGTCAACAGCATTATCGAAAAGCTCGAAGTCTCAGACCGCACCGAAGCTGCCACCACAGCCATTCAACGAGGCATCATTACCATAGATGATTAATAGACAAAACAAGTAGCTCATTTGACCTATAGACCCCGATACCTCGAACAAGTAACACTAATACTGTTACTAACAAGTCTGCAGCACTACTACCTAATCAACTTCAAATGAGTTGAAATCGCCCTTCAGAGTGCAGACTTTGACACGGAGTTAAAATGAAAACGGTTTCTTTATCCTTAGCCAGTCGACGGCGTTTCCTTAAGCAAGTGGGAGCTGCTGCTACTTTGGCTTCATTTCCGGTAACTGGACGCACGGCTCGAGCTCTTTCGAAGGTTCCTTCTCTACCAGCCATTGCAAGTTCAAATACTGCAATCAAAAACCGAGCTCCGCTCGTGCAGAACGCATTTTATATGTTACCGCTCGGTAGTGTTCATCCTACTGGCTGGTTGCGAGATCAGTTGCGGATTCAGGCCAGCGGCCTAAGCGGACATCTCGACGAGACTTGGGATGATGTAGGCAGCAATAGTGCGTGGCTGGGTGGCACGGGAGAAGCATGGGAGCGTGGCCCATACTTTATCGATGGGCTTGTCCCTCTCGCGTATCTGCTCGATGACGATCGCCTAAAAGCGAAGGCACAGAGATATATTGAATGGACACTGACAAACCAGCTTCCAAATGGGATGATCGGTCCTCGCAGCAATGACGACTGGTGGCCGCGCATGGTCATGCTCAAGGCATTAACACAGTATCAGGAAGCTACCTCCGATCCGCGTGTCATACCGCTGCTCACCCGATATTTTGCGTATCAACTTAATACACTGCCAGCAAGGCCTCTGCGCGACTGGGGAAAATTTCGCTGGCAAGACAATGCCCTTATTGTTATCTGGCTCTACAATCGCACTGGAGATTCCAAGCTGCTCGACCTCGCTCACCTCCTCCACCAGCAGGGCTTCGATTGGAAAGCTAATTTTGCCGACTTCAAATATACCGAGCGGATCACTCCAGAGTTCATCAAGCTCAACGAGGGCGGCGGCCTGAAGGATGTCGCCCTTACAACTCACGGCGTCAATAATGGTCAGGCGATCAAAGCATCTCCGGTCTGGTCTGCCATATCGAATGACGAAAGCGATCGCCAGGCGGTGCACCAGATGATGGCCGAGCTCGACAGATATCATGGCCTACCCAACGGCATGTTCTCGTGCGATGAACACTTAGCAGGCCGGAATCCATCGCAAGGTACTGAACTCTGCACTGTTGTCGAAACAATGTTTTCGCTTGAGCAATCGTTGGCCATCCTCGGCGATGCCTCACTCGGCGATCGATTGGAGCTCATTGCCTTCAATGCTCTGCCAGGCACCTTCACGGACGATATGTGGGCGCACCAGTACAATCAAGAGCCAAATCAGGTTGAGTGCAGTCTCCACCACAAGCCCTGGACGACTGATGGCCCCGAATCGAACCTGTATGGGCTCGAGCCCAACTTCGGTTGCTGCACAGCAAACTTTCATCAAGGCTGGCCAAAGTTTGCCGCAAGCCTTTGGATGGCATCACACGACGACGGTCTGGTTGCGGCCGCATACTCACCTTGCGAGGTTCGGACTACAGTCAACGGCACAACGGTCCACGTGTTGGAAGAGACCGACTATCCCTTCCGAGGAACGGTGCACATCACTGTGAATCCATCAGCGTCGGTGAAGTTTCCGCTCCGGCTCCGCATTCCAGCATGGGCCAATGGCGCAACGATCTCTATTAATGGAGTAGGCCAGCCCGCTCCATCTGCCGCCACCTTTGCCCGAATCGAACGCACTTGGCAATCTGGAGACGTCGTAGAGTTGAAGCTCCCCCTAGTTCCTAGACTGTCATCTGGATATAAGGACTCCGTCTCAATCGAACGAGGACCACTTGTTTTTTCCTATCCCATCGGTGAGAGTTGGGTAAAACTGCGCGATCGTGGAATGACAGCCGACTGGCAGGTCTTCCCTTCCACATCATGGAACTACGCTCTCGCAGTGGACGAGGAAAATATAGGCAAACTGGCAGTTGAGGAGCAACCGGTTGGCGCATCACCCTACAGCTTGAAAGATACTCCCGTGAAATTACAGGTGAACGCGCACAAACTCGACGAATGGCGTGCCGTAGATGGTGTCGCCAATCCGGTTCCGCAAAGCCCTGTCATCAGCAATCAAGTCGAAGAACAACTGACGCTTGTGCCCTATGCAGCAGCGAAGTTGCGGATCACTGCATTCCCCAAGGCTAAGAAAATGTCATAGCATGCACATCCATTGGCCCTATAGTTACAGAACCTATCGCAAGGCAAGAACACATCGGGATTACAGGCGTAGCGGAAGTATTTACATGTTCAATGCGGACAACTATTCGACAACAAAGCGAAACCAATTTAAGTAAAGGAACTTACGAATAACCCATGTCAATCAAATCAAACATACTGTTCGGAAAAATCCTGTCGTTCGCAATCCTTCTCACAGCTTTTATGATGACTCCAGCTAACGTCGCTTCAGCGCAAAAGACCACACGCCCCTGTGATCTCTTCGCATCTGCAACGCCCTGTGTTGCCGCCATCAGCACGACCCGCGCTCTTTACAGGGCATATACCGGCCCACTCTATCAGGTTACTCGGCAATCCGACAAAACTCACACCAACATTGGCCTCCTTCCCAACGGCTACGCCGATGCCGCAGCACAGGATACCTTCTGTGCCAAAACATCTTGCACTATCACGAAGCTCTACGATCAATCTCCCAACCATAACGACCTCACGCTTGCACCTCCTGGCGGCGCAGCGCACGGACCAGGCCCCAACGGCTACGATATCCCTGCTATAGCCAATGCTCTCCCCGCAACCATTACCGGACATAAGGTCTACGGCCTCGTCATCTCCCCGGGGATGGGCTACCGCAACGATAGCCCCAAACAAACAGCCGTCAACGGTGAGCCCGAGGGCGTCTATATGGTCACCTCTGCCCTCAATCTTAATAGCAAGTGCTGCTTCGACTTCGGTAACGCCGAAACCAACAATCTCGACAACAAAGCCGGACACATGGATGCTATTAACATCATGTGTCACGGCAACCCATGCAGCCCCGATGCGGGACTCGACATGGAGGATGGCATCTACGGTCACCTTAAAGTTCCTGCCGGCACCACCTTCGTCACCGACATGGGCGCTAGCGACGGTCAACATACCTTCGCCATCTACCAAGGCAACGCTCAATCTGGAAGCCTAACCAGTACCAACATCATCTCTCTACCGAACGGCTATCAACCAATGAAACAGGAAGGAGCTATCATCCTGGGAATTGGTGGTGATAACAGCAATTGGGCAACGGGCTATTTTTTCGAAGGTGTAATGACTAAAAGAATGCCCACCAAGCAGGCAATGGAAGCAGTCCAGCGCAACATCGTAGCCGCTCGCTATTCTGGTCATCTACAGCCCTGATACTAGTAGCTGGCCCCTCTGTCAATCCAGCAAGCCGGAGATGTTATCAATGAATTTTGCAAAGGTGTAATTGAGTGTGCAGCTCAGACCGTGCCATTCGCGCTGAGCTGCAATATGCGCTGATTGCTTTCTATGTTGGCCTAAACGTCTAGCAATCCTCATTACGTTTATCGCCCTTGTGTCTATGGATTCACGCGATATACCAGCAAACCTGCGATATCGACATTTGTCTTCGGGTGAATGACGAAGAAGCGATGTACTTGAGGAACGTAGAACGACGTCTTTCCGCCGTTCGTCGGAATATTAGCAATCTCCGAATAGGTATCGGGGGTGTCCTGATGAAAGATGCTAAGGCCCTGTGTACCGCTGATATATATCCGCTTCATCACCGGATCCCAGGTCATATCATCATTGATATCGACGCAGGACTTCTGGCTGACAATCCTTCCCTCGCGATCGAAGACATAGAAGATACCCGGGCTGCGTCCGGCAACGAAGATCCGCTCCTGCTCCGCATCCACCGCGAGCGCTGTGTTCCTGTTCATGTCAGGAGCGGTCCAGGTATGAATCACCTGCCGCGTCTTGAGATCTACAACGCCTATCTGCTTCTTGTCGCGAATATTCACATAGAGACGCTGATGCAGATTATCGACCTTCATGCTCTCCACATTATTGCCTGGGATCGAAATCGACCCGATCAGTTTGCCCTGATCGACAGAGAAGATCGATATCACGGAGTCGGGTAAGTTCGCCGACACCCCACCATTACCTATGTAATACAGACGATTCGCTGCATCGTAGTACGCGGCATCAGGCGAATCGCCTTTGCCCGTAGCCGAGCCATCGATAAGCTGTATGCGATCGATCCGGTGGAAGTCTTCGCCGGAGAGCAGCACCAGCGCCGAGTCGCCACCATCCGCAACCATCAGCTCATCCTTTTCCGGTGCATAGGCAACTGAATGAGGAGTCTTGAAACCACCAATACTCTTGAGATGCTGGCCCGTCTTGAGGTCGAACATCTCGATTGAGTGATGCACCTCTGCCGAAACAAAGAGATGGTTTCGCTTTAGATCGACGGCGAAATGATCGAAATCGCCCACAATCTCTGGCAGATAGGTTGTGCCAAGCAACGTCACCGGCTGCTCGTTAGGCTGCGCAGCATAGGACATGGGAGAAAGGGTTGAAGCAATCGTCAACAAAGAGATCAGAATATGCGTCTTCATCAGGGCTCCAGAAATTCTGTAAGACTTGCTCGTTTAGTAGGTGAGGCGCAGGGAAAATTCGAGAACGCGCGGTGTTCCGGTTCCTACCAGGCCGGCCGAGTTCACCGTCGAGGTGATATGACCAAAGCTGGAAGGAACGTTCAGCGTCCGTAATCCACTCGATGCGTTGGTCGTCACACTCATTGTGGCCGAAGGATTCGCGTACTGAGAGCGGTTGAAAAGGTTGAATGCCTCCGAACGAAAGACAATGCTGTTGCGCTCTGTCACCCGGAAGGTCTTCTGGATAGCCGAATCGTTCTGCCACAAGGCTGGTCCTACTGCGACATTGTGACCTGCATTTCCCCACGCACCTACCGCGGGCAGCGAAAATGCTGCGGGGTTGATCCACTGCGTGATGCTGTGGTTTGCAAGGTAGAGCGGTACACCGGCGACTCGATTGGGCCTTTGATTCACATTATTTCCATCAACCATCTCGTTTGAGTTTCGAGTCAGATAGATGTTGATCGGGAGGCCAGCACGTGCGGTAAAGAGCGTGTTCAGAGACCATCCGCCAGCCACAAGATCGACGGCTGTGTTGTTACTGAGATGCGCCCGCCCCCGACCGAAGGGCAGATCGTACACGGCACTCAGTGTGCCGCTGTACCGAGAATCGAAGTCGCTACTTGCATACTCGCAGCGAAAGCATGCGATATTTTCTGCGGCATCGGCATCGCCCGCACCGACCGACCCATCGTTGAGGGCATGTGACCACATGTAATTGCCGCCAAAAAACAATCCGTTATGAAAACGGCGTGACACACTGGTGATCAGCGCATTGAAGGTCGACATTCCCTCGTTGTACTTCGTGTCGATTTCGCTCGGGAACTGTGGGAGCGGACGCTTGTTGGTCGCCGGATCAATAAGATTTGTGTAGCTGCGGCGGAACAGATGAACCCCATGAGACCCGAGATAGGTCACCGTCAGCGATGTCTGTCCTGGAAGAGCCTGCTGCACAGAGGCCGTCCACTGCTCCACATATGAGTCAGGATGAACACGGGCCATCGATCGCGGAGTGAGTGCAAGGCCCGTGGATGGCGTCAATGAGGGGGGAACGGGATACGAGTACTGTACGAACGACCCGTTCGATTGAATACCGCTGGTAAGGAGCGTCGAAGGCTCGGTGTTCACCACCGGGCTGTCTTCATCGCCAAGCTGTACCTCGCCATGATAGATGCCGTATCCGGCACGAAACACCGTGTTGCCCTTCCAGGCTTCGGGTGCGTATGCTACCGAAGCACGAGGATCGAAGCTCAGGTAATTGGGATGGTAGAAGCTGGCACCAAGCCCGCAGTATCCGCCGCAGTCCGCGATGTCAAAGGGATCCTCGTTCCCGTGAGACTCGGTGAAAGGCGAAAAGTAGTTATATCGCAGCCCATAGTTGATCGTCAGGCCACGGGAGGCCTTCCACTCATCCTGCGCATATCCGCTGACGTGAACCTTGTTCATCCCCTTGTCAGGCAGTGCGGCAGTTGTGAGGAAAGTGCTGAGCTGATTGGCAAGAAAGCTCGCCTCATTAATAAAGGTCGCTGTCCCATCAACCGAGTTCTGTTCATTGAAGCGGGGCAATTTCAACTCGGCACCAAATTTAAGCGTGTGGTAACCCTTGGTCCAGGTCACCGTGTCGTTGACGGAGATCGACTGCCCCACCTGCTCCTTGCTGTAGTTCTCATTGAGCGACGTAAAGCCGGTAATGGTGAAGTTGAAGGGCAGTCCGGTGTGCTGATACTGGAGATAGGTGTTGCGGTTGAACCCGATTTGCGCTTCGTTGATCGTGCGCGGACTGATGATGCGCGTCTCCTCTAGGACGAGGTTCTGCGTCCGCGCAGTGACGGTAATGCCCTGCGCCAGCGCATTCAGAGCACTCGTCGATGCGCCGTCGTCGATGTTGTAACGCACGTAGCCCGAGTCATGCGACGAGAAGCGATGGTCGACGCGCACCGTCCCCGCGTTCTCGGCATTGGGACTCGGAACCACTCCGGTGAAGGAGAAGACGTTTGGGTCCGAAGTTGGAGCCTGTCCTTGCGGATAGGCGTTCACGATGAAAGCAAGGCTGGGTTGCGCAGCAGCCACTTGTGCGCGAAAGGCTGGACTTGGCACAAAGCCCGTCTGTGGAACGCCGCCAAGCTGCTGACGAAACCCTTCATAGTTCGCAAAGAAGAAGGTGCGATCCCTGACAATGGGTCCTCCAAGGCTTCCCCCAAACTGATTAAGTTGGAAGACGGGTCGCTTGAGAGCCGACTTTATAGGCCCCTGCGCATCAAAGTAGTTGTTACGCAGATAGTCGAAGACGCTGCCATGAAACGCGTTGGTGCCGGTCTTCGAAATGAGGCTCACCTGCCCGCCTGCTGAGCCTCCCGTATCTGCCGTGTAAGCTCCCGAATCCACTTTGAACTCTGCGATCGCTTCAGTGGAAAACTGCAGGCGCAGCGCCGATTTGAGCGACGCGTGAAAGACGCCGCTCGCGTCCACACCGTCGAGTCGAAAGTTGTTGTCATCCGTCCCATTGCCCGAGAAGCGAATCGATGACTGCGCGCCCGAGCCGGAATCGATCGCGCCCGGGGCCAACAACTCAAGGTTTGTAATGTTGCGACCATTGAGCGGAAGACGGGAAACCTGTGCCGTCTGAATCGTGCCTCCAAAGGTAGCGTTGCTCTTGTCGAGTTGCGCTCCGCCTAGATCAGCTTCCACTCCGATGCTCTGGTTAAGGGATCCCACGACCAGTTTTGCATTCACTGTGCGCGTGTCACCGGAGTGAAGATCCAGATCCGTCACGCGCAAGTCCTTGAAGCCATCGTGGGCAAACACTATGGCAAAACGCCCAATAGGCAGGGAGGAAATAACATACTGGCCGTGCGAATCCGTAGTGACAGCACGAACCTGATTGGTTCCCTCCTGTGTCACGGTGATCGAGACGCCACTCAGAGACGCGCCCGTGCCGTCCGCAACTGTTCCGTTCAGTTCCGTCCGATCGATCTGCGCGTACAGCAGAATTGGAAAGAGAAAGATCAGACAACTTAGGGTGATATACGTGCGCCGATTCATAGACTTCTCCATCGATAACAATTTGGGACAAGGAATGGCTGACCGACTCCAAAGAGCCGCTGCGGTAACCTGTCCGTGAGCTACTGAATCCTGTTAGTTGGGAAGCGGAGCGAAGAGAGCATCCAGGTTTGGAATCTTGCTAGCTAGCTCGCTGCGAATACTTTCCGCCTTTGTCGCTGCCTCCGCTTCACTATGGGCGTCAGTGCAAGCGATCTCCATCACCAGAATGCCAATACGACGCCCCCTTGCATCGAACATCGGCATCTTCATGTTGTAGAACTCGCCGTCGGGAATTCGCGGCCCGTATGTCTTTCCGCTCTTGACCGCGGCGAAGTCACCCTCTGAGGTATGAATCCCGAGCCGTGTCTCGTTGCCGTTCGCGATCAGGATCATCGTCTTTCCTCCTGGCGGGATTACATGCAGCCCCATGCGGCGCAGCAACGGATGCTCGGAGAGTTCTTCAAGAACCATCTTCTCCGCTACAGGCGCGTGCACTGGCTCTTGTATATCGACAGGTCGAGTCACGGGTGGCTGCGTATTCTCCGGCTCAAAGACAAGAACATGCGCATTGGCTGCGGAGCTTTTGGGAATCGCAACGAAGAGCCGGTTCAACTCAGGTACCAGCCGCTCTGTGCGACCCTTCGCACCTGAAGCGATGCTGCCGCGCGAGACGTAGTCGTTCAGGTTAATCTGATCGAACACATCGATAAAGCCATCAGTCGAGGCGTAGATGCGTCGTGTCACCGGATCGTAGATGAGATCGTCAACGCCTGTATGAATCCTCAGCGTTTGAAGCTCTTTGCCGGTATTGCTATCGAGCACCACAATCTGTCCACTCCTGCATCCCACAAACAGTCGTTGTCGCTGCTCATCAAGCGCCATCGCTACATTTACATGGCACATCGTCAGAGGCCACTTTGCGAAGACCTTGTTCGTGAACCGGTCGACGACGACGACCTCGTTCGTCGCCTTGTCATTCACATACAAGCGAGGCCGGTAGCTGTCGAGCGCCATCGCCTCCAGGGTGTCACCCTCAATGCGAATATCCTGCACCTTCGTATTATTTGTAGTGTCGATGACACTCAGCATTGAGTAGTTCTTACCTACATCTCTGCCACCGTTGTCAACGTAAAGTAGCTTGCGCGAGACGTCGAATCCGATCGAATCGGCATCCTTCAATAGAGCGATACGCCCGATCTGGCGATACGTCTCTGCATCAAAGACGCGCACAGACCCGTCTTCTCCGTCTGTGATGTACAGCCGATCCACATTTGAGCGATAGAGAATAGCATGCGGTCGTACAACTCCTTCGATGCGATGAATCACCGCGCCCGTATTCAGATCGAAGACCAGCACCGATTTGTAATCTTCCGCCGTAACAAACAGACGGTTGCGCTTAAGGTCGATTCCGAAATGATCGAAGCTTCCCTGTACCGCCGCAGACATCGGGTATGTATTTACAAGACTAAGTGCAGACTGTGTCGACATACCCGCAGAGACTGGAACACTCTGAGCATGACCGAGACCAGCGAGGAGAAGAGAAACACAGAAAAACGCAAAGAGCCGAGACTTCATCGTGGTACCTGAAAAGGATTGAACTCAGTTGAACTGATTCAGTGTAGGCACCACGCTGTTTGTAAATGGTGACAGCACGATCAAGCTTCAGACAATCGCACCTCAGGTGATATTCAGATTTCTTTAAAATCGTCGCTTGAATAATGAAAACAAAGGCTTCGCAGCTTCTAGAACTTAAATCGCGCGCTCAACTGAAGTCTTCTCGCTGGTAGCGACGCCGTAGGTTGTTCAAAGAAAGAAGACTGCACATTCCCCACATAGGAGGTGTAGTTCGTCGTATTCATAATGTTGAAGGCATCCACCGCAAACGAAAAGACCGAGCTGATATCGCCGCGTTTGTATGGCAATGGGATATCTCGGTTCCATCGCAGGTCCAACTCCTTGTTGCCCGCCGTCTCCAAAGTATTTCTATTGATACCTGCAGGCCGCGCATTCAAAAGGCCCGTATTGAATTGGTCCACTCCAGCGGTCTCCGTATATGGCATGCCAGAGTAAAGTTTCACCGCAACACCGAGGTTCAGCCAATGATTTTCATTGAAGGTACCCAACAGGTTGAAGCGATGGCGCTGATCGAAGTCCGCGCGTCCGTACTCTCCTTCGAGCGTGTATTGGTTTGCTGGAAACCAGATAACTCCGCCGGTGTTATTGTTTGTACGGCTGAAGGTGTACTGCGCGAGCCCTGAGAACCAGCGTCCCGCGTTGCCCTCGATGGTGAGATCAATTGCATTGCCTAGCTGCCTGCCCTCGGACTCGATCTGGCGCACCACGCCAAGGCTCGCATTCGGACGCACCGCATAGAGCGGGGGCAATGGTGCATTGACATCGCGGGAGCGGAAGAGTGCAATGCCCACTGTGCCACGATACGTCGCTGAAAGCGTAAGACCCTTTACAATCTGTCGCTCTGCACCAGCGCTGAAGTTGATGACATAAGGCAGCCGCCCTCCAGGCTCCAACTGCACGAGATTGGTTGGAAAGCTATTCAAGGCAACGTCGGCTGCATACGGTGTAGGATAGCTCGGATTCAACAATGTCAGGGAGCGAAGAATCACCCCGTTGTATCGCTTCAGATCGCCCATTGGCTGCGCTCCGGAGCGGTCGTAGAAGATTCCTGAGCCCATGCGCAGCACGGTCTTTCGGTCCGGCATCTTATAGGCCATGGAGATCCGCGGCGCAAAATCGTGGACCGATTTGAAGTAAGTCTGCCAGTCATATCGCAGCCCAAGCGAAACCTGCAAATTCGAGCGCACCTGTATTTGATCCTGAATGAACGCACCCAATTCATTCATCCAGAAGACCGTGCGGCCAACACCCGCCTGCTGCGTGAACGAGTAAGGAGTGCCCAATTCATAATTAGATATGCTGCCAAAGTTGAAAGTCCCTGCGCTGTTCGACTCATCCTCCCACGCCCTTCGGCTGAGGTTTGGAATGTTGATGCCAAATTTCAAGTAGTGATGTCTATGGCTCCAACTGACGATGTCATTGATCTTCAGATTGTTCTCTGTCTGAAGAAAGTTCGCCTGCGCGCCGCCTCCAGTAAAACTGCCATCGACGACGATCTTCTGTGCAGGCGAGACACTGCGGGTCGGATCGTAGTCCTTCTCGAAGAACAGTTGCAGCTGATTGATCAGCGTTGGTGAGATGATGATGCGATCGTTAAAAATAACATCGTCTTCGCGTGTTTGCGCGTTGACCCCGGCCGAGCTGAGCACAAGCCCACCGACTCCCTGGTTCCGCGTTATCGTATTGGAAACGTTGTATTGTAGCGAGGCCCGGTGTACAGACGAAAGATCGCGCGAGACCCGCACCGCAAACTCTGTATCATGCAGCGGTGTCGGCACATTCGCCGTCACCGGACCAGTTGGCGCCACCGCATGGATAATCGACGCCAGGTTGTCTTCCTGTCTCGATCCTGATAGAAGAAAGGTCGTCTTATGGTTAAGTGGCCCTGTGATCGATCCCTCATAGATCCGCTTCTGCTCGAAAGGCTTTGTCTCTGCAAAGTAGTTCTTCGCATCCATCACTGAATCGCGGAAAGTAAAGTTTAGCGTGCCATGAAGCTGGGGCGTCCCTGGCTTGGTGATGATCTCAATTCTTCCCTTTCCTGGCCGGTTCGTCTCCGCACTGTATGGATCCTTGTTGATGTGGGCTTCCGCGATTGCGGATGCCGACACGCCAGTTCCCTTCATCTCGATGCCGTCAACGATCACACTGACACCACTAGTCGCCACTCCCGTCTGGTCCAGAAATGGAGTGAGCGTAGCGATGTAATTCTGGTCAAATACCGGCACCTTCTCCAGCATGTTCGCATCGGCACTCATCTGGTCGCGATTCGCATCAGCGTCAAGCGAGACCGAACCTGGCTCCGATGCCACAGTCACATCTTGTACTACTTGTGCCAGCGTCAAATGAATCTGCAATGAAGCGTGTACGCCCGGTTTGAGATGCACCAGCATCCGATAGAGATTAAATCCTGGCGACGCCGGAACCTCAAGCTGATAGTCGCCGGCAGGGACCGAAGGAAAATGAAATCGACCCAAGGTATCGGTCGGCGATTGTGCCATCGGTGCCTTGGCATCCGAAGTAAGGAGGAGAACATCGACACCCGGGACTGCGGCCCCATCCGGGTCGATAACTGTTCCGGTTACGTTAATCTGTGCCAACAGGTGGCTACAAAACAAAAAGAAAACAGCGCAGACAAGGGTGCGAAGCTGGATCTTTGCAGCGGAAGTCATTGTAACGACCATATCGCAGAGCACCTGAATTTTTGCTGAGTCCGGTCCCTGCTAACCTGTGATCTTAAAATCCGTGACAACCCGGCGAAGGTCCGCTCGTGGAAAGTAAACCTCAAAGCTGGAACCGCTGCCAACCTCACTACTCAGGTGGATCTTGCCACCGTGCAGCTCCACTAAGCTCTTGGCAATCGACAAGCCTAGGCCAGAGCCTCCATCTCTCGGCGTCCTTACCGTATCAACTCGATAGAAACGCTCGAAGATCCGTTCCTGATCAGCCTGAGCAATTCCCACACCGTTGTCGCGTACGGTAAAACCACAGAGATTCTCCGCGCTCCATGTGCTGATCCAGACCCGGCCTCCGGACGGAGTGTAGTGGACCGCATTGTCGACCAGGATCATCAATGTCCTCTCAACGATGCTCTGGTTGCCTCGCACCGGCAGAATATCTTCTTCTGTAATCAACTCCACCGTGATGCCCCGGGTTGAGGCCAGCGATCGCGCGCGCGGCAGCATTGCCTTGGCGGACTCACCGAGCTCGAATAGCTCCATAGACACACGCCCCTCCTCCAATCCGTTACGTGCCAGCGTCAGCAAGTCTCGGATCATGCGTGTCATAAAGTCGCTCTCGGAAAGAATGTCCGCGAGTCCGCTTTGAACGCGCACCGGATCGGCAACACTCATCAGTAGAAGCTCAGCGGTGGAGCGGACCCTCGCAATGGGAGTACGCAGTTCATGGGATGCGTCCGCTGTAAACTGCGAGATGCGATCATACGAGGCCGCAATGCGATCGAGCATATAGTTGATCGTCGATGAGAGCTGATCTAACTCATCATGCGTTCCCATTAGTGGCAGACGGCGATTAAGGCTGCTGCCATCGATCGAGTTCGCCGTCTCCGTAATCTGGCTAATTGGAGCGAGAGCCCGCCCGCTCATCCAGTAACCCACCAGCGCAGCAAGCAGTCCGGCCACCGGGATGCTCAGAATGAGCAGCCATGCAAGCCCCGTCATGAGCTCCCGGTACTCAGTTTGATCGACCGCCACCTGTAGAAGAAATCGGTACGGGCCGACCCAGGCGAACCGGCTGATCGTGCGAAATGATCGTGATCCGACAGTGATGTTCTCTTCACGAATCTCATCTGGCCCAGGAATGACCGGCGTCACAATTGACATCGCATCAGGCTGGTAGATCAACACACCTGATCGATCAGTTACCCGAAACATCTTTCCGCGCGGCATCAAAGCAGAGTGTTCCCTAAGTTCTTCGCCAAGGTTGTCCATCTGATGGATCGCTAATTTATGATGCAGAAACGCGTCGATACCATCGATACCTGAGGTCAATTCCTGATCGGCAGCCTTCCGCAGCCCCCATGATGCGCCCAAGAACACGCCGAGTCCCAGCAGCATGACAACACAGGCAACCAGCACGGCATACCAATATGTCAGTCGTGTGCGAATCGAGACAGTCTTCAAAGGCTGACCGCCGTCAGCTTGTACCCAAAGCCCCGAACGGTTTGAATCAGTTTCTTCTCGTAGTTTCCGTCTATCTTGGCACGAAGCTGTTTCATGAATGCATCTAATGTATTGTTTTCGACCGTTCGCTCATAACCCCACACGGCATCGATAATCGCGTCTCGTCTCAGAACCGTCTCCGGGTGACACATCATATATTCCAGCAACAGATACTCTGTCCGCGTCAGACTGATCGGCGTTCCCGATCTCGCTGCCCGATGGGTCTCCGGATCAAGTTGAAGATCTCCCATGTGGTACTGCATCGACAGAGCAGTATTGCGGCGTCGCGCCAGAGCGCGCAAGCGGGCAAATAGCTCTTCGAAAGCAAATGGCTTGGTCAAGTAATCATCGACCCCGCTATCCAGGCCACGGACAATGTCTGTTGTCGCATCGCGAGCGGTCAGCATAAGAATCGGTGCGGCTACCCCAACTTCACGTAGCGAGCGCGCCACGACGAAGCCATCCATCTCCGGAAGCATCACATCGAGCATGATTGCTTCGAACTTGTGGCTCCGCCCTACCTCCAGGCCCTCTCGCCCAGTCGTCGCCAGAAAGGTGCGATGCGACTTCTTCTCCAAAGCGTCTCGCAGCAGAGCTGCCATCTTTGGATCGTCCTCGACGATCAGTATTCGCATTAAGCTGAACTCCGCAAAATAGCATACCCGCGAAATCTGAATTTCGCATGAAGCCGGTTTCAATGGGGACAATCAGAAGTTTGGCCGTCGTCGGATCTTCTGCATACATGCGGCACTACTATTACTTATTACTTCCGCTTGCCAAAGATGCGGCTAACTGCATAGGCGTGTAAAACTTCCCCCAATTTAACTCACGATGTTGTTAAATTTTCGTGAACACAGCTGGCCTGATGACGACTTTTAGGACAAGAACAGCTCGTGTACCGGAACGCGCAGCACCCTAGCCAGCCGCTCCAGGTTGTTGAAAGATCGATCACGCAAGCCACTCTCGATCAGGTTGAGTAAGTTCGGGGAAACATCGGCTTTTTCAACCAACTGATTCTGGGTCCCACCTCAGAAGAGCCGCAATTTGCGCACCCTTTGCGCCAAGCCAGGATCGGAGATTAGCACCATTGAGTGTTCAAAATTGGCATCATGATGAACACAGTCAGGTGAAAGTGCGGTCGTCTATTGTTCTGGGGGAAACAAGCGTCCGGCGGTTTCTCAGCCTCCGAACGAGTACTACGGCTAATTAGGGATTCATTCCGCAGCGCTACTCTGCATCCGTAGGTGAATGGATGCTCGAAATATTAAGAAACGGCGAATATCCCTCGTTGGCAAGTTAGATTCGCGCCGTTCCATACCCTTTGCTAAGTAGAGCCGCAAAACTATGTCTTTTTACCACTCCCAACCCGGCCGGAGAACGAACGAGGACGTCTTCTTCGAGTACCACTCACAGCTCTTGACGTGGGCAGCGCAGATCACGCGCAACGACCGTGCCGAGTCCGAGGACTTGGTACAGGATTTCTATCTGACTGTTCTTCGCATCAGCCGCACGCTTGATGGAATGGAGCAGTTAGAGGGATACCTGTTCCGTGTGCTGCGCAATCTCTACTATGCGCGTATGCGTCGGGCACGGCGAGAACCGATCGACAGCTTATCCATCGTTGACTATGACTCCGTAGAGCAAGGGCTTGTCGCGGCTGATCGCAGGGAGTTGCTGTTCATCCGCTCCCATCTAGAGCAAATCTGCCTGTATGCATGCCAACGCAAGAGCACAAATCGCGCTGCTGGGATTCTGATCATGCGCTTCTTTCTCGGGTACTACCCGAGTGAGTTGATGAAGGTTGTCCAGATTCCCCGCTATGTAGTCGACCAGGCACTGCATGTTGCGCGGAATGAAGCTCGGATGCATCTGGACCACCCCGGAGCTATTGTTTCCATTTCTCCTGCGAAAAGCCCGTCTATCTCTGTCTCGAAACGGAGCGCTGGTAACGACAGCCACGATATCTTCCTGAAGCTCCGCGAAACAATCTTCCGCGCATCGGAAGGTGAGCATTTTGATCGCGCGGTTCTGGAGCAGCGGTATGCCGGTGGCGAAACACCTTCTCCTCTGAGCGCCCAGCAACTCGCACATCTGGTCAGTTGTCCAACATGTCTCGATCAAGTAAACACGATCCTGCATCTGCCGCTTCTAGCCGAGCGATCTCCTGAATACGGCCTTGATCGTGATGGTGGTTCTGGCCCACAGGCAGGGATAGGAGAAAACAGCGCTTCTCAAACGCGAACGAAGCGCTCTGATAGCAAAAAGGGGCCTTCACTTCGCAAACTAGAGCGCCGAGCCAGAGATGTCTATGAACACCGCCCTGACAGCTTGGAAATTGTGGTCGACGGAGACATCCGGTCGTCACAGAAGGTGACGGCAGAGATCAATGAGTTCTGCCTGAAGCTGGCACGGAAGGAAGAACCTTCGTTTATCGAGGTGATAAGCGAACAAGGCTTCCGGCTGGCCTTCCTATTGGTTGAAGCGCCTGTCTCGGCGGACATGCTGCAACAAGTCGAATCCGTTTTCTTGAGCGATGGACGTTCTCTCGTTCTAACGTTGAGCTTCGCTGCGGAAGATCCCACGGTTCACGTCTTGTATCACGATCCGGTCGTCGCCGAAGAGTCTGCGGCGAAGCCAATGACTAGCAGCGCTTCAACTGATTTGGTTCAGTTATCGACGGAGAGCTCAATAAAGACGATCGTTCTCGTTCCTGCTAATCGAACATTGCGCAGGGCTACGAGAGTGATCACATTCCTGTCGAAAAATCTTAAGAGGTTCTTTGTCGGCATGATGAATCCCATGCTGGCGACTTCCCTTGTTTGTGGAGTTGCCGCGGTTGTACTTCTCGTTATCTCGCTTCGTACCGCATCGGTGATGACGCCGGGGGAGCTGTTGCAGCGGGCAACTGTAGCAGAAAATGCTGCGGCTCAATCCGGAACCAGTGGCGTCGTTGTGCAGAGTGTGCGTATTCAAACCCCACTCCGCAAGGTGGAGCGGACCCTTTATCGTGACGTACAGCATAAGCGTAGTCTGAAGAACAAAACGCTAAGCCATCAAGACGCTTCGCTTCGCACTGAGCTTGAAAACTCCGGGATCCCCTGGAACGATCCGCTCTCCGCAGATTCATTCCGTGATTGGCATGATGGCGTGGCTGTGTCGCGGGATATAGTGAAGCGTCCCGAAAAAGGTTTGTTGACGCTCACGACCACGGTCTCGACTGGACGCATTGCCAGCGAATCGCTTACGGTTCGCGAGGCTGATTTCCGGCCCATCAAGAGAACGGTTGAGTTGCGGGATGCCGGAACGATTGAAGTCGCCGAATTGAACTACAGCGTCCTTCCGTGGAGTTCGGTCAACCCTGATATCTTCGAGCCGCTGACTGCCATACCGGAAGCGGAAGGACGGCATCTGCACACCTCCTTGCTTCCTCATCTTCCACACGCAGTTACTCCGGGAGAGTTGGATCTTGCCGAGCTGTCGGCGCGCCTGATGCTCAACCGTCTTGGTTTGGATGCCAACAGCCGTATCGAGATCACTCGCAACCTTGATGGAGTGCACGTTCGAGGCCTTGTGGATACCGAGATGCAAAAAAACCAACTGCAAGCTCAACTACGCCTCATTCCGAATGTTATTCCGTCAATCCTAACCGTGCAGGAAATGGAAAGCTACGCCAACTCCAGCTCAGGTATCACGTCGATTCGTCAATCCTCTGATGTTGCGGCGGCTCCGTCAGCGCTGGAGATGTACTTCAACGAGCATCACTTGGATCAGCAAGAGTTTTCATCAACAACGCAAGATTTTCTCGAAGGGTCCTTTGCGGTGAAGTGGGAAACGGAGCAGCTTTCTACTCTTCTTCAGAGGTTTTCGACAGATACCACGCTGCCCACTCCGGCCCGGACTGCTTTAGCAGAATTATTAGTTCAGCATAAAACTGCGTTGCTGGCAGCGTTGGCGCGCGAAGAACGCGCATTGATGCGGGCGCAGTTGACCGTACCCCCGTCGAGTTCCGTGGCCAGTAGCAACGATCTTACGGAAAGTCTGCGCAAAGATGCGGGGGAAAACTTCGCATTGTGCATAGAACTGACTTCCGACAACAAGAATGCATCCCGTCCAGCCCAGATCATAGCGCCGCAACTCGCAAAGTCGATTGCGGAGTTGCGTGCGGCTGCTCTCCAGATTTCTTCCACGGCGTTGTCTCTTTCCTCCTCACCCGGCAATGCCGGCCTTGCAAGCAAGAACAATTAGGACCAACTCAGCATGTTTCGATTGATCGCTCGATTCCAGATATTTGCGCTCTTCATCCTTGCCATGCCTCTGGGGGCCTTTGCCCAGACGGCTCGCTACTCGGGCCAGGTTACCGATCCTCAAGGAGCTGCGATTCCGAACGCAGAGGTGCATCTCTATAACCTCGACTATGGCAATCACGTCGACACAAAGACGGACGCTGGCGGCAACTTCGTTGCTCCATACCTTCCGGCGGGTCACTATCGCATCGAGGTATCGGCACCAGGGTTTGCCCCTCGCGTTACGAACAATTTGACGCTTGTTGCGGGTGAGGCCCATGTACTTAACGTGCAACTCGGCCTCGCCTCAGAGCAAACTAGCGTGCAGGTCAATGCGGGCAACGAGATAACGCAGGTCCACACCGACAATGCCGAGATAAGCGGGACGATCACCAATAAGGAAGTCGCCGGCCTCCAGTTGAATGGCCGCAACTACACACAGTTGATTGCCTTGGCTCCGGGAGTCAGCAACCAGACACAACAGGATGAAGCTCGCGTGGGGTTGGCCGGGAGCGTGTCATACAGCGTGAATGGAGGCCGTACCGAGTACAACAGTTTTCTGGTCGATGGCTCTGAGACGTTGAACGTCGGCATCAATAAGGACCACACCTCTCTGATCGTTACGCCCAGCATCGACGCGATCGAGGAAGTAAAGGTGCTCACGTCGAACTATGGTGCGCAGTATGCGAGCACAGGTGACGGCGTTTCGCTTATCACAACGAAATCTGGCACGGATCAATATCACGGCAGCTTGTACGAGTTCATTCGCAATGAGGCCTTTAATGCGAAGGGTTATTTCGACGTGACGAATGGCGCGCCACTGTATCGTCGCAACGATCTCGGTGGAACGATTGGCGGCCCGCTTTCGATTCCTCACCTTTATGATGCGAAAGGCAAGACCCACTTCTTCTTCTCCGAAGAGGCACGACTGGAAAAAGATCCCTATGCTTACCGGCAGGGTGTCCCGTCACTCGCCGAGCGCAATGGGGACTTCAGCGATGTGTGTCCTTATACGACATCGCCCTTGGCCGGGTTCAGCCGAGCAGCCTATCCGGACTGCCCAACTTCAAATCTATTCGCTCAGATCCCACAACAGTACATCTCTCCGCTCGCCCGCACAATCCTGTCTACCGGAATCATCCCAAACCCGACCGCGACGAGCGGCTGCAACTCAAGCATCGGCTCTTGTTACAACGCCGAAGTGGAGCTTCCAACTTATTGGCGTGAGGAGCTCTTCCGCATCGATCATGCGATCAATGCCACGAATCAGGTCAGCTTCCGCTATATCCACGACGAATACAGCAGTACCACTCCGGTTCCTCAGTACGGATATGTCCAGAATAGTTTTCCAACCATCCAGAACCGCGTGCATGGCCCTGGCCTGAGCATGGTCGCGCAGTGGATATCCACAATATCGCCAACGCTGCTCAACAGCTTCAATGTGAGCTATACAAATGCTCCTCTCACGTTCACGGACGTCCCCGGAAATTTCGTCTCGATTGCTCGACCGCCGTCACTCGATACTCCCACAGGTACTTCGAACGTCGTCATGCCGCGTATCTTCGACAACGGGTTCGGTGGCAAGATTCCCGGTATCGCTATCCAAGGGACGAATGCCGAATACGGGGGCTATGGTTTTGCAGTCGATTCGGGCTATATGCCTTGGACCCATTCCAATCCCGATTACGCCTTCAGCGACAACATCACAAAGTCTCTGGGCAAACACAATGTGCAGTTCGGCGCTCAATGGGTACTTTTTCAACGGAACCAAGTCAATGGTCCAATTGGGGCCGCTACCGGCGACGTGCAGGGACTCCTTACCTTCAGTAACCAGCAATCAGCGTTTACCACGGGAAATGCTTTCGCAGATTTTCTCACATATGGCGGTGGCGAACAGCCTGGTCCAAGAGCCTTTCAGCAGGACAGCGCGCAAGGAAAATACTACCAACGCTATCAGATCGTTGAGCCCTATATACAGGATGATTGGAAGGTTAACTCTCGGTTGACGGTAAATGCCGGTGTTCGTCTTAGCCTATTCGGCACGTATCGCGAGAAGAATCACAACGCATACAACTGGGTAGCCTCTCAATATAGCCGGGCTATTTCCGAGTCAGTTGCAGTCGATCCGGTACAAGGGTACCTGATTGACACAAGTACACAGAGCGCCGTGCCCATCTACCAGAAAGACGGCAGCGTCAGTCCGGTGCTCTTGAACGGACTCATGCAATGCGGACTGAATGGCGTGCCAGAAGGATGCATGACCGGGCATCTTTGGAACCCCGCACCACGCGTGGGAGTGGCGTGGGACCCGCGTGGTGACGGCAAGACCGCCGTTCGAGCCGGTTACGGGATTTTCTTCGAACATGGAACGGCCAACGAGGCGAATACCGGGTCTCTTGAGGGTAGCGCTCCGATGGTTCTGAGCATGGAGCAGCTAAATCCCGCGACTTATACCTACGACGGAACCTGTGGTGCCGATTGTCACCTCGGCCAGCACTCCTTTCCTCTCAACGTTACCTCCATTCCCACACACGCCGTGTGGTCGTATGTGCAGCAGTGGAGTCTCAGCGTGGAGCAGCAGCTACCCACGAACACCCTTGCCTCTTTCGGTTATATCGGATCTAAAGGAACACACCTCACACTGGTCCGCCAGCTCAATCAGTTGATTCCGACTCCGAGCCAGATCAATCTCTTTGGCCCTCACCAACCGCTGCTGACACGTACCTGCCAGTCGTATCTCAAGCCTGGTGGTGGCTTTGACCTCAGCCGCGTGTACAACCTGCCGGGAGGGGCTCTGGTCAAACCAGGAGATCCCTCCTATGTAAATCTCGAGACTGCCTGTTATGGCTATGGTGCAGGTGGGGTTACCAATCCCAGCGCTCTTCGAACGTTTGCACCTGGCCTGGGACAGATATATTCCCTGGAAAACGCTGCAAATGCCAGTTACCACTCGTTTCAGGCAACGGTGCGCCATATTAGCGGTCCTTTGACGCTGGGTGTGGCCTATACATACAGCCACTCGATTGACGACGCTTCCGACCGTTCCGATACCACATTCGTGAACTCCTATGATGTGAAGTCGAACCGCGCCAGCTCAAACTTCGATCAACGCCAACTGCTGCACATCAGCTACTTGTATGACATACCCGTCCGTAGCACCCTGCAGCATTTCCTGAGCAATATCTCGAGCGATCCCGACCCTGAAAGCAAAGCTGTCAATCCAGCACCAGGTAACTTTCTCCGTTCCCATGTGTGGGCCATCCTCCTAGATCACTGGCAGTTGTCAGGTCTCACGCAATTTGAAACGGGGATTCCGTTCACCGTGCTGAATGGCGGCAGCGCCAACGGCGTCAGTTCACAGGACAACGCCGGCGTCTTCAATGGAGTCGGCATCGGGTCATATCCCGACCTGGTCGGCGACCCGCATGGGCATCATCCTTCGCTTGAAAATACAGCGAAGAACTTTGGCCCATTACTCTTGAACCCCGGTGCATTTGCCGCACCGCGCGGCCTGACATTCGGGAATGCAGGGCGCAACTCGCTCAATAATCCTCAGCGATGGAACTTCGACGCTGCGCTCGATAAACACTTTCCGCTCGGTAACACCCGCTCCCTGGAATTTCGTGCGGAAGCTTTCAACGTGTTCAACCATACACAGTTCCGCATCTACGATCCGGTCCTCGGGAACCAACCGAATAACACGAACAGTTGCTACGCGCCAGAAGGCTCCTCTTACAACTACTCTGCCGGCGATCCCGGCAATGGAACAACTGATCAAGGCTGTCTTGTAGGCAGCTCATTTCTGCATCCGGTGGACGCGCATCGACCGCGAACCATCCAGTTCGGCATGCGGTTGGCGTTCTAGGCGTTCACTGAATCGGACGCGGCAGAGATATGAACAACAAGATCCGGAGATGCAGGAATGATTTGGATAGAGATGAAAATGCGAGCGAGGGGTATTTACTCCATTTGCAAGACCACAGGCGTCGGCCTATTGCTCTGCGCGAGCTTGGCTGGATGTGCGGGAACCGGCAACAACAATACGTCGATCCCGACGTCGGCCCAGGTAAACAACTATATCGGCGCAGAACCGCTCGTAGGTCCATTCGGAGGGGTTCTGAATATGCGTATCGATCACACGACCAATTATTTCAACCTTCTCGACGAAGGCTATCTAGGTTCTTCCCCCATTAACTATATAGGAGGGATATCGAAGGCCGGACAATTTCAACTACTCAGCCCGACCTATACGAATTACCCGTCGAGTTTTATCTCACCGATCTATGCGGTGGAGGTGCCCGGAGATACGGTAGCTCTCGAATTCGACAGCCTCTCAAGCCCCAGTGCTTACGGCGGCCAGGCCCCGGCTGTATTCGCGGAGAGCGATGGATGTCAGACCTTCAGCAACCACACATTTCAGTTGATTCAGCTTGGCGACGACACCCTGGGAACAGCAGGGTACGGCTTCGTTACCGTCAATGCAGCTCAGAGTGGCTGGACATTTTCGAATTTCGACCTGCTGCGGATCGATGGGACGGACACAAAACCTGTTGCATTGAATGCGGGCGCATGTACGCAGACAGCAGGAGGTTATGAAACCTCCGTCCCTGCAACGCTTGCGGGACAACCCCTCTCCTACACAATTGGTGTGAGCCCAAATGGCTACTTCGTGATGAACCGGGGCGAGAGCAACATCGTGGGTAGCAACATAACACTGGCTCCTCTCGTGGGCGTGCTCCAACCCGACAGCCCGCTCGACACCGGAGCATTGATGGCCGCGAACTACGCAGGCTTTGAGTACGACTATGCCGCGGACACGCCTCAGTTGCCGAATCCCATTCGGGTTGGACTTCAGCCAGCATCCTTCTCCGGCAGCAATGCCAGTCAGACGCAGTTGGTGGGAGGAGTCTATCCGTTAGGAGACCCGACGAAAACGCCCAGTACCGATATCGCAGTCACGCTCGGTAAACAGGACCCCAATCACAATGGGCTTTATCCCTCGGCGACTGTCACCTTCTCCGATCCTAATGCTAAATGCGTGAATACGCCCTACGGCGGTAAGAGCGCAGCCGGAAATCCAATCTGTACCTTCTCGGCCGCCGCTGTTGCCGGCAATCCAGGGGGCAAGTATGTCCTGTTCATTACGGTGCTGAATCCTGTCAGCACATTCGGGACCACCACCATGCAATTTCTGCTGTACCAGCAGTGATCTGGACCTGATTTCATAACGATTCTTTTTGTTCCAAGAGAGACCGCGATATGCCAAGCCACTCCAAGAGGTACTTTATGACACGCCGTACCGTTTCATCGTCCAAGCTCAGGATGTTCTTTCTCTTCGGCATTCTTCTGGCATGTCTTCCCGCTTACGCGCAACAGCAGGCCACGAACACCGCGCTTGCTCCAAGCACCTTGCTGGCCAACGCGGGCGAGCCTGTCACCCTGACTGCGACCGTTATGTCGGCGAACGCCACGCCGCCCACGGGGACGGTGACCTTCATGAACGGTACAACAACCCTGGGGACGGCTTTGCTCACGGACAACACGGCGACATTCACAGCTTCCAATCTCGCGCCGGGAACCTACTCCATCTATGCCGCCTACGGAGGCGACAGCAACAACGCGCCGAGTGCGTCGTATGTCCACACACTCGTGGTCTCATCCACGCCTGTGCCCGTGGTGACGCTCACAACGCCGGGATCCACTGTCGCTCAGGGCACGGCGCTCACTCTGAATGCCAACGTCGCGCCGTACTCCGGCTCGACGGTTCCGACAGGCACAGTAACTTTCCAGGATGGCTCGGTTGTCCTGGGTTCGGCTAAGCTCGACAACAACGGGAATGCGAGCTTTACCAGCAACTCCGCCTCGGCAGGCTCCGGCCTGCTTCTGCCGGTGGGCGCCAGCACTCTCTATGTTTCCTACAGCGGAGACAGCACCTACACCGGCACAATCTCTTCCGGCGTACCTGTCCAGGTGACCTCCGCAGCCCCACAGGCCCAATTGACGCCGGGCATTATCACCACCCAGAATGTCAACCTCCAGGCTGAGTTTATGGCGATGGACCCCAACGGCAACATCTACTACACAGATGTCAACGGCAACGTCCTGGTCATCGCTTCCGGGAGCGGAAATATCCCCGGCGTCTCCAATCCTGTTCGTGGGACGACGTATAACGTTGTCTCCGCCGGTTGCGCAACTGGTCGGCCTCCGTGTGGTATCCCCGGTCCAGCCACCAGCGCCGGAACCGGCTCCATCAGTTTCATACAGGTCGATGCAGCATCGAATATCTATCTCACCGAGGGCGTCCATCTCTTCAAGATCGATAACCAGACCGACCTCATCTCGCAGATTACTCCGACGATAGTCCCAGCCCTCGGAGGCGCGCCAGCCAGCAGCCCTAAGATGCCGGGGATTAGTTCCATCGCTTTAGACAATAGCGGCAATCTCTACTTCACCAGTTCTTCCAGTCCCTTCGTTCTGCGTGTGGACGCAATTACGGGAGTCATGACCGTCGTCGCCGGCAACGGAACCGCCTGCACCTCCGCGACCACTGCCGCTTCTTGCGGGGATGGCGGTCTGGCTACCAACGCATCTATTGCCCAGGCAGATATAGCGATCTACGTCGATCCTGAAGGGAATCTGTATCTGGGCGACCAGTATGCGATCCGCAAGATCGACGCCAAGACCGGCATCATCAACACGATTGCCGGGGCATTTGGAGAAGCCTGCAGCTCGGGCAACTGCGGCGACGGAGGACCGGCCACCCAGGCGCTCTTCGGCTATCCTACCGGAATTGTGAGTGATGCCGGGGGCAATCTCTACATCGTGGACCTGGAAGCCTACGTGGTTCGAAAGATCGATGCGCAGGGCAATATCTCCACCATCGCCGGGGTTATTTTGCAGCCGGCCAGCGGCAATACCCAGGGCGATAACGGTCCGGCGACCGATGCGCTACTGGAATTCCCCGTCCAGGCGGCCTTCGACCCCCAGGGAAATATGTACATACTGACCAACTTCGGCGGCGGGCCAATCCGAGAGGTGACTGCGGCAACGACCGCTTTCAACTACCCGGCCGCGGCGATCGGTCCATCCGGCTCTCAGACTGTTACTGTCACCAACACCAGCACCGAGCCGTTACACATTACCGGACTTACCGCTACCACCGGCTTCGTGCAACAACCGGTGGGTGCGGAAGACTGTACCAGCGCCGAGACGATCATTCCCGGAGGCTTCTGCACGCTCGGCATCGCCTTTTATCCTCCCGCCATGGGAACAACAACAGGCAGCATGAGCATCGCTGACGACTCCAACAATGCCACAGGTGGGAACAATGTCATTTCGCTCACTGGAACTTCTTCAAACGGCACACAATCCAACACCATCACATTTGCTGCGCTGCCGAACGTGACATATGGGGCGACTCCGATCACTCTGAATGCTACCGCCAGTTCCGGTAATTCAGTGTCCTACTCCGTTGCCGGTCCGGCCACGATTTCCGGCAGCACCTTGACTATCAAGGGTGCCGGTAAGGTGATCGTCACGGCATACCAGTTCGGTGACGGCACCTACAAGCCCGCGACACCTGTCTTACAAAGCTTCACCGTAGCACCAGCCGCGCTCAGCGTCACAGCAAACAGCTTCTCCTGTCAGGCTGGCCAGATCGGCCCCTGCCTGGCAAATAATCCTCTGGCCTATACCATCACTGGCTTTGTGAATGGCGATACATCGGCGGTCGTTTCGGGCACGGCAACACTATCGACAACGGTAACCGCCAATTCGGGCTTTGGCGCTTATCCCGTAACGTTCGCAACAGAGAGCCTCACCGCTGCAAATTACACCTTCATCTATACGCCGGGAGCAGTGACGGTCACAGGCGGTGAATCACAAACTATCAGCTTTGGCGCATTACAAGGAGCAACGTACGGAACAGGCCCAATCAGTCTTAATGCAACCGCTAGCTCTGGATTGCCTGTAACCTACACCGTCACAGGTCCAGTGACGATTTCCGGTTCGATTCTTTCCGTAACCGGCGCGGGCCCGGTCACCGTCACGGCGCAGCAGGGTGGCAACAACACGTTTGCTCCCGCTACGCCGGTCTCCCAGTCCTTCGTGGTTAACAAAGCTGTGCTCACTGTTACAGCAACCAATCAGACCATGGCGCAGGGCAACACGCCAAGCAATTTCACGGCAACCTATACAGGCTTCGTAAACGGCGATACCTCTGCTGTGCTCACTGGATCGCCCTCGTTCACGACGCCCGCGACCTCCAGTTCGCCTGTCGGAACACAGCCCATCGACGTTACACAAGGAACCCTCGCCTCTACCAACTACACCTTCAGTTTCGTCAACGGTGTTCTTACCATCGTTGCGGGCACCTCGCAGACGATTACCTTCCCCCAGGTTCCGGCACAGACCTACGGTGTCGGCCCCGTCAGCCTCTTTGCGAGTTCAACCTCAGGTCTCCCGGTAAACTACAAGGTCTCCGGGCCTGCAACCCTCTCCGGTGCCATACTAAACATCATCGGTGCAGGAACGGTAATTGTAACGGCCAGTCAGCCGGGACAGGGCATCTACTCCGCAGCGTCCCCGGTCGCACAGCAGATCGTTGTTTCACCTGCCGTGCTGACTGTGACAGCCAATAGCGTGTCGCGAGTCAACAATGTGCTTAACCCAACTTTTACCGCCACATTGAGCGGCTTTGTCAATGGAGACACATCCTCCTCGGTCGCCGGATATCCGAGCTTCACGACGACGGCAGTCCCTGGATCTCCGATAGGCACGTACCCCATCACAATCAATCAGGGAACCCTGGGTGCGGCGAACTATACGTTCGTCGAGGCGCCTGGCACTCTGACAGTCACCAGTGGCGGTCCCTCCCCGGACTTCTCGGCAACAGCAGCTCCGCAGGTTGTGACGGTTGCTCCCGGACAGACGCAGCAAACGACGTTTTCTCTGACGCCGATCAACTACTTCCTGGGAACAGTCTCGCTTTCGTGCAACAACCTTCCTGCGAACGTCACTTGTATTTTTTCGCCCGCTGGGTTCACAGTGGATGGAACTGGCAGCGTGCCGAATTACATCACCCTAACGCTCAACACCAATTCCGCATCCCCTGTAGTTGGTCAACTAAATCGCCTGCAAGGGGGTTCCTCCGGCTCAAGAATTCTCGCTGGCTTGTTATTTCCGGTTGGAGGACTGTTTCTCATCCTTCCGGTTGGAAAGCGCAAACAATACGGAGTTCTAAACGCTCTACGAATTCTGAGTGTACTTGGGATGTTAGGAGTGATTGGACTAGCCGGTTGCGGTTCCAGCAACAATTCGAATACGTCTGGGCTTGCCGCTCCTGGCACCAGCACGATCACGATCACCGCGACAGGAACCTCGACGAATTCCACGACGCCTATTTCGCATACGATGCAACTCACACTGACCGTGCTTGGTCCGAAGTAAAGACATGGCTCGCGGAGAAACATTCTTTCGCGGGCTACGTTTCAGCACGCGGTAAGGAGCAACGGAGATCTAAACGTGATTCTCGCTGGCTTCAAGTTTGGATTCGGTTTACGGAGAGATACCTCATGTCAATAAGCAAGAGCGGAACGTGCAGATCCGATTCGAGCAGGCGGTGGATCAACCTACCTGTGTGTGAATCAAAATAACCGCAAACAATCTCTGTGCCACCTACCATCACGTGCACTGCAGCGTTCCGGCTGTCTTCGACAACCATGACATCATATAGATGCAGGCGCAGCGCGAACGAATGGCTCTTAGCTCCCGAATGCCTGGAGCAGAAGGGCGTAACCGATCGATTTATATGTGGGCACAGCAGGATTCGAACCTACGACTTCCAGCGTGCGAAGATGATCTCAGGCAGCCATTTGATGATTCTAAAAGAGTTATCTGCGGTTTTGGCATGGTTACCGCCATTCATGGTTATCACTCTCTTTATTGCAATGTAAGGGGAAAGACCGAGATAACAGAATATAAATCAGAAAGCTACATTTTGTTGTTTTTGCCTGTGTGTACGGAATGGCTTTCCCGCTTCGCTAATAAGATCCAGTCGCATGAGTCCTCTCGAAATTCTCCAGCGCCGGAGGCTATCGCCTGAATATGATTTCTTCCGGGAGAAAGTATGACATTTTTCCAGCGGAAAACATGTACATTATCTGCTTGTCCCTTACCAAATGATCGTCCATTTACGAAGAGTTCAACCGATGACATATTTGAGTAAACATGTATGTCTGTCGCGGATTGAAGGCGTTCGATCATACGTCGTGAGGCAATGTAGACCATGGGCTTCTTTGTCCAGTTTGCCTGGTAGAAGAAGTAAGCATCTTTGGGTAATTGGTGGTCATGTGTGACGAGCCCCTTATTGTTAATACCTGTCATCGGGCCTTCATCTCGTTCATTGGCGGCAAAATCAAACATCACCCAAACGAATGTTCCCCATAAATGAGTATTGTCCTTGATCTGCGGATAGAGCTGTTCGTGTACGTAATCTTCGTACTCTTCTGGATGAAAATAGCTATTGGATAAAGGTTTTGTTGGAGGGCCTTCCTGGTGCTGTGTTACAGCACCACCTGCTCCATACTCGCTGATGGCAATCCGATGGCCGACCTCGCGATAGCGCTCAGCTATGTAAGATGTCCAGTTTGATACCGTCCCTCCATACCAGCCGGGGTAATTGTTGAATGCGATAAATTCGGGGATCTTGTTGAAAGAGGCATTCGGTTGGTTTGAAGCTCCAACAATGGGCCGTGTCGTATCAAGGTTCTTTACCTGTGCCTTCAGGCTCCGCAAGAGGTCATCCTGCCCGGGACGATTTTTCTTTAATTCATTGAACAGCCCCCAAAAAGAAACACTAGGATGATTATTTAACTGCAAAATCGTCTCCTGTAGCTGTTCGTGTAGATTTGCTGCAAACTCCGCGGAGTTAGTCATATCATTCACGAAAGGTATTTCATCCCACAGGAGAAGGCCAAGTCTGTCGCAGATATTATGCCAATTTTGGCTCATGGGGTAATGAGCGTCACGAACCGCCGTGGCTCCCATTGAGATAATCATTTGCGCGTCGCTAAGCTCATCCTGTGCAGTAAGTGCCCATCCATCGGATAATCTCTCTTGTTTACGCCCCACTCCATAAATAGGATAAGGTTTTCCATTAAGAAGAAAGCCTGCCGACTCCGTAATAGCTACGGTGCGTATGCCAATTGGCTGTATGACTTCGTCGATGATTTTATTCGAGCGAATTAGCGAAACATGGAGTGAGTACAAGTATGGATCTTTAATACCATTCCACAGGTGTGGATGAAGCAGTGTAAGACGTTGCAGCACCGAAGGATCTTTTGAGAGACTGCTCATCGATGTCGCTACAACTCGATTTGCAGCATCAAGAATGGCTGCACGAAGCCTGAGGCTATCGATGTCCTTGCCTGAAAGAGACAGCGTTGAGCGTACGTCGATTACAGCATGCGATATATCGGGTATTCTTGTGCTTACAAAAACTCCGGGTGATCCCATATGTAGCGGAGTAATGCAATCTTTGTCTGTAACCAAAAGATGAACGGGGCGATATAGGCCGCCGAACATATTAAAGTCTCCTGCAAGTGGCGCTACATTTTCCTGGCGCCGATTGTCAACACGCACACGAATTTCATTGCTGCGACCATAGAGTAATTTCGATGTAAGTTCGACGGCAAAAGCAGTAAACGCTCCACGATGATAGCCTAAATGATCTCCGTTGAGATAAACATCAGCTACGGTAGAAGCAGCTTCAAACTGCAGAAATACGCGGCGATTACGCCATGCTTCGGGAACGTCAAGTGAATGCGCATACCACCCTGGCCCTCGATAATAGGGATTTATCGGCACCTCAGATTTCGGCTTACCTTTCGATTTTGCCAACCCCAGACTATCGCGCGGCTGACTATGCTCGCCATCTAGGAGATTCCAAGTATGAGGCACTGAGACGATCTGCCATGTACTAGTATCACTACTAATTGCGGCGTCGCTTTTTGTGAATCGCCATCCATTAGACAATTCGGTGGAGATGCGTTGAGCATTTATTGGAGCAACATAAAAAAGAAAAAATCCTAACACCAAAATTATCTTAGAAAGATAGTGATTCTTCACCATTGAGACTGTAATCCCGGGGCGTCTGAATGTGTATATAAGCAAGGAGAGAGCACCACTTTGGAGCTGCTGTGATAAGTAAATGCATGTGCGAAATAAATGAATATCTTTAAGAGGTGCGGCAAAGGATGGTGCGCCAAATATTGGCATCACATTGTTACGTCGTGGAGCTAACTCCTTGATGCGATTTCAGTATTTAAGCAAACGTCGCCTATGCAAGGCGTTTCCACTCGATGCTAACGAATGCAAATAAGGTTTTAGATATGCGCCAATCCGCGTTGCAGAGCTACGATAGCAGCTTGCGTGCGGTCCGTAACTCCAAGCCGAACAAAAATGACGCTGACGTGGCATTTCACAGTGCCTTCGCTAATATTGAGCTCAGAAGCGATTTCTTTATTGCTTTTACCAGCAACGATCTTTTGTAAAACTTCTTTTTCTCTTGGCCGAAGTGTTGCTTCAGGCGTCCTGCCGAGAAGAGCGTTTTCTACGGGCGGTGGAAGGAACTGCTCTCCGGTGCTGACGCTGCGAATAGCATCGAGAAGGACCTCATGCGACATGCCCTTAATGAGATAGCTTTCTGCTCCCGCTTTTAGTGCTTGATAAATATCTTCATCTCCCTCATAGGTAGTGAGAACGATAATTTTCGTCGCAGAAGGCCCTCTGCGGATTGCTCGAATTGCATCGACTCCACTCATGCGTGGGAGATTCAGGTCCATAAGGATAACTTCGGGCTTACGATTTTGAAATTCTTCAACGGCAAGCTCACCCGTACCAGCCTCGGCCACGACGAACATGTCATTTTGCGAGTTAATTGTGGCACAAACGCCAATTCGCGTAAGTGGATGATCGTCAACTACAAGAATGCTGATTTTGTTTTTGTTATCCATGCAGAATATCCACGTCATCATTTATGGGCATACGGCCAAGCGGCGCTGTAATTAAAATGCGGGTTCCATGACCAGCTTCTGTTATCACATCGAAGGTGCCCCCAATACTTTCGATTCGCTCTCGCATTACGGAGAGTCCATAGTGTTTTCTTCCTCTAGGGTTTGATTCATAAGGCATTGTGAAACCTATACCGTTATCTTCAACTTCAATACGAATCTGATCTTTGTCGAAGTGGATTGTCAATCTAACTTTAGTCGGATTTCCGTGCCTTGCCGCATTGAATAGAGCTTCACGAGTCACCATGAGTAGGTGATGCGACTTCTCCTGGTGAATTCGTCTTGGCTTTTCTAAGACTTGATATTCAATTGGCACGTTGAATTGCTGTTCCAACTGAGTGGACATTTCCTGAAGTAATGAGGCTATGTCGGCGCTCGGCATCTTGCTTTGATGAAGCCCCCATATAGCCTGACGTGCTTCCTCGATGGTAGAGTGCATCTGCACCCGCGCTGAATCGAGCAATACGCTATTTGCTTCGTCCGGGATGGCCCTAGTGATCCAAAGTGCTTCGAGAAGACTGGATACGCTCGTGCATCCGCGAAGTAGGGTGTCGTGCATTTCGCGTGCGACACGGCTGCGTTCTTGCAGGACAACCCGAAACCGTTCCCGAAGACGCTCAGTCCTGTCGCGGTAAATGAGCCATGCGATTGACACTACAAAAATTAAGCAAGAGGTATAGAACCACCATGTGCGATAGAAGGGAGGCTTACGGATCAAAGCTAGTGAGAATTCTGAATCCGTGCCAGGCGAGTCGAGCTTATAAACCTGGACCCGAAAAATATATCGACCAATTGGCAAATTCGTATAGTAGGCCACCCTGCGAACTCCCGCATTGACCCATTGATGATCGAATCCTTCCATGCGATATCGATATCGCAGCTCATCCTGTGGTTGCAGGTCAATAGCTCCATAATGGAGTTCAAGTTGGGCTACGTGTGTGCCAAGATTAATGGTGGGCATGACCACTTTTTCTTGCCCATCAGCCAACACACGACGCAACACAATTGGTGGAACATTTTTCGGCAAATTTTGTTGATTGGCGGCTATTCGAACCGGACCATTCAAGCTTGGGAACCACAAATCACCATTGGAACGGAGCACGCCTGAGTGCATGTAACCACCGCACAACTGGGCGCTGTAGACGCCATCAAACGTACGATAAAACTGCACCGGCGGCGAAAAATGATTGCCATCTGCCAAGGCATCCAAATCATTTTGCTGGATAGCCCAAATACCATCTGGGCTGCTGAACCATATTTTTCCGTTTTTTGTCTGAAGGATCGAATAAATTCTGTTTGGCAGCAGGTTGTTAGTTATGTTTAGGTGGGTGAGTGTGTGATTCTTCCAGCGGAAGAGTCCATCTTCGAGCGTTCCAATCCACAGAGTATGGTCTGAGGTTTCAAAGATTGACCATACCTGTGATTGAATATGTCCTTCAGTTGCCTCGTTGATCACGAAGTGCCCATCTCTCCATAAGAAAAGCCCTTGGTCGGCTCCGATCCAAAGATTACCTCTTGAATCCTCAAAGAGTGTGTGTAGGCCACTTGGTGTATTGCCGCCGGGTTTGGCGAGCAGCGTTTCAAATTTCCCACTGTGCCATCGGTTCAACCGAGATCCGGTCCCTATCCAGATATCTCCATCCTTGGTCTGCAGAAGAGCTCGGATGTTACCGTTATTTAAACCGTCCTTCTCGCCATAGTGCGTCAAACTCCCATTTTTAACATGAAACAAACCGTTATTATTTGTTCCTATCCAAAGAGAACCATCTTGATCGCGCAGCATGGTCGACACTTGCGCTGTGCCAATTCCTGGAAATTTAACTTCCTTTGCTTTAGTACCTTCAATACTAAATAGCTGGGATGATGCCACCCAGAGTGGTCCGGTTGGATCTGAATAAAGCGTCTGGAAATCAACCTTACTCGCACCACTCAGACGAAGCACAGATACTCTTGATGGAGTAAGTCTTATTAGTCCACCTTGGCTTCCCATCCAGATGTTATTTCCATGGTCTTGAAAGATCCAGAAAATGACATTGCTGGGCAAAGGTCCCGGCATAACAAGTCGTCGCAAAATGCCTTCTCTATATGAAAAACTTCCGTTGCCAATCGTTCCAATCCAAAGTGCGCCATCCGGAAAAACATGGAGTGTGCGGATCATCGCCACGTTTGCGGGCGCTTTGATCATTTGCCCAGGAGCACTTTTAGGGTCGAGCTGAAGTCGATAGAGACCGGACGTACCCCCAATCCAAAGAGTGTTCTCATGAAATGCCAGAGACGCAATCTCCATTCTGGGAGAGTCTTTGGGAGCGGGAATTACGACGGCAGTACCGTCATAGATGCGAATAAGCTGTTCACCTCCGATCCAGATTGCTCCCCAGCGATCCTTCGTCATCGTGAATATCGTGGGCTTTAATGGGAGGCCGGCTTTTTGGAAACGATGTGGCTTGCCGTCTTCGAGATAGAACAGTCCGTCGTATGTGCCAAACCAAATACGGCCACTATTGTCTTCGAGAATACTGCGAACAAAATTAATGGCGAAGCCATCACCAGCGGAATAACGAATGAATTGCCCGTGCCGGTATCGCACAAGTCCACCTCCACCCGTACCTATCCAAAGATCTCCATTCCGAGCGGTCATAAGGCTCGCGATGCTTTCTACTTTGAACGCAGGATCTATTGTTGGGCCAAAGACGGTAAAACTCTCGCCGTCAAATCGAACGAGACCGCCGGTTGTACCTAACCACAGGTAATTGTCAGGAGTCTGAGCAACGGTTTGAACGTTGAAAGAAGGCAGTCCATCTTGCACCTGCCAAACCCGCTGAACATAGTCGTTCAAGACCTCATCTTGAGCGGTTGCTCGCGGCGGGCATACCAAGAACATCGTGATGAATAAGACGATGAGAGCAGATAAAACTAATCGATCTCGATCGTTCATTGGAATCTCTGCCATTGCCGGCACAAGCTACTTCATTGTTTTCGTTCATCGGTATTGTACAAAACGAATTCTTACTTTTGACAGATTGACGATCCATCGGGTGGATTTACTAGGATTAGCCCACCCCTTCCGAAAGGGGAAATGTGTTTAATTTGCGGGAGGATCGGCGACCCAAATGAATCAACCCAAGGTGATACTAAAAAAAAATAAGCCCCTTCGATACATGTTTTGTATGACTGTCATAACCTTTTTCACGCTATGGACTAACGCATCTGCTCAAACAATCACAGCATCAGTGACAGGAACCATTACTGATCCAAGTAGCCATGTTATTGCCAACGCGTCTATCGAGGTTAAGAACAAAGAAACCGGGATTGTTTTTCCCGGAAAAACGAATGCATCTGGTGTTTATAGCATTCAATTTCTGCCAATCGGAGATTACACGCTCACAGTTGCTGCCACAGGCTTTAAGCAGGCTGCTATCGATACGTTTCATCTCGTAGGTGGACAGGACGCCCGCTTTGATGTCGTGCTCGATGTTGGATCGGTTAATGAGGTCGTTACCGTTTCCACACTACCACCTGTAATCAACACGCAGGATTCCACATTGAGTACAACGTTCAGTGCTGGAATGATCTCCCAGCTTCCCTTGGTCTCTGATAACGTCATGACCTTGGGCCTATTAACGCCGGGTGCTATTCAACCTACGCCTTCGGGTTATGACAATATCTCACATCCAGGAGGCTTCAGTAATCCAAGCTTCAACGTGAACGGAAACCGCGAGCAGGCGAACAACTTTACTCTAGATGGGTTGGATATCAATGATGCCATTGACAACTGGATGGCTTATACGCCTTCGCGAAACTCGTTGCAGGAGTACCGTATGGTTACTGGTAACAATACGGCTGAATACGGCAACGCTAACGGTGGTCAGGTTGTGATGACGACTAAGAGCGGCACCAATCAATTTCACGGTGAGACGTTCTTTCAATTCCAGAATACTCTGATGAATGCCAATGCTTGGGCAGCAAAACATAATACTCCTGTTGTGACGCGCCAACCATTGAACCGCGCCTATTTTGGAGGAACTCTAGGCGGACCTATCAGGAGAGATAAGCTGTTCTTTTTTGTCGATTATCGCGGTGTTCGCCAACATCAGACTACTGAATCATTTGGCTATCAGCCTGATCCCGCCATCGGCGGAAATCCAAATCTCGATATGACTGGTCAAGCTGGCTTAAAAGGGACTGGCATGGCATATGATCCCATCACGCTGCAAAATTATCCCGTAACGAATCCAGCGGCACAGTTTCTATTAGAGCATCCGGAGCTTTTCCCTGCCTGCAATTTGCGGAGTTCTCCCAATGGTCCCTGCATTACCAATTCTTCTGGTGACAACTATGAGGGACTTGTCCGTAACGGTACCACTATTAATCAGGGAGACGTAAAGCTGGACTGGAAGACCACAGAAAGAGACATTGTCTCCGGTCGTTATACACAAGTGGATAATCGTTCAGCCACGACTAAGATTTTAATTCCAATCGATACTCCTGTTAACGGCTCGTATCCATATCACGGATTCGTTGTGAATTGGACACATACCTTTTCATCAAACATCGTGAATGAAGCTCGTATAGGCTTCAGCCGAACGCGCTACACCAATTATCCGGACGATATAACCGGCCTTATCGGTACTAACGGAAACAAAGATCTTGGAATTCCAGGACCAACCCAGGTTTTTCCCGGCATGCCCAGCATTAGTCTCTCTGGAATAAGTCCCTTAAATGCTAGCTGGGGTGCAGGCGGCGGCGGAAAAGCTACCGATGGTGTTGTCAACGCATTCACCTACGGAGATAAAGTGGAGTGGCTCATCGGTAAGCATTCTTTGAAGTTCGGAGCACAAGCGATTCGCTATCAAGAAAATCGATATTATTCTGGAAACACAGGTCCGATCGGCTCTTGGACTTTTTCAGGTAATTCAACGAACACGACTCTATCGACAGGTAGCGCATGGAGCGATTTTCTTGTCGATAAAGCTTCTGCGTTTGCGATCGGTAACAGCGCTGGACGCTGGGGTATGCGTCAATGGCGCCCAGCTATCTTCTTTCAAGATGACTACAAACTGAGGCCAGATTTGACAGTGAATCTCGGCATGCGTTGGGAATATGACCAACCGATGTATGAGGTAAATAACCGACAAAGTAATATCAATCCCTGGACTGGCGCTATCAGCTTTGCGGGTCAAAATGGTGTGAGCCGCTCTCTTGTACATGCATTCTGGGGAGGATTTATGCCACGTGTTGGCTTTGCTTACGCACCAGAACGTCTTGAGAATCGTTTTGTGGTGCGCGGCGGATATGCCATCACGAATTTCATGGAAGGTCTCGGTGCCAACCAGCGCATGACCCAAAACCCATTCTTCGTCTATAGTGCCTCTCAAACCGCTGTTGCCACACCTCTTGCGATGACGAATGGTTACCCCGCAGTTACTGCAATTACCCCAGCCAATATTGCTGGGAACCTGATTGGGTGGGACCCCAATATTAAACCAGCTCTTGTCCAACAGTTCGATCTGATTCTGGCTTATCAGCTCAACCGATCCATGGGATTGCAGGTCGGATATGTCGGTCAGGACGGTCACCATCTGGCGAATCTTCTTGGCCTGAACCAGGCGAACTGCTCGACCATTTCGCTTACCCCCGGAGCTACGCCTTGTGATTCTCCTCTGGCAAATATTCTTCCTGCTATGGCCAACCATAACGTTCAATACACTGAGTCCGAGGGCGTGATGAACTATAACGCTTTACAAGCCACGCTCACACAACATGCAACTCACGATCTGGACTTCATCTTTAATTACACATATAGCAAAGCGATGACGGACAGTCCGGGATATTATGGTTCAAGTGGCGTCTTGGGGTCAGCTAATGCGTATCCGCAGGACAGCAACAATTTAGCAGGCGACTATGGACCTTCCTACTTCGATGCGACTCATATCATCTCTTTCGCTGTTACTTATACGTTGCCAATAGGTCGCGGGAAATTAATCGGGAAAAATTTTAACGGTTTCGAAGATTCCCTACTGGGCGGATGGAAGGCCTCACTTTCTGGAAACTGGCATACCGGTTTTCCCCAGACAGTATTTTCCAACCGATACTATCTAGTGAATGGAACGGCAGGAAATAACGTTGTGAGAGCGAATCAGTACCGTCCGCTCAAGATCAGACACCGCTCCTTCGCAAACTGGTTAGGCACGGATCCTTCCGCAGCTCCAATGGCAAGTTATGTGACGACTCCCATGAGTTGTGAAAGTAAAACCATTCAAGTGGTTACTGGCACAACCAATCGGTTTGGTATGGCGGGTGCAACAAGTTCAAGCAATGCCACGCCAACGGGAACTTTCACCGGCTCATGTCCAACGAACCCAAACCATATTACGATTAATCCAAATGCCGAATACTCGTCCGTCAAGACATTGCCCACTGCAACTAACGGACACGCTACGACTACAAATACAATCTTTACAAGTAACGATAATGGAACCAGCGCATTTGGAGATGAGCTCACCACAGGCTTTGGGACCTCGCGTTTCGGTGCACTGCGCGATCCAAACTTCCATACATTCGATGCCTCGGCCAGCAAGGATTTCGCGTTCTCGCAAAACGTGATCCTTGGCTTTCGCGCCGATGCCTACAACGTCTTTAACACTGTGAGTTGGGCACCCTTCAACGACAACATTACTTCCACCAACTTTGGTTCAATTACTAGCACAGGTACATTAACTACAGAAAGGCATTTGCAACTAGGGCTTAATCTTCGGTTCTAATAGCCTTGAATAACTCCTGCAGCGACTGCTAACCAGCCGCTGCAGGCTACTTTTCAATTGCCAAGTAGCCAACCTCAAAAATTGAAAGCGCTATAAATATAACTGCTTACTTATTGCACGCTTACAACTAGTAATGGCCGATATGAAGCGGTTCCATTGCGCTGAGAAGCATAGCCTACATAATTGCTTGCGCCAGAGGCCTGTATTCCTAAAGAAAATAATCCGGCACTTTGAGCAGAAACGGCCGCAGATGTCACATCCAAAAGCAGTGGTTGTCCAACGCTGGCTGGAGACACACTCCAGGTATTTATCGCAGTAGTGCCGAATGCTGGAGCATTATTCCATGTGATTCCAGTTTGTACCCAGGTATTGTCTGCGACGTTGTAAATAGCATCTGTATCGATCCATGTCACAATGTTAGGAACGAGGTAAAGAGTGGCGGATGTAATTGTTCCGGTAATTTCAGAAAGATCAAATTTAATATATGCTTTCCGTGCATAAATACCTGTAGCTCCTTCCACGATGTTGTAGCTCCAGGTACCGTAATTTGTGTTTGCATCTGCGCCGCCCTGAATGAATGCGTCAGCTGTATCGGATAAAACAACATAACCGCTGGCGGCAACAAAAGATAATTGAAATTCCTGATCAGCACCACCATTGCAGATGGAGGTACTTAATTGGCCTCCGCCTCCAGAGACCAAACATTCTTCGCTATCCGTATTTCCTGACGTCGAATAGTCACCCGTTTCAACCAACTCATAATATCCGTTGGCCAAAGATACAACCTGCCATTCTTCATTCGCAGAGGGGGTACCACCGGATGCAACTGTAGCTAACCCCAAAGACCCGTTAGCAGAATCTAGTGCTTGATTATTTCCAGGGTTTGCACGCTGATAGCTATAGCTGTTGATCGTAAAGGTTCCATCTGTTCCTGCCAATGCAAATTTCCATATTTGACTTGTAGTGCTTGGCGAGCAGGGATTTGCGACGGGATTTCCATTTGATCCTATATCAACGCATGTGCCGGTCTGTCCAACGCTTCTAATCTGATAAGTCACATTGGTATTTATCGCGGGTGAAAGAATCCCAGTGAGATCTTGAACCCAATTAGTTGTTGCCGAAATATTTGAACTCCCGCCAACCCAAAGAATTCCTCCGCCAATTGCAGTGCATGGGGTAGTGCTGCCCGAAGCTGAGCATGTACCAGATGGAGGTGTGACCGCTGTCATAATAGTTTTGCAGGCCGAGCTGGAAGGTGTATCGCAATTGACCAAATCGGTAAGCTCAGATTGCCATTCTGATTCTGCCAGAAGTGTGCCCGTATAGGTTCCATTTACATAAGGGGAGATATAAGGATAGATAGGAAGATTTAGGCCGTTTGCTTGATTGATAGCGGAGTCATTGATGATTGCCTCAGCCAGATTTTGATCCCATGCAGTATGAGTCGACCACCTTTGGTACAAGGTTGGAGCAAAGAAGTCGAAAGAGCTACTTGACCCGTTGAATAATTGAGCTCGGATGGTGTTATAACCGCTGGAATTATTAGGCGAATATGTACTGCTGTAGTCGTAATCGTACATTCCGATCTTTGCATTGGGATAGACCTGCCGAGTCCACGCAATAAGCTGTTGAAACAAAGCTACCGCCTGATTGGCTGCACCAGTTGAGCTTTCTGCGCTGAGGACAAGATTTTCGTAATCGAAAATAATGACGTTGCTGTTGTGAAATTCGCTGACATAGGCTGTTAAATCTTGTTTGAGCTGCGTCTCTGTCGGAGCGTTTGGGCAGCCTGTGCTTGTGCATGTGCCAGGCCAGGTTGCTTGCGAATACATAACAGTTGCCCTTAATGCTCCAGCAGAATCAAAAACCTGTTGTGAGTTCGGGTAAAAGGTATTGTCATAGATAAGAAAATGAGGTGGAGTAGACGCATACGCTATAAATGAGGAGTGGATAAGCATTACAACAACAATGACATAGCAAAAACGTCTCATTGATTGCGGAAGAATGCACATGTGTAACTCCTTTTGTGAGGAAATTTATAAGGCGAATCGTGAGATCGCTTCATAGATGCACCTATTGATGGAGACAAGGAACCAATACTGGCTCGGCAGCACGATACAAATTCTGCAACTACATAGCAATCTGCCAAAAGTCAGATTTTCTTGAAGTGCTTCGACCAGCCGTCTTCGCCTATCTTTGGAGTTTTCCGCAAGAGCTTTGCAATGAAACTTATGTAGCAACATGCATTGCAGGTTCCTCGATAGGAGATTAAGCAAACCTGTAAAGATGTTTTAGCTCAGAGCAAAACAGAGGTAAGTGCAACTTCAACTCGATTTCTTCCATTTTTCTTGGCGCGATAAAGTGCTTTGTCCGCCGCCTCAAGCAATTGATGCGAGGTCAGGTGTGTGGGGAAATAGCATGTGGCAATACCAACGCTGATGCTGACATGCGGACCGACGGATGTTTCGTTGGGAATCGCAAGGCTGATAACTGTCTCGCACATCTTGGTGGAAACAATTTGTGCACCCGTGGAGTCCGTTGTGGGAAGAATTACGCAGAACTCCTCGCCTCCGTATCGCGCAAGAAGATCGCCACTACGTGGCAAACAGCCGTGAATCGCTTTGGCAACCATGGCGATGCAGTCGTCCCCCGCCTGATGACCCTGAGTGTCATTCAGATGTTTGAAGTGATCGATATCCATGATTAGCAATGAGAGTGGGTTTCTCGTGCGTACAGCACGGCTCCACTCTGCAACGAAAGTGTCGTCAAAGCAGCGTCGATTGGCGACGCCAGTGAGTGCATCGGTTAATGAAATGGCTTCAAGCTCGTCGCGAGCTTCTTTGAGGGATCGCTCGGATCGTTCAAGATTACGCTGGATGATGACAGAACGAATGAGATAGAGCGTGAACCCAATCGCAACCACTCCTAATCCAAAGTTGAAGAAACGCGTCATGGCGTCAACACCGGCGCCCATGAGCATAAGCGTAAGAAGGGAGGGACAGCCTATATTCAAGATCTCTGCAATTTTTCCCGGCGGTTTTGGTATTGAACCTTCAGGCGTCTCATACGGCAATGCCAGCACCAGCATGACTGAAATAAGAATTGGGATTGTTCCGAGAAGGTCATAATAAGATGCTGTCGTAAATCCGCCTGCCACAATATCATGCAGATTTAGCATTCCATCACTAATAACAAGAAAAATTGTTAAGAATCGGAAGAAATTCTTCTCATCGATTGTTGTGGCACTGGTGAAACGGAAAAATGCAACGATAATCATGGCCACGCTAGTGGTCACATTGAAGATAATCTGTGTTTCGTTCGATGCTGGATGAATGGCTGTATGGGTAAATGGAATGACACCGAATAGTTTTAGATAGACGATATATCCCCAAAGGATCGCTTGCACCATATCAATCCAGAAAAAGGCTCTGGAGTATTGTTTCCCGCTACTTGGCAAGGCGAGTAGGATAATAATCGGAACACCCGTACCGAACGAAAGCATCAGGTTAGCGTAATCAGAAGCGACATTCAGGGAGTTGTGCAGGACAGTGGAGTTGTAAAAAAGCCAAGCCTCCATCGAAAGCGCAATCACCTCCAGAAGCATTCCACTTCCAATAAGGGTCCAATGCGTTCGAAGGGATACCGCTTTCATCGCCCGCCATACGTAAGCTGTAGTCAGCAGGGCTCGAGTCAGAATGAGAAAGAAAAAATCCACCATCCAGCCAGCCACAACGCTATGTCGGGTAAGGGACAAGGCCGTAGCTTCAACTGCGGTCAGACCGAAGCAAATAAGGAGAGAGAGGCGCAGATTTCGAGTAGCCGAGCGAAACAAGCTTTCTCCTTTCAGAAAAATCTGGCTACAAATCGTGACCGCTCGCAAAGCGGTTTAAAATCTGAAATTCAATAAACAATATGCCTTTATCCGTGCTTTTCAGCAATGGTCTCCCGCAAGAACGAAGTATTGTTCTCCAATATTGACAATACTTCCCGACTCTTCCGCGTAAAGAATGTACATTGAAGTTTCCTGTTCAAATGAAAAGGGCTGCGTTAGCAGCCCTTCAAAGCAGGTAGCCCAGGAGAACTAAAAAGTTCAACGCACCATGGACATCCAGCACATCCTGACCATCCCATAGCAATATCCACAAAATTGCACGCGTAATTCCACAGCGCAATACTTCCAGCCCCTTGCCTATAGAGTGAGAGGCTTTTCAGGACTGGCAACGCAGAACGGGGAAGTTGCACCCGTGATGTCTACAAGATGTGCTGGAATGGTGGTCGCTGTAGGACTCGAACCTACGACCTCCTGCGTGTGAAGCAGGCGCTCTAACCGACTGAGCTAAGCGACCGTGCAAATAATCTGGTTGACGGGCCTTCGACACTTTGAAACTACTTTGAAGCCAATTCCAACAGACATTGATTCTAAAAGCCTTACGTTGTACTTTTCCACCCTGTGAAGGTGGAACTCTACCGCTGAGTTATGCGCCCGTTCGCACTGGAAGCACCAAAAGTCCTTCCTGCGAACCTGTTTATCAAGAATATCATCTGTTGTGCCGGTCAGCCAGATAGCCGCTTTCTCCTCTCCCCATCCCCCTACTACAGCGGTAAAATAACCAAGCATCATGCCCGCTATCCCACCCCAGCACGGCGCTTCCGGTTCTGTGGCACCTTCTGCTTCGGGCAAGAAGGGCGAGAGTTTACCGGAATTTGACGAAGAAGCGCAACCCGCGGGCGAAGATGGGGTTAAGGACGATATGGCTACGCTGGCAATCAGTCCGAGGCTTCTTGAAAATCTCCAGGCGGTGGAATCTCATCCCGCAATAGGCGACTTCGGTCAGATGGACGATGCCGCCATCATGTTGGCGCTCCGCGACGGCAATATGGCCGGTTTCGACTTTCTTATCCAGAAATATCGCAAGCCGATCATTCATTTCATGTACCGCATGGTCCATAACCAGGCCATCGCAGAGGAGCTTGCCCAGGAGGTCTTTCTCCGGGTCTACCGCTCACGCGAGACCTACCGCGCCGAAGCCCGGTTCAGCACATGGCTCTACCGAATCGCCACCAATCTCGGCGTCAACCATGCCCGCGATACGCGGCATGAGCGGACCGCCTCCATGGTCTATCTGGATGAGACCGACGGCGAAACCGGAATGACGCCCGATGTGGCCGACAGCACTCCCGGAGCCGAGACCAACCTGCTCCGCCAGGAACGGCTTAACGCTATTCGCCAACACGTAATGGCACTCCCGGAACGGCAGCGCATGGCCGTTCTTATGCACAAGTACGAAGGCATGGACTACAAACAGATCGGCGACGTGCTCAAGCTGAGCGAGTCGGCCACAAAATCTCTACTCTTCCGCGCGTACCAAACATTGCGGGACAAACTGAAGTCGTTTATTTGAACCAACAGACGCGCATGGCACTTATTCGACGCGTTCAACAAAAGCAACACCCGGAAAGGATCACCATGATCTGCCACGATTGCCAATCCGCTCTCCCGGAACTTCTGCTCAACCCGGCTGCACCGGGCAATGCTGCTGCTCGCGAGCATTTGAAGTCCTGCTCTACCTGCAATCAGGAGTTCCAATCTTTGGAGGCTACCTTTGCCCTGCTCGATAGCTGGCAGGCGCCGGAGCCCTCTCCTTATTTTGACCAGAAGCTGGCGGTTCGCCTGCGCGAAGAGCAGGAGCTGCCCGCTGCAGGGTGGTTTGAGCGGATGCGAAGCCGCCTCCTGTTCAACACTGGCCGACAGTTCCGCCCGGCAGTTGCCGGAGCCCTTGCCGTAGCCTTTTTGATCGCCGGCGGAACCTTCGCCGATCTCTCCGGCTTCCCGCATCCGGCCAAGGCGCAGGTCTCTGCCACTGTGAATGATCTTCAGATCCTCGACAAGAACGACCAAGCCTTGCAGACGATGAATCTGCTTTTACAGGATGACAACTCCAGCAACGACAACTCCGGTGCCCTTCCTAGCAGTTAGCAGCTATTTACTATGAGGGAGATACATTAGCCATATCCGTTTCAGAATAAAATGTTGTTTCACCAGTCCATCAACGCTGCAACCTTAAGACCCATGCTGCTCTCGGCCAAATTCCGACGTGTGCTCCAGTCAGCACTGGCTGTTCTGGTGCTCGCAAGCTGCTCTGCGGCCTTCGCGGGACCACCCGGTGGTGGGCGTCGCGGATTTGGCGGCGGCGGTGGGCAGCGGGAGATGCGCGCATTCCCCAACCAAGGACAAAGAGGACAAAACCAGGAGCATCTGGAGCAGTGGATGAATCGCCACAGCAACATGCCGCTTGCCCAGCAGCAGCGCGCCCTTGAAAACGAGCCCGGCTTTCGCCAGCTTCCGCCGCAGACCCAGCAGCATCTGCGTGACCGGTTGACCCAGCTCAACGGCATGCCTCCCGATCAGCGTCGCCGCATGATTGAGCACAATGAAGCCATTGAGCGTCTCAGTCCGCCACAACGGCAGCAGGTTCGTGGAGCCATGCAGCAACTTGGCGCACTTCCGATGGACCGCCGCCGCATGGTCGCGCGCGCCTTCCGCGATCTGCGAGAGATGCCTCCTGCTCAGCGTCAGGCCACGCTCAATTCAGACCGCTTCCGCGGACAGTTCTCCGATCAGGAGCGCGGTACGCTCCAACAGTTGCTCGATGTCGAACCGTTGTTACCGCCCCCACCGCCGCGATAACCTACCCCCTCCCTATCTATACCGCTAAAGGCATAAATATACTTGACTAACCACGCCCGTATCAGGCTGACGGAGAAGGCTTTATTAGAATTGGGCCGGGAGGGGGAAAGTTCAAGGTGGGCGTATTTGGCTTGGGATAAACTATCTCTAAATCCGGGATAGATAGTTGCTTCTTACGCTTCATCATCCCGCTGTCTGTCGTATACAAGTGGGTGCATTCTCGCACCTGAGCCGTAGCTATATGGAAACAGTCCCATCGTCTACGGTGCTTCATTTCCTCTTCATCATTCGCACCTTTGAACATGTCCCTTATGTCTGCTTCATGTTTGGCCGTTGTAAGAGCAATCTGCCTATCAATCCCCCATATGCGGGCCATCTTATTGATAAGTGCATGATTATTATGGACAATCTGACCCCGTCGATAGGTGAGAACGCTTGCCTCTTGCACTGTGAGAATTGAGGTATAGATCACAACCTTGTTTTCGTGGAGTTCAGCAAGAAGATTGAAAATCGACTGTTTGTGGCTGCCGGTTTTAGCGAATATTTCAAGAAAAACACTCGTGTCGAAGTAAACAGGTCTTGGCATGATTACCCGTGCAGCTCCTTTAGTAGATCGCTGGAATCTGCATCGCCGAACATAGCATCTCCAGCCGCGCTCAATTCAGCGAACGCGTCCAAATAATTGCGTTGAGGATCAGGAAAAATAGTAGCTACATCCAGACGCGGACTCTGAGCGCCAAAGTATGTGGCGTTTCCGGTTAGGACTACCTGACTACGGAACATCCGTGTGATTGTACCTACGTCGTTACTCAGGAAACGCAACCGCCACTTCTCATGCGAATCAGTGTGCAATTCTCCCCAGAAATATTTGCCACCCTCTTCTTCTCTGCTTCGATCATTGAGTTGTCTTAACCTCCCATAGAGCGTAATGCCGCCCACACGCATCTGAGGCGCATTCACGGTTTCCAGGTTAACCAGAGCCTTTTCGGTGAGAGTGGCTGTCTTCGTTCGCTGCTCGTGTATTTTTACCACCACCGCAAGTTCTGTTTTCGCCTCGCGTTGCAGTTCGCCAATTTTGTACATTCGCCTAGCAATGACAGCATCCGTTGGCTCCATTTGTGTAACTACGGGTTTAGAGTAGGAGCGAACGTTGCTGTAGATGAGGCTCAATGTTTCTTGGGCGTTAGCTAGATCGCGAGTAGCAGCGGCATTAGCTTTAACGCTTCCTTTCCGGAACACAAGTCCTGTGGTGGAAGCAAGCAGTTCAATGCCGAAGTCTCCATCAGCATTCTCAACGCCATTGCGGCGTTGAACTTGACGTCCCACTTCTCGAATCATCTCCTGAAACTCCTGCAAGGTTTTTATGACCTGCTCAATCGGGAGACGGTTCCGCTCCGCGAGTCCCTTGCGGAATACGAGCGTGAATGCCGTGTTTTCGCCTTGCTTAGTCATGACTAGCCCTCTTTGATACACTTCAGGTAGGCCATCCGTCGGCAAAGGCCGAGAGGACAGTTATATGTCATCAACGTCAGGTTCGTCTAAGAAAAACTCGGGGCTGCCACCACGGGAATCTCAGACATTCACAGATGCGCTGTCAAAGATCGCTACGGCTGACGCGGTTTCCTCCCGCGCCGCAATCCAGGCTTCCAAAGCAACGAAGCCTTCTCTTCATACTCGATTCGTCTATGGCCCCGCAAAGGGCCGTGTTTAGGCTTCTGAGCCTGCCTCCTTACCCGTCAACTCAGCATAGGTAAGGCGACGGTTTACTACCTGCGATAGAGCTTTGATGAAGCGACTTCCATCGTTGTGTCCGATGCGATTGTTGAAGCGAAACATCTGTTCATCCAGATAGCGATCTAAGTGCATCGGCTCTACTGCTACGTACGTGCCATTCAATCCCCGCTTTAGAAGGCTCCAGAAATTCTCAATAGCCTGAGTGTGTACGCCACCAGCGGTTACATACTCTTCCATGTGATTCACAGTCGCGTGAACGAAATCCTGCGCCGCTAGGCCATCGTAACCGGGCCACTGGTCGGTATGAATCGTGGAACCAAATCCAACATTATCGAGAATAGCCTTCTGTAGAGTTACCCGTTTAACGTTGGGAACGACCTGAGCGCGAACCTGACGAGTGCCAGTCTCGATCATCCCAAATACTGCCGTTTTTTCTGCATATCCGTTCATGCCCAACTTCAGTTTGAGCCGACGACTTTTGTGCATGTTCTTCGGCTTGCCTCCGAGAAAGGATTCGTCCATCTGGACAGGCGTACCGGAAGCTCCCATCTTCTCCATCGTCACGTCTTTTAGGATGAACCGCAGACGCTGTAGGACAAACCAAGCACTCTTCTGCGTGATATCCAGATCACGTGCAACTTCATACGAGCTGACACCGTTCCTGCAATTGACGAGCAGCCAGAGAGCACACATCCATTTGCTCAACTCAATTGGGCTATCTTCAAAGATCGTTCCAACCTTGACACTAAACTGCTTACGGCAAGCATGGCATTTCCAACGCTTCTGAGTGGCCAGCCAGTAGTGATTGCGTTTCTCTTGAGTCGCATTGCATTTTGGGCAGATCGGGCTTCCATCCTGCCAGCGGAGGGACGCAACCGCATTGATGCAGGTCTGTTCATCAGAGAAGTATTTGATGGCTTCGATTAGGGTTTTCGGCATTTCCATTTCGTTCACCTTGACTAACCCAGAATAAGGTCAAGCAATGGGTTAGTCAAGTACTTATTTTATTCGCTTTTAATTCACCTTTCGCCTGCATGGCGAGCCTGTGGAAAACTTGGCTGCAATGTTATTGACGTGCTAACATACAACTAGTAGATTGATCCCGCAGGAGGAGGAGTGGACATGTTCGAAACCAAGCTAATCAAGCCTGATTATCGTCTTGCCGAACGTGAAGCTATTCGTCTTTTGAACGAGTCCGGCGTCTATCAACCTCCTGTCAACCCTGTGGAAATCGCGCATGATATTGGAGTGCGGGTTAGCTTCGTCCACTTTAGTGGCGAGAGCGAAGGAGTTGCTGGATTATATGATCCTTCTGAGGATCAGATTCTCGTAAATGCGGATGAGGCTGGCGTTCGCCAAACTTTTACCGTCGCCCATGAACTCGGTCACCGGATAATGCACGCTGAGTGGGCGAAGTCGGAAGCCTATAAAGTACTCTGGCGTGATCCCAAGCGTCAAAGCAAGGACAGGCGTGAGACTGAGGCAAATGTATTTGCAGCCAATCTGCTGATGCCGAAGCAAATGGTGGACGAGTATAAGTCTCTTCCAGTTTCCAGCATCGCTAGGATCTTCGCCGTCTCGGAGCAAGTGGCCACATTCCGGCTTCAAAATCTATATGGCATCTGAAAGAGACGAAGCCCTCAGTGCCGTAGTTGCTGCGGATAAAACACCTGAAGTTCCCCCCGTTGAAATCCCATCATCCAACCTTGACTCGGCTCTGAGTACCGCAGAAGAAACGAGGCGCTTAGAGCTTGCAAACCAACATGCACTGAACAGATTGCACGCTGAATTGGGATGGTTTGGGAAAGTTTTCGGCAGCGAGTCCCATGCAGCAATCGTCATTGCGTTTGTAATGATCGTCCTTGGATTTGGAACAGCGATAGGACTCTGGTTTGTTGCATACCGAACGGGCAAGACAGATTTCTGGGCATCAGAAGCCCATCTATCCCTTGCCGCAGCCACATCAGCATTAGGGTACGTGTTTGGTCGTGGGTCGAAAGACGGAAACAAATAACCCCCTTGGGTTAGCCAAGTATATTTATGCCCCGCTAAAGTCTTCAAAATAAAAGGGATATTTTGCAAAGTCTTCATTCAAAAAGACTTGATGGTAAATCACTGTTTATGAATGGTTTACCGCGAATATCTACTGCTTGGGTGATTCGAGTAAACGCAGATTCCCTTCGGGAATGACAAACAAATTGTAGAGAATTGGGAGAAACTCACCTGCAAAGGCTATTGGTTTTATTTTGTTTGAGTTAGATAGCTTTGGGACTTGACACGCTGTTTGCTGATGTTTTGAGGTCTTCCTTGGAAAAAATCCGAGAGAGAAGATTTCAAGTTCTGAAGAAG